>NZ_LZZU01000005.1:0-138734 GCF_014170355.1 Cupriavidus sp. UME77
GGCTTCGACGCGCAGGCGCGCCTGTGGCCCAAGCCGGACAATGCCTTTGGTGGCTACCAGCTGCTGCTGGAGTACTTCACCTTTCCCGAGAAGTTCATGTTCGTCGACCTGGTGGGGCTGGACATGGCCGCCATTCCCCCGGGCGCCGGGCACTTCGACGTGGAGGTGGTGCTGGCCAGGCCGTTCCCCGACGACATGCGCTTCTCGGCGGAGAACGTGCGGCTCTTCTGCACGCCCATCATCAACCTGTTCGAACTGGAAGCCGACCCGATCACGGTCACGCACACGGAGACCGAGTACCGGGTGCGGGCCATGGAGCAACACGGGCAGCATGTCGAAGCGTACTCGGTCGATACCGTGCGCGGCTTCGAGGCAGCGAGCGGCGCGCGCTTCGAGTACGCGCCGTTCGCCGCCTTTCGCCACCGGGGTGGCATGCTGCGCCATGAGATGCCCGAGCGCTACTTCCACACCCGGGTGCGCCGCGGTCCCTCGGGCAGGTTCGACACCTGGGTGGTGCTCGGCGGACTTGCCTGGGAGCAGCAACAGACCCTGCCCCAGGAGACGCTATCGCTGTCGGTCACGGGCACCAACGGCATGCTGCCCCGCAAAGGCCTGCGCGAGGCCGGCATCACGCGTATGCGGGGCGGGTTCGCCAATATCGGCGCGGTGCGCAACCTGACGGCGCCGACCCTGCCGGTGTACCCGCCCACCGCCGACCGCTTCCACTGGCGCGTGCTGTCGCACCTGGCGCCAAACTACCTGTCGCTGCTCGATGCCGAAGTCCTGCGCGGCAGTCTTGCCCTCTACGACTGGACGGAAGGCGAGATGAACCGCCGGCGCATCGACGCCATCACGGACGTGCGGCACCGGCCCCTGCAAAAGCTCGTTAAAGGCGGCCTGCTGCGCGGCGTGGAGATCGAAGTGGTGCTGGACAGCACCCGCTTTGCCGGCGCGGGCGACGTCGAGCTCTTCGGCGAGATGCTCAACCGGTTCCTCTCGCTCTATGCCACGCTGAACCTGTACACCCGGCTGGTGATCGTGTCGCTGCCAAGCGGCAAGCGGCTCGCATGGCCCGACAGCAAGGCCGAGGGGGCACCGTTTTGAGCCTGCCGAAACTGACAGCAACGCAGGCGCAGGAGCGCGCCTTGCTGCCGGCGCTGCTCGCCCGTGCGCCGCAGATGAACTTCTTCCGGCTCTGCGAGCTGATCGAACTGGCCGCGCCGCAGCAACCGCCGTTGGGCACCACCGATTCCCCGGCCAACGAGCCCGTGCGGTTTCGCTCGCACGGACGGCTAGGCTTTCCGGGGCGGGAGATCGACGCGGTGGAGTGCGACAGCGACCACCCCGAGCGGCCACCGGTGGTGCGGACCACCTTCCTGGGCCTTTACGGCGTGGATGCGCGCATGCCGTCCTACTTCGTGGACGAGATTGCCCAGCGTCGCGACGGGGCAGAGCCGCTGGCGGCCTTGCTGGACCTGTTTCACCACCGGATCGTCACGCAGTTCTATCGCGTCGCGCGCAAGTACCGCTATCCGGTGGGCTTCCGGCGCGGCGGACAAGACGAAGTGTCGTGTTACCTGCTGAGCTTGCTCGGGCTGGGCCTCGGCAGGCCGGGTGCCGAAGAGACCGTCCCCACACGCAAGCTGTTGTCGATGCTGGGGCTGGCCAGCCAGCGCACACGCACCGCCGAGGGCCTTGCCGGCGTGCTGCAGCATGCCGTGCCGGACGCGCGCATCACGGTGGAGGAGTTCTACCCCGTGTGGGTGCGCCTCGACGCCACCGAGCGGATGCCGCTGGGGGAGAGCTGTGTGCTCGGGCGCGGCTTTTATGACCGCGCAAACACCGTACGCGTGGTGATCGCGCCGCAGGCGCGCGACTCGGTGCTGGGGCTGATGCCGGGCCGTGCCATGCACCGGGAGGTGACCGCGCTGTTGCGCTTCTACCTGGGCTATGAAGCGCACGCGCATCTGGAGATGCATGTGAGGCCGGCGCTGATGCCGGCGCCGGCCTTGAATTCGGACCAGGTGAGCCTGGGCTACACCACGCAGCTCAGGCAGCCCGACGAAGCCGAAGCCACGGGCGCCAGCGACGCCGTCACCCGTGTGCAGCTCGGCAACTGGCGCGGGCACAGCTCGGCGCAGCCAACGCAACGCTGAACCCGCACTGTCAATGAAACGCAGCAATACGCTACAGCTACACAAAGAGGATCAACACAATGAGGCGACAGCTTCGAAACGGCGCCCTACTGCTGGTTGCCACCCATATAGCCGGTTGCGGCGTGGGCCAGGCCGTAAAGGACAGCACGGTGGAGGCAGCGAAATGGGCCTTCACGACGCAGGTCAAGACCATGAGCCTCGATCTGACCAGCCGGTCGTCGTTAAATACAAACGGCGCCGGGCAATCGTTGTCGACGGTGGTGCGGATCTACCAGCTGAAATCGCCGCAGGCCTTTGAGCAATTGAGCTATGCGCGACTGCAGGCCAATGATCTCGAATTACTCAAGCCCGATCTGCTGGCGACCAAGGACGTCATCCTGCGCCCCGACGCGAGCGTGAGCCTGAGCGAGCCGATGCATGCCGAGGCGGAGTATGTCGGGGTCATCGCGCTCTTCCGCAGCCCCGGCAAGGAGACGGTCTGGAAGCTGGTGGTGCCGAAGAAACAGTGGAAGAAGACCGATCCGGTGAGGATCGAGGTGCGCGGCAGCACGCTGGAGCTGGTGGGCGTTGCCGTCTACGGTCGCGACGTCAAGCATGGCGGCGGCTTCGGCAGACCGGCCACGGTGCAAGCGGCTGCTCGATTGCAGATGTCAAGGCACGCGGGATGAAGCCGGTGCCGCTTCACTGATGAGGCGAAAGACGATGACGAATTCAATCAACGCAGCGCACGCACCGCAGCCGCAGGTGCCTGCCGCATTGCCGTCGGCACCGGGCGACGCAGCGAAGATGCATCCCGGTTACTGGCTCACGCACGTCGGCACCTGCTATCCTGGCCTGTTGGCGACAACGGACAAGTTGCGCGCCTTGCGTGATCCAGCGGCGCGGGGATGGCCTGACCACTACTACATTCCATACACGCTGCTTCGGAACATGATGATGCGCAGGCTCGGTCTGCGCCCAGGCGACCCGACGCCGAAGGGGCTGGTCACGCATTTGCAACTTGTGGCGACAATAGCGGCCTGGCGCGTGACGCAGGGGATTTACCGCATCGACTCGACGGTCTACGAAGCCTTGTGCGCGACGCCTGTGACAGGGGAATTGCCCGCGGCGTTGTTGCGGCACTTGCCTGAATGGTGTGTTTATCTTGAGACGCCCGGCATGCACTGGGACCATCTTCCCGTTTATGGCGTCTTTGCCAACCTGTGGGACAACGGCGATGGCGGCGAGGTGCTGATGTTGCAGCTCAATTACACTGACGGCCTGCTCACTTGGCCGATCGATCTGACCCGTCGCACATTGGGCGCGGCTATTCGCGGCATGTTTCAAAGCATGCGTGAGGGCGGCATGGCGGTCGAACCGGATTTTGAGCGAAATATGCCGACGCTGCTGCCGCGCATTCTCTCGCTGCTCCTGTACCTGTGCAGCGAAGCCGCCGAAATCGGGGATGGTGCATCCCGGCCTACGAGGCCGGTGCCGAAGCGCACCAAGAAGGGCGTGCGCATGTTCGCCGCGCAGCGACCGGTATGCTGGGACGTCGCCACGCGCCTGGGTGCCGCGCTGCGCCGTGTGGGCCATGATGCCGCTGGCGCTGGTGATGATACTTGGACTCACGCGGGCCCGCGCCCCCACATCCGGCGGGCACACTGGCACACCTACCTGAGTGGCCCGCGTGATAGCGCGAAGCGCACCTTGCGCTGGATGCCACCCATTGCAGTCAACGTAGAGACGCCGGACGATCTTGTACCCACGCTGCGAAGTGCCGGCACGGCGGACAAGGCGGGTGGCGGGACTGGGGGCTAGCGATGGGGTCGCGGCCTGCGTGAGCGCTGACGCGCAAAGGGGGCCGTGAGATAGGATCGCCCTGGATATCGGGATATCGGGATATCGGGATATCGGGATATCGGGATATCGGGATATCGGAGCCCTAAGAAATAACTGATAAGGGCACTTGCGCCGGACCTTGCCGCCCACCTTGCATCTGTTTTCCACGATGGGGGAAGCGAATGCAGTTTGAGGATGATTTCTGGCGGAATAACCGGCATTGACCCACTTCCTGGCGCGCTTGGCGCGCCCAAGACGGATTACTCTCCGCAGACGCTAAAAACGCCGTTTTTGCGAGCACCAGATTGGCTGGGCCGAACAGACCGAACAACTGTGCCGAATCCTTGGCCAAGCCCTTGTAGCGAACCTTACGATGACCAGACAGATTCTTGATGACATGAAAGGAATGCTCGACGCGGGTGCGTATCCGGGGCGTGGTGTGTTTGACCTGCATGCGCAATTCCTTCGATGCGCCATCGCGCATCGCGTTGATCTTGCTGTGCTTGGTGGCCACGTGCCACTTTACGCTTTTGCCTTGCATATCGTCGCGCTTGTGAACGCCGGCGCAGCCCGCGTCGCTGAATGCATCGTCTTCATGGCCGTGCAGCAAGGCATGTGTCAGCGAAACGTCGAACAGCTTTCGCGTCAGATCGTGCGCGACCAGCTGTTTGCGTAAGTTCAGCAAGGTTGTCGCATCCGGTACCGCCTCGACAGTCAGGCCAATTCCCGCGAACGTGCGTATCGCCATGCCTGAGGATATGTTCAAAGATGCAGAAAAAACTTCCATCGATGACCCATCTTTCGCAAGCAGAAGCACTTTGCAGAATCCCCTGCTGAAAAATCAGAATTTTCCTGAATACAAAGATCGGGGTTTTCTAGTAGCCTCTCATCGCAGACTGCGATCAGCCGCTGCCGTGACGCCGTAGCCTGCGAAATTCGACTTCGCCGGATTCTCCGGCCGTGCGTACGCTGCATGGGAGGCGTATCGCGCAAGCAATTCAATTCCGAGCCAACCGGCCTGCATCGCCAGCCTTTCGTCCTCGATATGGCGGCTGCACGGCAACCCAACAGGAATGGTTATGAACATGAACACCATGTGGCTCAGGTGCGCGAGCCGATTCGAAGGCTGGCGGGCTGGCGGCATTGTGGTCGTGCCTTTATTGGCAGTGCTCTTCGCAGGCGGATGCACGGCCACGAAGCAAGTCCAGGGTGGCACCGATGCGGGCACGGAAAACACGCAGGCCGCCGATGATGCGTCGAGCGAGCGAGAGAAGAACAGGGCGCTCTGCCGGAAGGGGCTCGAACTGGTGAATGCCGGGGTGATTCCTGCGCTCACCCTGCTGATGAACAAGGATTGCATGGATTCTGCAGCCTCCAACGTTGCCAGTAAGGCGGCGGATGCCAAGCCAGGCGCTGGCAGCAGGAACCCAAGCACAGGGCAAGAGGGTCGCAATCGACGAAGCTGGATGTTGGACGTCCCCGGCATTCCACCCGAGATTATCCCTGGTGCGAAACTCGGCTATTCCAAGGAGGAAAGCGCCAGACGCCTGAGGCCGGAAGTCCGAGAACTGCTTGCGGGGATTCTGAAGATCATGGACAGGCCGGATCAATATATGGGCCGTCAAGCGATCTATGACGCCTTGCATGTGGCGGGTGGGAAACGGGTGGTTCGCTACGCGAAAATGCCCGACGGGACCAAGGACTTGCACTTTCGCGAAGACCTGCTGCCACAAGGGATCTTTGCCAATCCCGCATGGACAGGCTCGTACTTCTACAGAGGCCGGACTCAGCGTTACAAGGAACCTGGGTGGAGCATTGAGGTCGAGATCAAAATCAGGCCCGAGCGGGATTGCATCGACAGCCGAGCCGTGGAAGGGTATCTCGATCTGTACGTGGATCCGGTAATTATCGAGCTGATACACCCCCTACCGAGGGAGGAATGGGATCGACATGGCCCGGGCGGAAATTCAGCCTATGTCACAGGAAGAAACCCCTTAAATGGATTGCGTCTTGGCTTCATAGACGGATGTTGGTCGCATATGACATTTGGTAATTTCTATCCAGAAAGTGAGGTGGCAGATGCAACAATTTTCCATCGTTGATTCGATTGTATTGTGTTGCGCTAAGAGTTGATATGGCCACTAATTCAAGGCTCGTGGGAAGTGATTGTGGGTGTTATTCGATTGGAAATACAAAGAATTCTATGATGTTAGTGTTTTAGAGGAGGATGCTGTTTGTTTTTTTGCATATCTTCTTGATAGGCTGCTTGTGTCGAGACAAAACAAAATAATAATGATTGACAAGGTCGGCGGAAAAGTCGCCTACGTGATAGATCTTGTCTCTATGTCTGATGTTTATAGGGTAAGTGGTGAATAGTTTCTAAATATTAATAAGGGCTCCGAAACCTCTGGGGCCTTTGTCGCGCGTCACCTTGCCGACCGACACACTGGTGCTGGACCTGGACGGCGGCGACGGCAGGCTGGAACGGACCGGTTGGGTCAGCAAGGAAGACGGCATCGTCGTCGTCGATCGCAACAACAACGGCAGGATCGACAACATCAGCGAGACGCTGTCCGAGTACTACGGCAATCCGGTCGCCACCAATGGCGCTGCCGGACAGAAACACACAGGGACTTCGATAGGAAGGATGCATCCCGGGGCGTGGTCAAGGTCTGGGCGGAAGCGCGGTTCCATTGAGACATTTTTCAGAACCCGACGCCGTAAAAAGCAGAATTTTCTTGAATACAAAGGTTGAGGTTTTCTAGTAGCCTCTCATCCAGGTTGTGATCAGCCGCTGCCGCGACGCCGTAGCCTGCGAGATTCGATTTCGCCGGATTCTCTGGCCGTGCGTACGCTGCATGGCGGGCGTATCGCGTAAGCAATTCAATTCCGTGCAATCCGGTTTGCATTTTCGCGGCAACCCAACAGGAATGGTTATGAAAATGAACGCTATGTGGCGCAGGTGCACGAGCCGCTTCGAAGGCTGGTGCGCTGGCAGCATTGTGGCCGTGCCTTTATTGGCAGTGCTCTTCGCAGGCGGATGCACGGCCACGAAGCAAGTCCAGGGTGGCACCGATGCGGGCACGGAAAACACGCAGGCCGCCGATGATGCGTCGAGCGAGCGAGAGAAGAACAGGGCGCTCTGCCGGAAGGGGCTCGAACTGGTGAATGCGGGGGTGATTCCTGCGCTCACCCTGCTGATGAACAAGGACTGTATGGATCCTGCAGCCTCCAACGTTGCCAGTAAGGCGGCGGATGCTAAGCCCGGCGCTGGCAGCAGGAGTCCAGGCACAGGGCAAGAGGATCGCAATCGGCGAAGCTGGATGTTGGACGTCCCCGGCATTCCACCCGAGATTATCCCTGGTGCGAAACTCGGCTACTCCAAGGAGGAAAGCGCCAGGCGCCTGAGGCCGGAAGTCCGAGAACTGCTCGCGGGGATCCTGAAGATCATGGACAGGCCGGATCAATATATGGGCCGTCAAGCGATCTATGACGCCTTGCATGTAACGGGTGGCAAACGGGTGGTTCGCTACACGGATATGCCCGACGGGACCAAGGACTTTCGCTTTCGGGAAGACCTGCTGCCACAAGGGGTCTTTGCCAATCCCGCATGGACTGGCTTGTACTCCTACAACGGTCGGACTCAACGTGACAAGCAACCTGGGCGGAGCGTTGAGGTCGAGATCGATATCACTCCCGAGCGGGACTGCATCGACAGCCGCGCCGTGGAAGGGTATCTCGACCTGTACGTGGATCCGCGAATTATCGCGCGGATACACCCCCTACCGAGGGAGGCATGGGATCGACATGGCCCGGGTGGACATTCAGCCTATGTCACAGGAAGAAACCCTTTAAATGGATTGCGTCTTGGTTTCATAGACGGATGTTGGTCGCATATGACATTTGGTAATTTCTATCCCGAAAGTGAGGTGGCAGATGCAACAATTTTCCAGCGGTGATCCGATTGTATCGTGTTGCGCTAAGAATTGGTCTGGCCACTAGTTCCAGGCTCGTGGGAAGGGATTGCGGGTGCGACTTCTCGATTTGTGAGCTGCACCGGAAATAGGTGTGAGATCGGAATCGGCTCCGGGTGGAAACTCGGTTCTCATTTAAATAATAAAAATATGCTTTCAAAAAAACAGTGGCAATGGTTTGTCGATAATCATGAGTTTATTCGGTGGTTCTGCTCTTGGTTGATCGTTGTTTTGGTTATTTTATTCTTGTTTTTGGGGTTGTATACTTCATATAGAACTGGAAAAGTTGAGACAACATGGATATATGCAAATAAAAACAGGGTGCTTCACGGTTGTGTCAAGGAAGAGGCCGGAGCCAGTTTGCCCGTGGCTAGGGAGTTGGTGGCTGGCGGCGGAAGCGCATATATTAAATATGAAACGCCATCGTTATTCGATTGGAAATACAAAGAATTCTATGATGTTCGCGTTTTGGAGGAGGATGCCGTTTGTTTTTCTGCATATCTTCTCGATCAGTTGCTTGTGTCGAGGCCGAACAAAATAATACTGATTGACAAGGTCGGCGGAAAAGTCGCCTACGTGATAGATCCCGTTTCCATGTCTGATGTTTCTAAGGTGAGTGGTAAATAATGTCCAAATATTATAGTGCTACGCTGAAAGTTGATCCGACTAAAATTTCTGGGGTGGTGGCAGAAGAGCGTTATGTGTACTTGGGTATGGATTAAAATTTTGTACAGATTTCTCTAGAAATATAATTGCTGCTGGCGATATTAAATACCCACTTGGGTCCCTTGGTACAAACATATTGCCGCAGAGCTTGATTACCCGATTCGCTCTTGCCGGCGAAGACCAACATAAGGGCTCCGAAACCTCTGGGGCCTTTGTCGCGCGTCACCTTGCCGACCGACACACTGGTGCTGGACCTGGACGGCGGCGACGGCAGGCTGGAACGGACCGGCTGGGTCAGCAAGGAAGACGGCATCGTCGTCGTCGATCGCAACAACAACGGCAGGATCGACAACATCAGCGAGACGCTGTCCGAGTACTACGGCAATCCGGTCGCCACCAATGGCGCTGCCGGACAGAAACACACAGGGACTTCGATAGGAAGGATGCATCCCGGGGCGTGGTCAAGGTCTGGGCGGAAGCGCGGTTCCATTGAGACATTTTTCAGAACCCGACGCCGTAAAAAGCAGAATTTTCTTGAATACAAAGGTTGAGGTTTTCTAGTAGCCTCTCATCCAGGTTGTGATCAGCCGCTGCCGTGACGCCGTAGCCTGCGAGATTCGATTTCGTCGGATTCTCTGGCCGTGCGTACGCTGCATGGCGGGCGTATCGCGTAAGCAATTCAATTCCGTGCAATCCGGTTTGCATTTTCGCGGCAACCCAACAGGAATGGTTATGAACATGAACGCCATGTGGCTCAGGTGCGCGAGCCGCTTCGAAGGCTTGCGCGCTGGCGGCATTGTGGTCGTGCCTTTATTGGCAGTGCTCTTCGCCGGCGGATGCTCGGCCACGTATCAAGCCAAGAGCGGCGCCGACGCGGGCACGGAGAACACGCAGGCCACCAATGATGCTGCGAGCGAGCGAGAGAAGAACAGGGCGCTCTGCCGGAAGGGGCTCGAACTGGTGAATGCGGGGGTGATTCCTGCGCTCACCCTGCTGATGAACAAAGACTGTATGGATTCTGCAGACGCCAACGTTGCCAATAAGGCGGCGGATGCCATGCCAGGCACTGGCAGCAGGAACCCAAGCACAGGGCAAGAGGATCGCAATCGGCGAAGCTGGATGTTGGACGTCCCCGGCATTCCACCCGAGATTATCCCTGGTGCGAAACTCGGCTACTCCAAGGAGGAAAGCGCCAGACGCCTGAGGCCGGAAGTCCGAGAACTGCTTGCGGGGATTCTGCAGATCATGGACAGGCCGGATCAATATGTGGGCCGTCACGCGATCTATGACGCCTTGCATGTGGCGGGTGGAAAACGGGTGGTTCGCTACACGGATATGCCCGACGGGACCAAGGACTTGCGCTTTTGGGAAGACCTGCTGCCACAAGGGATCCTTGTCAATCCCGCTTGGACTGGCTCGTACTCCTACAACGGCCGGACTCAACGTGACAAGCAACCTGGGCGAAGCGTTGAGGTCGAGATCAAAATCAGGGCCCAGCGGGACTGCATCGACAGCCGCGCCGTGGAAGGGTATCTCGACCTGTACGTGGATCCGGTAATTATCCCGCTGATACACCCCCTACCGAGGGAGGATTGGGATCGGCATGGTCCGGGTGGACATTCAGTCTATGCCAAAGGTGCGAACCCCATGAATGAACTGCAGCTTGGTTTCACAGGCGGCTGCTGGACCCGTGTGACGTACAGAAATTTCTATCCTGAAAGTGAGGTGAAGGATGCAACAGTTTTCCAGCGGTAATCCAATTTTTGAAGGCCTGATGGGCAAGAATGGCGTTAGCCAGTCAGGTCTGCAGGGCATGATCGATCGCATCAATAAAAACACAGATTTGAATGCGTACTTCGTGCATGCCGCGTCCAACAATGACCTGGTAATTCGGCTTGCCACAGATGAAGAACTGACGACGACCGGCGCAGGAGCGTTCTTCGTTCCGAAAAAGAACGGAGACAACAAGTACATAATCGCCTTGCACCCAGCCTGGTTTACTCGCATATCGTTTCCCATATCGGCCCTGGGAACGCTTGCGCATGAAATGGACCACTACTTCCGTGTGGCCCGCCTGGAAGATGCGCAGCGATTGGTTGACGATCTAACGTACCGATCGGAGCTCAAGGGGGCAGACCGATTCACTGCTGTTGTGACGGAGCGTATGCAAGTGGAGCTCCTGGGGTGGTATAGAGGAATTCAAGCCATGCGCAGCGAGAACGGCGGGGCCGATGCCCAGCTCACTAGCCTGCAGAGAAGAACGATGACCGGGCCGGAGTCTCTCATTCTCCAGGTCGAGGAACAAGGCCGCAAGCTGGGCAAGACAGGTGCTGCGCTGCAGGACTACGTCGTAGAGAACGGAACAGGCCTGCTCTCCCGAAGCACTGTGGGTTACTGGGAAGACTATTCCAAAGGGCTGGACATCAGATTTGGCCTGACGGCTGGTGAAGCGGACTCGATTCGCAAGCAGCTTGCGTATGCCTACAGCGATCCAGGCGGGGTGGTCGACTGGGACCTGGTTCGCCTGCCAGAAGGTGGTGAACAGGTCACCCTTAGCTATCTTGACCATCGTGTTGTTCGTACCTACGGCATCTTTGGACAAAGCTCGCAAGCCGAGTATGACCGTGCCGGCAACCTCCTCGCGCGCAGCACAACCGTGGAGTCCGGCGGGATCTACACGACAACCATGCGAGACGGGCAAGGATCGATCAAACACATCGTCGAAGACCAGCGCTTTGATGACGGCACGGCGTTGACCACGATCCGCTACGATGATGGCCGTGTCGTCAAGACTACCTGGGACGGGAGTCAATCGACTGCCCAATCGGTCGCATACGAACCCTGGTCGCCGACAGGGGCCACGACAAACATCTTTGATCTCACCACCAGCACCTTGAGTGCTGCCGAACGAGAAGGCGCCGCCGACCCGCAGGCCAACGCAGCGGCTGTTGCCGATGGGCTGGTGAGCAGTGGCGGCGGCTGGCAAATCACCACCGATCCCAAGAAGCTGAACGACGACAGCTTCGTCAACGGCATCAAGGACAACACCGCCAACGCCGCCTTCACGCAAATCCTGTCGGACGGCTGGCGGCCGGGCAATGGCAACCTCGTTGGCCCCGTCATCGATCGAGTCGCCGCTGCCAATGGCGCTTATGGTTGGGGTAGCGTGGCCGGGCAAAACGCCAGCTTCGGTCTGTCGGGCACGCCTGTTCAGGGTATCTTCCTCAACACAGCCAACTCGCAGGCGCGTGTCACCCTGCCTACCGACCCGCTGGTTCTGGACCTGAATGGCGACGGCGTCAGGCTGACCAGCTACGTCAACGACCCGGTGCTGTTCGACACGGATAACGACGGCGGCAGCCTGGAACGGACCGGCTGGGTCAGCAAGGAAGACGGTATCGTCGTCGTCGATCGCAACAACAACGGCAGGATCGACAATATCAGCGAGACGCTGTCCGAGTACTACGGCGGTGCGGCTGGCTCCGACGGCGCCGCTGGCGCGAAGACATTCCGCGATGGTTTCGCGGCCCTCAAGAGCCTGGACAGCAACGACGACAACGTCTTCGACAGCCGCGATGCCTCGTGGGGCGCGGTCAAGGTCTGGGTCGACAGCAACCATGATGGCAAGAGCTGGAACGATGCCAATGGCAATGGCGTGGTCGATGCCAGCGAAGCGTCCGAGCTGAAGACGTTGAGCGAATTGGGCATCACGCAGATCAACCTTGCCAACACCGCACAGAGCGGTGCCGTGCGCGATGGCAACGAAGTGCTGGCACAGGGGACGTTCGTGCAGAACGGCCAGACCAGGGAGGCGCTTGCCGCCAATTTCCTGGCGAATCCGAACGGCCATACCTTCGCCGCCAGTGGCGCGGGCACAGTTGTATCGACCGAGGGCGGTGCGGGAGCTGCCGCGACCTCATCTTACGTAGCAGGTAACGCAGCAGGCGAGACCATCGATGTGGCGGAGAAAGGCGTGCGCAGCGCGGTCGGCGGCAAGGGCGACGATCTTATCAAGGGGGACGCCAACAACAATTGGCTGGCGGGGGGCGCCGGCAAGGATTCGCTCGACGGCGGCGCCGGGGATGACGTGTTGCTGATCGATGCCGAAGACACGAATGTCCAGGGGGGCGCCGGTACCGATATCGCGCAAGTAGTCGGCGACAGAGGTGTCACCTTGAACCTGGCCCAGAGCGGCATTGAAATTGCCCAGGGCGGGCGGGGCAACGATGTGTTCATTGGTGGTGGCCGCAGCAGCGTATTCATGAGCGGTGGCGACGGCGACGACATTTTGATCGGTGGTGGCGCCAACGATGCCATCAACGGCGACGCCGGCGATGACCAGATTGACGGCGGTGCCGGCAACGATGTGCTGCGCGGGCATCGCGGCCGCGACATCCTTGCGGGTGGACTCGGCGACGACTACCTTGACGGCGGGCTGGACGACGATACGCTCTCGGGCGGCGCTGGCAACGACATCCTCAAGGGAGGGGCGGGCGACGATATCCTCGATGGAGGCGACGGCACCGATGTCGTCGAACTCTCCGGCAGCTACAGCGAGTATCGCTTTACCCGTACGGATCAGGGCGTGTGGGTCAGCGATACGGTCGCTGGACGCGACGGTACCGATTTTCTCCGCAATATCGAGAAGGCCAATTTCAAGGATGTGTCGCTGGTCGACATCCCCGGGGAAAACGATCCCGGGCTGGACAACCCGCTGCCGGTGAAGGACGTGCTGACGCGTGACAAGAGCGGCGCGCTGCTGGGCCGCACGGCCGCTCACCTGCTGGCGCAGGAGCAACTGCTGGCCAACGACATCGATTGGCAAGGCGATACGTTGCGCATCAGCGAACTGTTCGACGTGCTGGGAGGCACAGCCCGCATCACGCAGTCCGGCGACGTGCTGTTTACGCCCGATGCCGGCTTCACTGGCATGATGGGCTTCAAATACACGGTCGTGGACAGCAAGGGCAACACGGCTGCCATGGTGGTCCAGGATAGCACCGGCAAGCGTGCCGTCATGCGTGCCGCCGTGACCTTGCGTACCCCGGACATGCCGAGCGATCCGGCGCTGGCGGACCAGTGGTACCTATCCGACGCCAACATCCTGCCCGTGTGGAGGGATTACAGCGGCAAGGGTGTACGGATCGGAGAGTTCGAGACGACGAGCCCTTTCGGGACCACCAAGGAGATTCTCGATACGCATCATCCCGACCTCAAAGCCAACCTGGATGCCCAATGGCTGGCGGAGACTGCACCCGGCCGCATGGCTGGTGAAGGCAGCGATGGAAAGTACAGCGAGCATGCCACCCTGGTTGCCGGCGTGATGGTGGCTGCAAGGAACGGCGAAGGCGGCGTGGGCGTGGCCTATGGCGCCACCCTGGGCGGGCACTGGCTCGACAGCAAGGACCTCTCCAGCCTGGACCGCATGAAGGAGTACGATGTGGTCAACCATAGTTGGGGTGCCACCGCGAACTTCGATGCGCGGTTCACACCGACAAACCTCGGGCTCATGCCGCAGGCATACCGCACCGCCGTGGCGAACGGCCGCAACGGCTTGGGCACGGTCATTGTCGCCGGAGGCGGCAATGACCGCGTCAACGGTGGCAATGCCAACTACACGAACCTGACCAACACGCGAACAGTGACAGCCGTGGGCGCCATCAACGCCAACACCGACCTTGGCGCCCTGCAGGTCGGCGGCACGCCGTTCTCCAATCCGGGCGCCAACCTGCTGGTCAGCGCGCCGGGTTCGAATATCGCTTCGACCAACCGCCTGCAACAGAACGAGAACGGCTCGACATTCGGCGCCGACAGCGCAACGGTGCAGGGTACCAGCTTTGCCACGCCGATCGTCTCCGGCATCGTGGCATTGATGCTGGAGGCGAACGCGAACCTTGGCTACCGTGACGTGCAGGAAATCCTCGCCCTCGCCGCAAGGAAGGTGAGTGACCCGGACGCCACCTGGCAGACCAATGGCAGCAAGGGCTGGAATGGCGGCGGCATGCACGTCAGCCATGACTACGGTTATGGCGAGGTGGACGCGCGCGCGGCCGTACGCCTGGCGGAAACCTGGATCAACCAGCAGACCTACTCGAACGAACGGCTACTGAGCACGGCGCCGGCGTCGGGGGCGCTTGCGCTGGCTATTCCCGATGGCGGCGCCAGCGGCGTCAGCCATGCGCTGGCCGTGAGCGGCGCGGATTTGCGCGCCGAATATGTCGAGATCCGCGTGAGCCTCACCCACGCACGGCCGGGCGACCTCATCCTCAAACTGGTTTCGCCCTCCGGTACCGAGTCGATCCTGATGGACCGCCCCGGCAAGAAGATTGGGGATGCAACCAGCGCGGGGGACGCCACGTTCAACGGCTCCAACACGTTGGACTATGTCTTTTCCACGGCTCGGCATCGTGGCGAAGATCCAAACGGCACCTGGACGATCAAGGTGACTGACACGGCCACCGGTGCGACCGGCACGCTTAACAACTGGAGCTTCAACGTCTTCGGCTCAGGCGGCACGGCCAATGACCACTATGTCTATACCAACGAGTACGCCCAACTCGCGACCGTTGCGGGTCGCAATGCGCTGAACGACACGGATGGCGGACGTGACACGATCAATGTGGCCGCCGTTGCCAGTGCCAGCCGGATCGACCTGACCGCTGGCACCGCGACAGTGGCTGGAGCCGCGTTGCATATCCAGAATTCTGGCCAGATCGAGAACGTGCTGGGTGGCGAATTCAACGACACGCTGATTGGCAACGCCGCCAGTAACATTCTGATGGGTGGTCGCGGGGACGACACCCTCGACGGGCGGGACGGCCAGGACACGCTCGACGGCGGGCTCGGCAACGATACCCTGTCGGGCGGTGCGGGCAGCGATCTGTTCGTGATCGGCCGGGAAGCCGGTGCGCAGGACACGATTCTCGACTTTGGCGCTGGAGCCAGCGCGAGCGTGGCGGAGACGATTGCCCTTGTCGGCTTCGGCGGCCTGAGTTTTGCTTCCCTTGCCCGCACCCAGGTTGGCGCGGATGTCCGCCTGGAT
This sequence comes from Cupriavidus sp. UME77, assembly GCF_014170355.1. Lineage (NCBI taxonomy): Bacteria > Pseudomonadati > Pseudomonadota > Betaproteobacteria > Burkholderiales > Burkholderiaceae > Cupriavidus > Cupriavidus sp. UME77. The sequence continues at coordinate 15,660 of NZ_LZZU01000005.1, forward strand.
CTGGGTGAGGATCAGACACTGTGGCTGCGCAACGTTCAGTTGAGTCAACTTAAGGCCGGGCAATTCCAGTTCTTCGCTGACCAGGCCGGCCTGCAGCGCTGGCAGGTGGGTTTCGCGGGGAGCACGGGGGCGGCTACCGAAGGTGACGACCTGCTGGCGGGTACCGCTGGCCCCGACACCCTCTTCGGCCTGGGGGGCAATGACACCTTACTTGGCAACGGTGGCAACGATGGACTTGTCGGCGGAGCCGGCGTCGATACGCTGGACGGCGGGGCCGGCAACGACGTGCTGGTCCTCGACGGCGATCAGGGATCCATCAACTTTGCCACGGGTGTGACCGGCGCCGGCGTACGCATCGGCGGACCGGGCGCCGACCGCTTCCTGGTGGCGGCCGATGGCGGAGGCGCCATGGGCTTCGGCATGATTGACTTCGATGTCACCGCGTCGAACCTCATTACAGATTTCGAGGTTGGCGCGGACCGTATCGACCTGAGCCAATTCAACTGGGTGACCAGCTTCAACCAACTTACCATCTCGAAGAGCTTCAACTTCAACGGCGCCTTCATCACGCGAGTGCTGGCCGGCAACGGCAGCCAGGCGATCGTGGTCCACCTGTATGGGGTTGATCCGGCCGCGCTCAATGCGGGTCATTTTATTTTCGCCGGCAGCGCGGACGCGACGCCAATGCCGCAGCCGGCGGAAGTGAGCCTGCCGGTTGCGGGAGCTGCGCCCAATGTGTTCGACGCCTTCGCGGCGGCGCCTGCGGTCGTACCGGTCATCCAGGGCACCACGGCCAACGATGTCCTGATCGGCGACGGCGGCGGCAATATTCTCGATGGAGGAGCGGGGGCGGACCGCATGGAAGGCCGCACTGGAGACGACACCTACATGGTCGACAACGCAGGCGACACGGTTGTCGAACTGGGTGGCGGCGGCTACGATCTGGTCAAGTCCAGCGTCAGCTATACGCTGGCCGACGAGGTCGAGGCACTGGAGCTGACGGGCTCGGGCGCCATCAACGGGACTGGCAACGGGCTGGCTAACCGAATCGTCGGCAATGCGGAGAACAACGTGCTGGATGGCGCCGGCGGTGCCGATACCCTGGTCGGCCATGCCGGCGACGACACCTACATCGTCGACGATGGTGCCGACCGTGTGATCGAGCGCGAGAACGAAGGCGTCGACACGGTCAAGTCATCGGTTTCCTTCACACTGGCCGACAATCTGGAGAACTTGGTCCTGACGGGGACGGCCGCTGTCAACGCGACCGGCAACAGCCTGGCCAACCAGTTGACCGGCAACGCCGCCGACAACCGTCTCGATGGCGCCGGTGGGGCGGACCGCATGGCGGGCGGCGCCGGCAACGACACCTATCTCGTCGACAATGCAGGGGATGTTGTCGTGGAGAACGCCGGAGAAGGTATTGACACGGTGGTCAGCACGGTCGATCAGACGCTTGCGGCCAATGTCGAGAATCTGATTCTGGTCGGTTCGGCCATCAATGGCATCGGGAATGCGCTTGATAATGAACTGCGTGGCAACTCGGCAAACAACCATTTGACTGGTGGTGCCGGCAATGACTGGCTCGATGGTGGTCAGGGCGCCGACACGCTGGTCGGTGGGGTGGGCGACGATACCTATGTGGTCGACCAGGCCGGCGACACCATCATCGAGAACGCGGGTGAAGGCAATGACACGGTCATTTCGGCGAATGGCTGGTCCATCGCAGCACTTGCCAATGTCGAGAACATCACGCTGACGGGCTCGGCTGCGGTCAATGCCACGGGTAATGGCGCGGACAACGTCCTGATCGGGAATGCGGGGAAGAACGTTCTGGACGCCGGCGCGGGCAACGATACCCTGGTCGGCGCTGCTGGCGACGATACGCTGAAGGGGGGCGCAGGCGACGACCGCTATGTGTTCAGGCTGGGCGATGGCCAGGACACCATTATCGAAGACCTCGCGGCAGGCGGTGGCACCGACACCATCGCATTCGGGGCTGGCATCGCCGTTGCCGATGTGACGATCGAGCACAATGACCTGGGTATGGTCCTCAAGCTTGCCAATGGCCAGCAGGTCGTATCGGGCTGGAATGCGACGGCGGGGCATGCTGTCGAACGCATCGAGTTCGCGGATGGTACTGTCCTGAGCACAGCGACGATGGGCGTGCGGCCCAACCACTTGCCGATCGTCTCGGCACCGATCGCGGACCAGAGTGCGACGGAAGATGCGTTGTTCCGCTTCGTCGTGCCGGCCAGTGCATTCACAGATGCAGACGTTGGGGACGTACTGAAACTGACGGCGACCAGGGCCGATGGCAAGGCGCTGCCAGGCTGGCTGAGTTTCGATGCGGCCACGCGCACTTTTAGCGGCGTGCCGACCAACGACGATGTGGGCTCGATCTCAATCAAGGTGATCGCGACCGATTTGGCCGGTGCTAGTGTCTCCGACGTCTTTGATGTCAATGTCGCGAACACCAACGATGCGCCGACGCCGCCGAACTACATCGTGGCCCCACGGGTGACCCAGGGAAAAGAACTGAGATTTTCCGTCCCGGCGAATGCCTTTACCGATGTCGATGCAGGGGACCAGCTCACCTACCGAGCCACCTTGGCAGACGGAACGGCGCTGCCGGCCTGGCTTACCTTCGATGCCAGGACGAGAACCTTTCAAGGTACGCCATCGCGGGCGGGAAAGGTATCCCTGCGCATATCGGCCACCGATCTCGCCGGGGCGAGCGCCTCGAATGTCTTTGACATCATTGTGATTACGCGGACGCTCGGGCCAGGCGACGTCGAGGGAATCGATGACCCGGCCGACGATCTCTCTGCCGGCCAGACGATCAATGGTCTGCGCGGCAACGTTACCCTGTCGGGCACGGGCGGTGATGATGTCCTGAGCGGCGGGGACGGCGATGACGTCCTGAACGGAGAGGACGGCGATGACGTGCTGAACGGCGGGGGCGGTGCAGACCGGCTGTATGGGGGGCGTGGCGACGACGTGCTGGACGGCGGCGCGGGCAACGATGCACTGTATGGTGGGAAAGGCAATGATACTTATCGGCTCGACCGCGGTGCTGGACAGGACACGATCGACGATTTCGATACCACTGCGGGCAACACCGATGTGCTTCAATTCGGCGGGGGCATCGCGGCGGATCAGCTCTGGTTCAGGAAGGCCAACCTGTGGGATCTTGAAGTCAGTGTCATCGGCACGGGCGACAAAGTGACCATCCGCGACTGGGACTTTTGGCACAAGGGCAGCAGTTGGGAGAATGCCCAGCATATCGAGCAGTTCAAGACAGCCGATGGCAAGGTCTTGCTGGATAGCCAAGTGGACCAACTGGTCACCGCGATGGCCGCTTTCGCGCCGCCCGGGGCCGGCCAGACCACATTGCCGGCCAGCTACCAGAGCGCGCTGGCGCCAGTGCTGGCCGCGAACTGGAAGTAGCCACGTTGACGGGCCGGCCCAGTCAGCCCGTCATTCATCCTTTTCATCCTTCATTTCCCATACGCTGCTCGCGCCGCCCCTGTCTTGGGGCAGCAGGGCGCATCCGCTTTGCACCTCCTGGTTGTTTGATGCTGATTTCCAATGACACCGCCGGCGGGGGATCTCCGGTCCCGACGCCTGAATCCCATGCCGTGGATTCGGGCCTGCTGTGCCTGGTGATGCTGGCGCGCTTTCATGGCATTGCCACCGACCCAGACCAGCTTGCCCATGAATGCGGCTCCGCCGGACAAGCCTTCTCGAAGCGAGACATGCTGCTGGCGGCCAAGCGCCTGGGATTGTCGGCCAAGAGCGCAAGCCCGGCACCTGAGCGGCTCTCCCACACGGCGCTGCCAGCCGTCGCCATCCTCGCGGACGGGCGATTCGTCGTGCTGGCGCAGGCCGACATCGCGGGGGGGCGCGTTCTGCTCCACGACCCCGCGGTCGAGCGGCCGCAGATTCAGCCCCTGGCAGACTTCCTGCAAGGCTGGTCTGGCGAGCTGATCCTGTTCGCCTCTCGCGCGTCGCTGGCCAGCGGGCTGGGCAAGTTCGACTTCACGTGGTTTATTCCGGCGATCGTCAAATACCGCAGGTTGCTGGGTGAGGTACTGCTGGTTTCGCTGGTGCTGCAACTGTTCGCGCTGGTCACTCCGCTGTTCTTTCAGGTAGTGATGGACAAGGTGCTGGTACACCGCGGCTTCACCACGCTCGATGTGATCGCCGTCGGCCTGCTGGTGGTGAGCCTCTTCGAGGTGGCGCTCACGGGCTTGCGCAGCTACATCTTCGCGCACACCACCAGCCGCATGGACGTGGAACTGGGGGCGCAGCTGTTTCGACACCTGCTGTCGCTGCCGCTGGCGTATTTCCAGGCGCGGCGTGTGGGCGATTCGGTAGCCCGTGTGCGCGAACTGGAGAATATCCGCAGTTTCCTGACCGGCAACGCTATCACGCTGGTGCTGGATCTGGTGTTTTCCGTGGCCTTCCTTGCCGTGATGTTGTACTACAGCGGATGGCTCACGCTGATCGTGGTGGTTTCGCTGCCCTGCTACGTGTTGCTGTCGGTGGCGGTGACGCCGATCCTGCGCATCCGGCTGCAGGAGAAGTTCAACCGTGGCGCGGAAAACCAGTCCTTCCTGGTGGAGACCATCGGTGGCATCGACACGGTCAAGTCGATGGCGGCGGAGCCGCAATGGACCCGCAAGTGGGACAACCAGCTGGCGGGCTACGTCTCGGCCAGCTTCAAGACCGCCACCATCGGCACCTTTGCCAGCAGCGGCGTTACGTTGATCGGCAAGATTGTCACCGTCACCACGATGTATTTCGGGGCCAGGCTGGTGATCGACGGCAGCATGACAGTGGGCCAGTTGGTGGCCTTCAACATGCTGGCCGGCCACGTGGCGCAGCCCGTCATGCGGCTTGCCCAACTGTGGACGGAATTCCAGCAGACCGGCATTTCGGTCCAGCGCCTGGGCGATATCCTGAACTCCCGCACCGAAGCGGCCGGCAACCGCAGCGCGTTGCCGCCGCTTCGCGGGCAGATCGAATTTGACGATATCGCGTTCCGCTACCGGCCGGATGCTCCGGAAGTCCTGCGCGGTGTGAGTCTCGCGGTGAGCCCCGGGGAGGTGATCGGCATCGTCGGTCGCTCCGGCTCGGGCAAGAGCACGCTGACCAGGCTGGTGCAGCGCCTCTATGTGCCGGAACGCGGCCGCGTGCTGGTCGACGGCGTAGACCTGGGTCTGGCGGATGCCTCTTCGCTGCGCCGCCAGATCGGCGTGGTGCTCCAGGAAAACGTCCTGTTCAACCGCTCCATTCGAGACAATATTGCCTTGACGGACCCCGGCGCACCTCTGGAGGCTGTGATGCGGGCGGCGCAACTTGGCGGCGCTCACGATTTCATCAGCGAGTTGCCGGAAGGCTACGACACCATGGTAGGTGAGCATGGCTCGACCCTGTCCGGAGGCCAGCGCCAGCGCATTGCCATTGCCCGAGCGTTGATGACCAACCCGCGCATCCTGATCTTCGATGAGGCCACCAGCGCGCTCGACTATGAATCCGAGCGCGTCATCCAGGACAATATGAGGGCCATTTGCCAGGGGCGTACCGTGATGATCATCGCGCATCGGCTGTCGGCGGTGCGCGACGCCAGCCGCATCATTGTGATGGAGCGGGGGCAGATCGCGGAATCCGGCAGCCACGCCGACCTGGTACAGCGTCCGGACGGTCTGTACGCGCGCCTGCATAGCCTGCAACAGGGGTGAGCGATGAAACTCCAACTACAGGCGGCCTGGGACCTGATCCAGCGCTACGTGCAAATTCTGACCCATGTCTGGCAGCGGCGCCGCGAACTTGAGGGGCGGGGGTACACCGCGCATGAGGCAGAGTTCCTGCCGGCAGCCTTGTCATTGCAGGAAAGCCCGGTTTCTCCCGCACCGCGCGCGGCCATGTGGCTGCTGATGGCGTTCGCATTGCTGGCGGTGCTGTGGTCCCTATTCGGCAAGATGGATGTAGTGGCCACCGCGCAGGGCAAGATCGTTCCGAATCATCGCACCAAGGTCATCCAGCCGCTGGAGGCGGCGGCGGTCAAAGCCATCCACGTCACCGACGGGCAGGCTGTGAAGGCTGGTGACCTGTTACTGGAGATGGATGCGACCTCTGCCCAGGCCGATACCGACCGTATTAGCAGCGATCGGCAGGTCGCCCGGCTACAAGTGGAGCGGGCCGAAGCACTGATGCACGCGTTGGAGGCCGGGAAGGTGATCCCGCTTGATGACAAAGAGGCCGATTCCGGCAAACGGGCAGAGGCGCAGCGCCTGCTGGACGGCCAGTATCTTGAATATCGCTCCAAGCTCGCCCGCATCGAAGCCGAGATCGCCCGCAGCGAGGCGGAGATCCGATCGACCCAGGCCACGGTGGAAAAGCTGTCGCAGACCGTGGTCATTGCGCGGCAGCGCGCCCACGACTACAAAACGCTCGTCGAGAAGAACTTCGTGTCCCAACATGGCTATCTCGAACGTGAGCAGGTGCGGATTGAACAGGAGGCCGACCTGGCCGTCCAGCGCAGCCGCCTGCGGGAAATCGAGGCCTCCTTGCGCGAAGCACGAGAGCAACGCACTTCCCTGCGCGCAGAAACCCGGAGGATCGCTCTGGAATCCCTCACTGATGGCCAACAGAAGGCGGCCAGCCTGGAGCAGGAGTTGCTCAAGGCGCAGACCCGCACCCGGCTTATGACACTGGTGGCGCCTGTCGATGGCACCGTGCAGCAACTGGCGATGCATACGGTAGGAGGAGTGGTGACACCAGCCCAGCCGCTGATGGTGATCGTGCCGACGGACGACGCGCTGGAGGTCGAGGCCTTCATCGAGAACAAAGACATTGGCTTCGTGCGCGCCGGCCAGGTCGCGGAGGCCAAGATCGAAACCTTCCAGTACACCAAGTACGGCACCATCCACGCCACGGTTGCCTCGGTGTCGCACGATGCGCAGAACGATGAGAAGCGCGGTCTGATCTATTCCAGCCGGGTTCGGCTGACACGTAACACAATGAACGTCGACGGCACCGAGGTGCACTTGTCGCCGGGCATGGCTGTGACAGTCGAGGTGAAAACCGGCAAGCGGCGGGTGATCGAATACTTCCTGAGCCCGCTGATGGAATACGGACAGGAAAGCCTGCGCGAGCGCTGACGCGCAAGTGGGTCCGTGAGTTGGCTCGGCCTGGATATCGGGCTAGCTGCGCCCTAACGCACCAGCGCCCGCAAGCCCTCCACCAACCTCCCGATCTCCGCCTCGGTGGTCAGGTAGCTGACCGAGGCGCGGGCGATCTGGCTGAGTCCGCGGGCGTGCATATCCAGGGGCGTATAGGCGACGCCGTTGCTGCCGATCACCACACCCTGCGCCGCCAGGCTGCGCTGCACCGAGACCGGGTCCTGGCCGGCCAGGTTGAACGCTACCAGTCCGGAGCGCTCGTGGCCCTGGTCCAGCACCGTCACGCCGGGTATGCCGGCCAGCTGCACACGCAGCGCCTGCGCGGTGGCATCGATCCGCGCACGAATGTTTTCAAGGCCGATCTCCAGCGCTTCCTGCAAGGCGTTGGCCAGGCCGCAGCGCAGCGCCATCGATGCTTCCGCCGATTCGAAGCGGGCCGCGCCGGCCCGCAGCACCGGCTCGCCGTCCGCGTCCAGCGGCGCGGAGTACGTGTCGACGAATGCCGGCGTGAGCCGGGGCAGGAAGTCCTGCCGCACATACAGCAGGCCTGTTCCCCTTGGGCCGCGCAGTGCCTTGCGCCCTGCGCCGCTGAGCACGTCGCAGCCCAACCGGGTGACATCGATCGGCAATTGCCCCACCGCCTGCGCCGCGTCGATGAAGTAGGGGATGCCGTGGCGCCGCGCCACTTGCCCGATGGCCGCTGCCGGGTTGATCAGCCCGCCGTTGGCCGGCAGCCAGGTCAGCGCAATCAGGCGCACGCGGTCGTCCAGCATGGCTTCCAGCGCCTCGGGATCCACCGCGCCGCTGTGATCGGACGCAATGGTTTCGATCGACACTCCCGCGCGCTGCGCCGTGAGTCGCATGGTGGCCAGGTTGCCGCCCCATTCGTGGCGCCCGACCAGGATCCGGTCGCCGGGTTGCCAGGCTCCCAGGGCGGCGAACGCGGCGCCCCAGCCGGGCGAATTGCCCGTGGTCAGCGCGATCTCCGCCGGCTGCGCGTTGAGCAGTTGCGCGGCGAGGGTGCGCGCGCGTTCCGTTTGTTCGCGCGCCGCGACGCCGGCTTCCATCGGTCCCAGCGTGGCCTCGCGCTGCAGGTGGCTGTAGATCGCCTCGATCGTGGCCGCTGACGGCAGGGAGGCGCCGCCGTGGTTGAAATGCGTGGTGCCTTGCGCACCCGGGGTAAGGGCGCGCAGGGCGTCGATGGCGGCAACGGTGAGGGGGGCTGGCATGGGGGCTCCTGTGATGCGCGTTCGGTTCAGGCCGAGGTCAGCGAGATGACCGCCTCGACTTCCACGGCAACGCCGGCAGGCAGCGAGGCCACGCCCACGGCGCTGCGCGCATGGCGGCCTGCATCGCCGAAGACCTGCACCATCAGGTCCGACGCACCGTTGGCGATGGCGCTTTGGCGATTGAAGTCCGGCGTACAAGCCACGAACACGCCCAGCCGTACCACACGGGCCACCCGGTCGAGCCGGTCACCCGTGGCGGCGGCGATCTGCGACAGGATGCCGAGCGCCGACAGCCGCGCCGCCCGCACGCCGTCTTCGTCCGAAATATTGTCGCCCAGGCGGCCCAGGTACGCGGCCTGGCCATGTTCGCGGGAGATCTGGCCGGAGATAAAGAGCTGGTTGCCGTCCTGCACGAACGACACGTAGTTGGCAGCGGGCGCGGCCGCGGCTTCGAGGGTCAGCCCGAGTTCAGCCACGCGGGCGGAGAGGGAGAGAGTCATGGGGGGTGCGCGGGAAAGAGATTGGGAAGGCCCATCCTATCGGTTTGGCGGCCGGGAAACCAATCAATTCTTGCCCCGCCACACATGAGCAAAACTAATCCGTGGGTGATCATGCGGCGCCACGCGGCGCTACGTGGCGTCAGGCGTAGTCCAGCGCATCCTCGGCGGCCACCGCCATCAGCCAGCCACGGAACGCCAATGCGGCCTCGCCCAGCGCGCCGCGCGGTGCGACCAGCCACCAGCCGATGCCGGGATCATCCAGCACCGCGTCGGGCAGGGCCTGCACCAGCGCGCCGCTGGCCAGTTGCTGGGCGATCAGGCGGTGGCGGCCCATGGCGATGCCCTGGCCGGCGAGCGCTGCCTCCACCACGATGTTGTAGTCGTGCAGATGCACGGTCTGCGCCTGGCTCAGGTCCAGGCCAAAGCGGCGCGACCAGGCGTCCCACTCGAACGGCTGCCGGGCATGCGACGATAAAAACGCAAAGCGCAGCAGGTCCTGTGGCTTGGCGGGCCGGTCCGGCCCGGCGATCAGGCCGGGCACGCAGACCACCGACAGGCGCTCCGGCATGAGTTGCTGCGCCTGCACGCCCGGCCAGGCGCCGCGCCCGTAGCGGATCGCCACGTCGACCTCGCCGCCGGCCACATCGGCCAGGCCGATATCGGGCCGCAACTGCAGGTCGATGCCGGGATGCGCCAGCGAGAACGCCTGCAAGCGCGGCGCCAGCCAGCGCGTGCCAAACGACGCCAGCAGCCCCACGGTCAGCGTCGTGCGCGCCGTGCTGGGCGCCCGTACTTGCTCGGTGCCGTCGCGCAGCAGCTCGAACGCCGCGTGTACCTTGGCGTAATACGCCTGCCCCGCGGGTGTCAGCGCAACCGCGCGGGCACGCCGCTCGAACAGCGTCACGCCCAGGTCGTTCTCCAGGCGCTGGATATGGTGGCTGATGGCGCTTTGTGACACAAAAAGTTCTTGCCCCGCCAGGCTGAAGCTCAGGCGCCTGGCGGCGGCCTCGAACGCGCGCAGGGTGACGAGAGGCGGCAGGGATCGCATGGAACGCATGAGGCGGAATCAAAAGCTGAGAGGCGAGCGCGACATGCTACGCCTGGTTGCGCAGGCCTGCTGGTTCCGCCCTGCCTCAAAACGAGGCCGGCCATGCACCATTTGTAGCGCCTTATTGGTGCGCGATGCGTCCGTTACTTCATTTTTCCCGAAAAAAATACATATGTTTCATGGTTATCCATGATGGAACAGTTGTTGCTCAGTGAATAGTATTCAAACGCGATGGCCCGTCGCATGTCTGCTAAACAAGGAGCGATAAATGAAAGCTGTGAAAGCTACCTGCCTCGGATTGGCAATGCTGGGAGCGATGCTTGGCGTGGGGGCGGTCCAGGCCTCGGATGTGGCTGCCAGCCCAACGCTGGCTCGGATCAAGGAGTCGGGGACGATCACGATCGGGCATCGCACCACCTCGATCCCGTTTTCCTACTACGACAGCAACCAGAAGGTGATCGGCTACTCGCAGGACATCTGCGACAAGGTGGTGGCCGAGGTCAAGAAGCAGGCGGGGTTGGCCAAGCTTGAGGTCCGCATGGTGCCGGTCACGTCGCAGAACCGCATATCCCTGGTCCAGAACGGCACGGTCGACCTGGAGTGCGGGGTCACCACCAACCTGAAAGCGCGCCAGCAGCAGGTGGCGTTCTCGACCACCTTCTTTGTTGCCGGCACGCGCCTGCTGGTCAAGAAGGGCGGCCCGGTGCACGACTTCCCGGACCTTGGCGGCAAGGCCGTGGTCACCAACGCGGGCACCACGTCCGAGCGGATCCTGCGCAAGCTCAACGACGACAAGAAGGCCAACATCACGATCCAGAGCGCCAAGGACTACGGCGAGTCGTTCCTGATCCTGCAATCGGGCCGCGTTTCCGCCTTCATGATGGACGACGTGCTGCTGTCGGGCGCGAAAACGCTGGCGCCGAACCCGGCGGAATGGGAAGTGGTTGGCACGCCCCAGTCGTTCGAGGCCTACGGCTTCATGATGCGCAAGGACGATCCCGAGTTCAAGAAGCTGGTCGACGGCGTGATCACCGGCCTGATGAGGAGCGGCGAGATCAAGGGCCTGTACGACAAATGGTTCAGCAAGCCAGTGCCGCCAAAGAACATCAATTTCGAGTTCCCGATGAGCGCCGCGGTCAAGAAGGCTTACGACCAGCCCAACGACGAAGCGTTTGAGTAATCCCGTACCAGGAGGCGGCCACCTTGACCGTTGTCAAGAACGCCGCCACCCTGGGTGATACGGGGCAAGTGCCTTGCGTTGTGAGCGGACCGGCTGCGGCCAGGCCAGCTCGCCTGGCGCATGTCCGTCCAGCTAGCCCCGCCTGGCCGGGACATAGGCGCCGGTCTGGTGCAACTGGCCTTCGGCGAGTTCGAGCGCCTTGATCGCGCCCTTGCCCTTCTTGGCAAGCAACTGCTCGACCAGGGCTTCCGCCACCGCCACGCCGGCCGTGATGGAGGGAAAGAACGACGGGCTGTCGATGGAGAACAGCAGCGTGCAATCGGCATGCAAGGCAATCGGCGCCACCGTGCTGTCGGTCAGGGCCACCACGCGGCAGCCGGCCTCGCGCGCGGCATCGGCCACGCGGATGCTTTCCTGCGAGTAGGGCGCAAAGCTCACGACCACCACGGCATCCTTGGCCGTCAGGGCGCGCAACTCCATCTCGAGCGTGCCCGCATCGCCACGGATCAGGTGCACCGTTGGGCGAAACAGCCGATACACATAGTGCAGGGTGAACGCGATGGGGTAGCACGAGCGAAAGCCCGCCACATACACATTGGGCGCGCCGCTGAGCAGGTCGGCAGCCTGCGGCATCGACTCGGCATTGTTGGCCCCGGTCAGGTCGAGGTTGCGGTGCTGGGCGTCGAGCATTTCCGTGAGCATCCGGCTTGACCCGCTCTCGCGCACCAGCTTCTTGGCACGCTTGGCGTAGGGCTGCGGGCCGCCGCGGATCGACTCGACAAAGAGCTCGCGCAGGCCCTGCCAGCCCTCGAAGCCAAGGAACTGCGCCAGGCGCACCAGGGTGGCCGGCTGGACACCTGCATTCGCGGCAATCTTGCGCATGGACAGGATGGGAATCTCCTGCGGATGATCGAGCAGGTAGCGCGCCCCGCCCTGGAACTGCGTACTGAGTGTGGCGAAGTTCTCCCGGAGATGAACAAGTAGTTCATCCAGGCTCTGCGGCGGCATGGAGACTTCGGTAGGCATGGGTGGTGTCCTGATTGACGGATGTAACGATTGTTGCACAACTGGTCACACGACGCACTGGACGTGGCTGCGGCGCGGCGCGGTGCAGATTGAATCGAGTGAATCTCGTTCATTTGTAAAGAAACAAATGTTGCATAACCGGGCGCGCTTTCTTATACTTCGCCGGTGCCGGCAGCGCTTCATTGGCCGATCCTGCATGGATTCAGTTTCCACACCAGACATCATGACCCACGTATTCCACCGCAATCCCCGCCAGACGCTTGCCGTGGCAGTCGCCGGCAAGGGCATCGAGATCATTGACAGCAACGGCAAGCACTATATCGACGCTTCGGGTGGGGCCGCGGTGTCCTGCCTGGGCCACGGGCATCCCAGGGTGATCGAGGCGATCAAGCAGCAGGCCGACTCGCTCGCCTATGCGCATACATCGTTCTTCACCACCGAAGTGTCGGAAGAACTGGCCCGCACCTTGGCGCAAGCGGCGCCCGGCGATCTGAACCACGTCTACTTTGTCTCGGGCGGCTCGGAGGCGGTCGAGGCCGCGTTGAAGCTGGCGCGGCAGTATTTCGTGGAGATCGGGCAAACGCAGCGCCGCCACTTCATCGCGCGCCGCCAGAGCTACCACGGCAACACGCTGGGGGCGCTGGCCATTGGCGGCAATGCATGGCGCCGCGAGCCGTTCCTGCCACTGCTGGTGCCGGCGCACCATGTGGCGCCGTGCTACGCCTACCGCGACCAGGAAGCGGGCGAGACCGACCAGCAGTACGCGCAGCGCCTGGCCGACGAGCTCGAAGCCAAGATCCTCGAGCTCGGCCCGCAGAGCGTCGCCGCGTTCGTGGCGGAGACGGTGGTGGGCGCGACCGCCGGCGCGGTGCCGCCGGTGGCGGACTATCTCAGGCGCATTCGCGCCGTCTGCGACAAGTACGGCGTGCTGTTGATCCTCGACGAAATCATGTCCGGCATGGGCCGCACCGGCTACCTGTTCGCTTGCGAGGAGGATGGCGTGGTGCCCGATATCGTGACCATCGCCAAGGGCCTGGCCGCGGGCTATCAGCCGATCGGCGCGATGATATCGAGCAGCCGCATCTATGACGCGGTGGTGGGCGGCAGCGGCTTCTTCCAGCATGGTCACACGTATATCGGGCATGCCACGGCGTGCGCGGCGGCGCTGGCCGTGCAGCGCACCATCACCGGGGACCTTCTGCTGGAGAACGTGCTGGCGCGCGGCGAGCAGCTCCGCGCCCGGCTGCGCGAAACGCTGGGCGACCACCCCAACGTGGGCGACATCCGCGGCCGCGGCCTCTTTGTCGGCGTGGAGTTCGTGGCCGACCGCGAGACCAAGGCGACACTGGACCCGGCCCTGAAGATGCATGCCCGGCTCAAGTCCACCGCCATGCACAACGGGCTGCTGATCTATCCGATGGGCGGCACCGTGGATGGCGTGCGGGGCGACCACGTGCTCTTTGCGCCGCCGTTTATCTGCACGGCGCAGGATATCGACCGCATCGTCGAGCGCTTTGCCGCGTCGGTCCAGGCCGTGATGCCGGCGACCCGCGGCGCGCTCGCCTGAGCCGGGACGCCAGGCGCAAGACGGGGGGCGGCACGGCGCAACCGGCGGTCGTATTTCGTATTACCCGTACTATTTGCCGCCGACCGAATACGGCGGCATCTGGTAGCTCCACGTCTCGCTCAGCGTCTTGTCGCCGGACACCAGCGCCGCGCGCATTTCCACCACCTGCTTCGGATCCTTGACCTTGATCCGCAGGTTCAGCCGCCAGCCCTTGATGACGGGATTGGGTTCCACCACCCTGTCGATGATCTCGGCGTTGCTGCTCACGCTGACCTGCGCGCCTACCTGCGTGCCCGGGGGGAGGCTCGCCAGCACGGGGCCTTCGAAGTCGACCACGATGCCGGTGCTGCCATCCAGGTGGCGGATCAGGTTGGCCTGCGTGATTTCTCCCGCGGAGCGCAGTGTCTGCTTGACCAAGGCCAGGTCCTTGTCCATCAGGGCGCGCTCGTCAAGGGTCCAGTGCATCGTGTAGTCCGCCTTCAGGGGCTGGCCCTTGGGCGGCAACTGGTCCGGCGTCCAGAACGCGACGATGTTGTCGTTGGTTTCGTCGGGCGTGGGGATTTCCACCAGCTCGACCTTGCCTTTGCCCCAGTCGCCCTGGGGCTCGATCCAGGCGCTTGGCCGCAGGTCATAACGGTCCTTCAGGTCTTCATACGAGGAAAACTCGCGGCCCCGCTGGAGCAGGCCGAAGCCCTTGGGGTTGGTGACCTGGAAGGTGCTGATGGCGAGGTTGCGCGGATTGTTCAGCGGGCGCCATAGCCATTCGCCGCTGCCGGTATGGATGGCAAGGCCGTTGGAGTCGTGCAGGGCAGGGCGGAAGTTGTACTGGTCGCGCTGCTGGTTCGGCCCGAACAGGAACATGCTGGTCAGCGGCGCCACGCCCAGCTTGGCGACGGGGCCGCGCAGGAAAATGCGCGCCTGCACCTTGAGGACCGCATCCTCGCCGGGATAGAGATCGAAGCGGTAGGCGCCGGTGGCGCGCTGGGAATCGAGCAGCGCATAGAACACCAGGTGCTTGTCCTGTGGGTCGGGCCGCTCGATCCAGAACTCGCGGAAGGCCGGAAACTCCTCTGCGACGGGCAGCCCGGTATCGATGGCCAGGCCGCGGCTGGACAGGCCATAGACCTGGTTCTTGCCGATGACCCTGAAGTAGCTGGCGCCCAGCACGCTCATGATCTCGTCGAGCTTGTCGGCCCGGTTGATCGGGTAGAGCACCCGGAAGCCGGCATAGCCGAGGTTGCCGGTCGCGGACTTGTCCAGCTTCAGGTCGCCGAAGTCGAAGCGCGCGGGGTCGTACCTGATCTCATGGACGGCGCCGCCCACGATCTCGTTGATGCGTACCGGGCTGCCGAACTGCATGCCCTGGTGGTAGAAGCCCAGGCGGAACGGCGTGCCCTGGTCCTTCCACTCCAGGTTGTCGCGCCGGGGCTGGATCTTGATGTAGTCGGCAAACTGCATCTGGCTGAACACCGGGGGCAGGTTGCTGACCGGCGCGGCATAGGGCTTGTCGGCCAGGGTCTTGGCGCGGGGCACCACGTCGTCCAGGGAGAACGCGCTGGCCTGGCTGCCCGCCAGCAGCGCCCCGGCGGCCAGCAGCGTTGGCAAGGCGATTTGCATCTTGTTACGAAACGACGCGGCGAAGGCGGCAAGAACCACGAATCTCTCCAGAAAAACAGGTTAAGCAAGGCTGCCGCGTCACATGCTGCGGCAGCAGATAGTGTAGTGGCGGTAAACTGCGCTCGCAGTGCTGAAAGATAAACGATAGCGTATTTCGCTTCGCGTGCCTGCCAGGCAGGAAACACGCATCACCTGCGGGGCAGCCACCGTGTCGCGCCACCTGGATCACACTCAGATGAGAATGCTCTCTGCGCTGGCCCTGTCGGCCAGCCTGGTTTGTTCGCCGGTTCTTGCCGGCACCGCGCCGGCTGCCGCCGGCGACAAGAATGCCTTCGTCGCCGATCTCATAGGACGGATGACGCTGGAGGAGAAGATCGGGCAGTTGCGCCTGATCAGCATCGGCGAGGACATGCCCCAGCCCCAGTTGCTCAAGGAGATCGCGGCGGGCCGGGTAGGCGGCACGTTCAACTCGGTGACGCGCAAGGACAACCGGCCGATGCAGCAGGCGGCGGTGGAGCGCAGCCGCCTGAAGATCCCCATCTTCTTCGCCTACGACGTGGTGCACGGACAGCGCACCATCTTCCCGATCAGCCTGGGCCTGGCATCGAGCTGGGACATGGAAACCGTGGCGCAGAGCGCGCGCGTCTCGGCCATCGAAGCCAGCGCGGACGGCCTGGACATGACCTTCGCGCCGATGGTCGACATCTCGCGCGATCCGCGTTGGGGCCGCACGTCGGAAGGGTTTGGCGAGGATCCGTACCTGGTCTCGCTGTGCGCGCAGGCCAGCGTCAGGGGCTTTCAGGGGACCTCCCTGGCCAACGCAGATAGCGTGATGGCGGTGGTCAAGCACTTCGCGCTGTACGGCGCGGTGGAAGGCGGGCGCGACTACAACACGGTCGACATGAGCCCGCTGCGCATGTACCAGGACTACCTGCCGCCGTACCGCGCCGGCGTCGATGCCGGCGCCGGCGGCGTCATGATCGCGCTGAACTCGATCAACGGCGTGCCGGCCACATCCAACACATGGTTGCTGCGGGACCTGCTGCGCAAGAGCTGGGGCTTCAAAGGCATCACGGTGAGCGACCACGGGGCCATCGACGAGCTGACCAAGCATGGCGTGGCCAAGGATGCGCGCGAGTCCGCCAAGCTCGCCATCATGGCCGGCGTCGACATGAGCATGCACGACTCCGCCTACCGGGATCACTTGCCCGAGCTGGTGAAATCCGGCGAAGTGCCCATGCGCGTCATTGACGACGCGGTGCGCGAGATACTGGGCGCCAAGTACGACCTGGGACTGTTCCAGGACCCCTTCAAGCGCATCGGCGCCGCCGAGCAGGACCCGGCGGACGTCGACGCACCGAGCCGCCTGCATCGGGAGGCCGCACGCGCCGCCGCGCGCAAGTCGCTGGTGCTGCTCGAGAACCGCGAGCGCACGCTGCCGCTGAAGAAGTCCGGCACGGTCGCGGTTGTCGGGCCGCTGGCCGATGCGCCTGTCGACACCATGGGGAGCTGGTCGGCTGCCGGCAAATCCGCGCAGACGGTGACGCTGCTCCAAGGCGTGCGCGACGCGCTCGGCGGCAATGGCCGCGTGGTCTATGCCCGCGGCGCGAACGTGACCGATGACGCTGGCGTGGTCGGGTACCTGAACTTCATGAACTGGGACAAGCCCGAGATTGTCCAGGACAAGCGCGCCCCGGGAGACATGATTGCCGAAGCCGTGGCGGCAGCGCGAGGCGCCGACGTGATCGTGGTGGCCGTGGGCGAGTCGCGCGGCATGTCGCACGAAGCCTCGAGTCGTACCAGCTTGTCGCTGCCGGGCAGCCAGGAGACGCTGCTCAAGGCGCTCAAGACCACCGGCAAGCCGATGGTGGTGGTGCTGATGAACGGCCGCCCGCTCACCATCAACTGGGTGAAGGACAATGCCGACGCCGTGCTCGAGACCTGGTACGCCGGCACCGAAGGCGGCCATGCCATTGCCGACGTGCTGTTTGGCGACTACAACCCTTCGGGCAAGCTGCCCGTTTCCTTCCCGCGCTCGCTCGGGCAGATCCCCACCTACTACAACCAGTTGCGTATCGGGCGCCCGTTCGTGCCGGGCCAGCCGCCGAACTACACCTCGCAATACTTCGAGGAAACGTCCGGCCCGCTGTACCCGTTCGGCTACGGACTGAGCTATACGGATTTCAACGTGTCGGGCATCACGCTGTCGAGCCCCACCATGCAGCGCGGTGGCCGCATCGAGGCGAGCGTGACGGTGAAGAACACCGGTCAGCGCGATGGCGAAACCGTGGTCCAGCTCTATATCCAGGACGTTGCCGCATCCGTGGTGCGGCCGGTGAAGGAGCTGAAGGACTTCCACAAGCTCATGCTCAAGGCAGGCGAGGAGCGCGTCGTGCGTTTTTCCCTTGATGAGGACAAGCTGAAGTTCTTCAACGCCAGGCTGGAGTACGCCGCCGAGCCGGGGGAATTCAAGGTTCAGATCGGGCTGGATTCGCAAGCGGTGCGGGAGCAGGGCTTCGTGCTGCAGCAGGGGCAGAGGTGAGGGCTTGGGAAAGCACGTTGATTGCGCGCGCGGTCCCAGCCCGCTGGCCTGAATAGGGGTTTATGCCAGCTTTTCGCCGGCGCCGCGTTGCGGTCTACTGAAAGCGCGTTGAGACGTGGCTGGCGTGTGGAACAGATACTGCCGTGCTTTCCACAAGTGTCTAGCCGTGGATTCCTACTTCAGGAGACAACACCATGGTGACCAAGCAGGACGATGCATTCGTTTTGAAAAACCTTCTCGCGCTGGCGGCAGTGGAAGCGCTAGGCGGCGCGATTGCGCTAGGGTTCGCCTTCAACCTCCTGACCTGACTGGAATATAGCCAGGGACCATCCATACCATCCATCATTGGATAAATATTAAAGCTCCCCGGCACTGGCCTGGTTCTGGCCAGCACGCCAGGGAACTCGCCCTGACCCTGCCTCAAGGGCCAGCGCCGTCAGCTCAATTCAGGCTTCCCGGATTTTGCGCCGCAGCGCGCTGTTTGGACTTGGCCGCCCAGTACGCGCCAATCTGTTTCTGCGTGATCTCGCCCTTTTTCTTGGCGTCGATCGCGTCGAAGTTCTTGTAGACCTCGGGCATGCCCGCCTCCGCTTCCTCTTTCGTCAGCTTGCCGTCGTGATTGGTATCGGCAGCAGCGAACTTTTCCGCGAATTTTGCCTTGGCTTCCTTTGCATTCATCGGCTGCTGTTGCGCGCCGACGCTGCCGGCAGCGAAAAATGCGAGCAGCGCCAGGCTGGCCGTTGATACTAGCCGTGGAATCATTAGGGTCTCCTTCTCCTTTAGCACTTCGATGGTGAGGCCTGCCGGTCTGGCGGATGTCCGCGATCGGCGGGCCTTTGCAGGAATCGGGGAGCAATCGATCCTCCCAGATCCTTGGCTATGATCATCGTTGCCTTTCCGGTGTTCGGGTATTTAGATATTTCGGCATCCGATATTAGAATTTTCCCAATCAGGAGTGGCGAGCCCGGTAATCCCGGCCGCCATTTAAAACACGCCGGGAATGACGCGATATCGCACATTGGCCTGATACGCGCGATAGGCGGGATCCTGGCCCAGGAGCTGTTCTTCCCTGAACACCCGGCCCGTTTGCAAGGCATAAAGGCCGCCGTAGAGCAGTGCATTGCGCCAGCCGAAGTTGGCCAGCAGGAAGCCAAGGTCTGTCACCAGATAGCTGAGATAGATGGGGTGGCGCACGAGCCGGTACGCGCCGCGCGACACCACGCCGCGATTGGCGGGCAGGATGCCGAAGGAGCCGCGCAGCGATAGCTTGGCGAATAGCTGGAACAGGATGCCGGTGATTTCCAGCGTGGCGCCGACAGTCTCGGGGACAAGGCGAACGCCGGGGTCGAGCTCGATCCCGAGATAATAGAAGCTGCCGCCAATCGACAGTACAAAGCTCAAGGGGCGCATGTCGCGTTTTTCGGGGATCCGCGAGAACAGCGACAAGCCTACGGTCAGCACCGTGGCAACCACGAGCAGCAGCAAGGTGATGCGCTCGGGCGCCAGCCGCCACTGCGCGTAGGCGCTATAGGCGAACAGGCTCAGCAGCAGGGCGACGCACAGGCGCGCGGATACCTCCATCACCATCTCACGCACTTGTGGCCGGATGAATCTGGCAGTGAATCCACCAGCGTTGCGCGCATTGACCCTATTGACCCTATTGACCCCATTGGCGCTAGGCGACTTTGCGTCGCTATCGTTATGCATTCCCTGGTACCTCTCTGTTTTTATAAGGCAAGCCTGCATGACCCGGGCGAGACATCATCATGCCGCGTCGGGTGGATTCAGCGTGCCAATCATGAGCAGAGATTACGCCGGGATGCGGGTGCAACCCATATCCCCCTAACGAGGGGTCAACCTTGCGCCTCGCGTGTCAGGCGGCCACGGGCCGCGCTGGAGGGTGGCGACGGCGTGCAAGGCGGCGGGCGGGATGTGCGCCGGCCTACACCTTGTAGCCCGACGCCGCCTCGCTGATGTACTCGGCGAGCCGGCTTGCCACCGGCTGACGGCTATGGCGCGGCCGCTCCACCAGGCCGATCTCGCGGTGAAAGGTATCGTCGCCAAGCGGCAGGGCTGTCACGCCGTGCGGCCACGGGCCTTGCGCCGCCGTTTGCGGAATCAGCGCCACGCCAAGGCCGCGCGCGACCAGTTGCACGATGCCCTGCAGTTCGTCCAGCTCGATGGCGTCCTGTACCGCCAGCCGCGACTGTCGCAGAAACTGGTCGACCAGCCGGCCACCGAACGAGCTGCGGTCATAGCGGATAAAAGGCGCGGATTCCAGCGCGTCGCTCCACGCCTGGCCCGCCATCGCGGCCGGCGCCAGCAGCACGAACGGCTCCATCACCAGCGTGCGCCACTCCAGCTCCGACGGCAGCGCAAAGGGCGGCCGGATCATCACCGCGATATCGATCTCGCCCGCATCCACCTGGCCAAGCAGGTTCAGGGACACGCCCGGCACAACGCGGATCCTGCACCCGGGCAGCTCGGCGCGGAAGGCGGCCATGGCGTCGATCAGGAACGACACCTGGGCCGAGGCGATCGAGCCCACCCGCACCATGCCACTGCGCTCCGTGGCGCCGCCATGCTCGCCGATGCGCGCGTAGAGCGCCATCAGTTCCTCCGCCAGCGCGAGGGTTTCCCGGCCGGCGGCGTTCAGCCGCGCCGAGCGGCCCGTGCGGTCGAACAAGGCGAAGCCAAGCTCTTGCTCGAGGCGGTGGATCTGCGCGCTGACCGCCGACTGGGTGAGCCCGATGCGCGCGCCCGCGCTGGCAAAGGTGCCGTGCCGGGCTACGGCGATAAAGGTCTTGAATTCGCGCAGCATGATCGATTCATCAATTTTCGTGTAGCTAAGGTCAAAAATATATCGCTTTTTTTAATTGGTTGCCATGCCTAGACTTTCCCTCATTGGTTCACTGGCCGGCGCGTTGCCGGCGGCGGGCCAAGATCCGACCCACACACGACACATCGATCCCCAAGCGCCATGAGCGAAATCACTCCCGTCCTCGCCCCGTTCCACCTTGCCTTCCCCGTCCACAGCATCGCCGCCGCACGCGAGTTCTACGGCGACCTGCTGGGCTGCCCCGAAGGGCGCAGTGCGCCGGACTGGGTGGACTTCAACTTCTACGGCCACCAGATCGTGGCCCACCTGGCGCCGGAAGAAGCGGGCCACCGCCATACCAGCGCCGTGGACGGCGATGCCGTGCCGGTGCGCCACTTTGGCGTGGTGCTGCCGATGGACCAGTGGCATGTCGCCGCCGACAGGCTCAAGGCCGCCAACCTGTCGTTCATCATCGAGCCGCATATCCGCTTCAAGGGCGAGGTAGGCGAGCAGGCCACGATGTTCTTCCTCGACCCGTCGGGCAATGCGCTGGAGCTCAAGGCCTTCGCCAATATCGCTTCGCTGTTCGCCAAGTAACACCAACGTCGGATCCGCGCCAGATCCGCACCAGATCCACGTCAGACCAGAGTGAGACCGGCCACAAGGCCGGCCGCCGCACGCGGGGCAGGGCTTGCCCGCCCCGCGTGCATCGCCCCCACGCAGTAGCTGCAAGAGTTAGTCGATATGCGAAGAATCCTGGTTGCCAACCGTGGCGAGATTGCCTGCCGCATCATCCGCGCCGCGCAGGCGCTCGGCATGGAAACCGTCGCCGTGCATTCCGCCGCCGATGCCGGCGCGTTGCACTGCGAGATGGCCGACGTTGCTGTCGCGGTAGGTCCCGCGCCGGCGGCGCAGAGCTACCTGAATGTGCAAGCGGTGCTCGCCGCGGGCACGGCGCATGGCGCCGATGGCGTGCACCCAGGCTATGGTTTCCTCTCCGAGAACACCGCGTTTGCCCGTGCGGCGCAAGCGCAAGGCATGCGGTGGATCGGCCCGTCTGTCGAGTCGATCGAGAACATGGGCGACAAGAACCGCGCCCGCGATATTGCCGCCGCGTGCGGCGTGCCGGTGCTGCCCGGCAGTATCCGCTTCCTGCCCGACGACCTGTCGCGCTTGCACGCCGAGGCCCAGCGCGTTGGCTATCCCGTGCTGGTCAAAGCCGCCGGCGGTGGTGGCGGCATCGGCATGAAGCGCGTTGACGGGCCAGACACGCTGGCGGCCACGGTGGCGTCCACCCAGGCGCTGGCCCTGAAGGCCTTTGGCGACGCCAGCATCTACCTGGAGCGCTACGTGCCGCGCGCCCGGCATATCGAGGTGCAGGTGTTTGGCTTCGGTGACGGCACGGCGGTGCACCTGTTCGAGCGCGAATGCTCGGTGCAGCGCCGCTTCCAGAAGATCATTGAAGAAAGCCCGGCGCCCAATGTGCCGGCCGCCGTGCTGGCCAGCATGAGCGTGGCGGCGGTGGCGCTGGCCGCGCACCAGCGCTACAGCGGCGCGGGCACGGTCGAGTTCATCCTCGACGCGGACAGCGGCGAGTACTTCTTCCTGGAGATGAACACGCGCATCCAGGTGGAGCACGGCGTGACCGAGGCCATCACCGGCTGGGACCTGGTGCAGGCGCAGATCCGGCTCGCCGCCGGCACGCTCGCGCCTTGCGCGCAGCATGCGATCCGGCGCACCGGCGCGGCCATCGAGTGCCGGCTGTATGCCGAGAACCCGGCGCGCCATTTCATGCCATCGCCGGGGAAGCTGGCGCGCTTTTGCCTTCCGGCGGGCATGGCCGGGCTGCGCGTGGACACCGGGGTGCGCGAGGGCGATGCCATTACGCCGTTCTACGATCCAATGATCGCCAAGCTGATTGCCTATGGCACCGACCGCGAAGCCGCCATCGCCACCATGCAGGCGGCGCTCGGTGCAACCGTGATCGAAGGCATCCGGCACAACGCTGTATTCCTTGGCCGCGTGCTGGACCATGCGGACTTCCGTGCCGGCCGCGTCGATACCGGTTTTGTGGAGCGCGAACTGGCGGTGCTGGTGGGCGAGTCCGCCGCGCCGGTGGCTGTGCCCGCTCCATCCGCCGTGGAGGTGCGGGCATGATCGCGCAGGACACGCAACACGCCGCACCGGCCGCACCGGCCGCGCAAGCGTCCTGGCGGATCGCGCCGTCCGGCGATCGCTGCCTGATTGTCGAGTTCGGCACGGTGGCGGATATCGCCATCAACCGCCAAGCCTGCGCGGCAGCGGTGCGGATCGCCGCTGCGGCCTTGCCCGGCGTGACCGACATCGTGCCCGCCCTGACCACCGTGGGCGTGCACTACCAGCCCATTGCCGTGGCCCGCGTGACGGGGACCAGCGCCCCGTTCGAGGCGCTCTCGGCCATGATCGGCGAACTCGTGCGCGAAGGGCTGTCGTCAAACGCGGGCGCGCCGCTGGTGATCGATATTCCCGTCTGCTATGGCGGCGAGCACGGCCCCGACCTGGACGATGTGGCCGCCACCTGCGGCCTGTCGCCCGAGCAGGTCATCGCGCTGCATGGCGCCGAGCCGGTCGATGTGCTGATGCTGGGCTTCGCGCCGGGGCATCCCTATGTGGGCCGCTTCGATGCGCGCCTTTCGCCGCCGCGCCGCAGCACGCCGCGTACCGCGGTGGCGGCGGGCTCGATTGGCCTGGCCAATCGGCAGACCGTGATCTATCCCATGACCTTGCCGGGCGGCTGGAACCTGATCGGGCGTACGCCCGTGGCGCTGTTTGACCCACATCGCGCGTCGCCGTGCCTGCTGGCAGCCGGAGATCGTGTGCGCTTCGTGCCGATCTCTTCCGACGTATTTGAATCCATGCTGGCGGACACAGGCGTGCAACCATGAGCATCGAAGTCATCAAGCCCGGTGCGTTGAGCACCTTCCAGGATCTCGGCCGCAACGGCTACCAGCAACTTGGCGTGCCGGCCAATGGCGCCATGGACGAGCGCGCCCACCGGCTGGCGAACGCGCTGGCCGGCAACGCCGCGGCGCAAGCCACGCTGGAGATCACGCTGATGGGCCCCACGCTGCGGTTCCATGTGCCGGCCGTGATCGCGGTGTGCGGCGCGGATCTGGATGCCACGCTGGACGGCGCGCCCATGCCGATGAACCGTGCGGTGCCCGTCGCCGCAAGCGCGGTGCTGGCCTTCGGCAAGCGCCGCAGCGGCTTGCGCGCTTACCTTGCGGTGCAGGGCGGCTTTGCGCTGACGCCGGTCATGGGCAGTTGCAGCACCTTTGTGCGCGGCGGCTATGGCGGCGCGGCCGGCAAGCCGTTGCGCAAGGGCGAGCGCATTGCCTTGCGTGGCGGCGTGCCCGCACCGGTCCGCGATGCCGGTTCCCCGGCGTTTCCGGCGTTTCCGGCGTTTTCGACGTTTCCGGCCGATGTCCTCACCGCACCCGATCAGCCCCTGCGCATCGTCGCCGGGCGCGAATGGGCGTGCTTCTCCGACGCCGCCAGGCACGCGCTGGTCAGCGAGCCGTTTCGCATCGGCGCGCAATCGGACCGCATGGGCTATCGCCTGGAAGGCTCGCCGCTCGCGCTGGCCGCGCCTGCCGAGATGCTGTCCGAGGCCGTGGCCTTCGGCACGATCCAGGTGCCGCCCGACGGTCAGCCCATCGTGCTGATGGCGGACCGCCAGACCACTGGCGGCTATCCCAAGATTGCCCATGTGTGCGCGGTGGACCTGCCGCGCCTGGCGCAAAAGATGCCGGGCGAGGCGGTGCGCTTTGCCTTGATCGATCTGCGCGAAGCCCAGCGCCTTGCCATGCTGCAGGACGCGGTGTTCGAAGCGATGGATACGGCAACGGCAGGGGAGCACGCGCATGGCTGAGATCGATTTCAACAGCGATATGGGCGAGAGCTTCGGCATCTACCGCCTTGGCGACGATGCGGCCGTGCTGCCGCATGTCACCTCCGCCAACATCGCCTGCGGTTTTCACGCGGGTGATGCGCAGACCATGGCAGCCACCGTGCGCGCCGCCACTGCGCTCGGCGTCTCGCTCGGCGCGCATCCGGGCTTTCCGGATCTGCAAGGCTTTGGACGGCGCGCCATGCAGCTTGGCCGCGAGGAAATCTACAACATCACGGTCTGCCAGGTTGGCGCCCTGCAGGCGTTTGCCGCCGCGGCCGGCAGCCGGCTCGCGCATGTGAAGCCGCACGGCGCGCTGTACAACCAGGCCGCGCGCGATGACGTCATGGCGCGCGCGCTGTGC
Source organism: Cupriavidus sp. UME77 (assembly GCF_014170355.1). Taxonomy (NCBI): domain Bacteria; kingdom Pseudomonadati; phylum Pseudomonadota; class Betaproteobacteria; order Burkholderiales; family Burkholderiaceae; genus Cupriavidus; species Cupriavidus sp. UME77. Next base: position 40,669 of record NZ_LZZU01000005.1, read on the forward strand.
GAGGCGGTGCGCGATGTGGATCCGTCGCTGGTGTTCTACGGCCTGGCCGGCTCCGCGCTGGTCACGGCCGCGCGCGAGGCCGGGCTCGCGGTGGCGCAGGAAGTCTTTGCCGACCGCACGTATCAGGACGATGGCTCGCTGACCCCGCGCAGCCATCCCGCCGCCATGATCACCGACGTGGAGGCTTGCATCGCGCAGGTATTGCGCATGGTGCGCGACGGTGTGGTGCGCTCGCTCGGCGGCGTGGACGTGCCGGTCCGGGCGGACACGCTTTGCATCCACGGCGACCAGCCGGGCGCGGCGGGTTTTGCCCGCCGCATCCGCGCCGCGCTGGAGGCGCAGGGCATCACGGTGCGCGCACCGCAATCACGATAGCTACGGAAAAACAGAATATGCCCCACACAAAATCCCCCATATCCGTCGTGGCAGACACCGCCGGCACCCTCTGGAAGCTCGTGGCGCAGCCCGGCGAGATGCAGGTAAAGGATGCCACGCTGCTGATTATCGAATCCATGAAAATGGAAATACCGCTTGAGGCCGGATCGGCTGGCTATATCGAATCGTATTGCGTGGCCGAAGGTGAAGTGGTGGAAGAAGGCCAGGTATTGGGCAGCTTTATTCCTGTTGATTGAAATCGCGCTGTCGATAAAGCTGTAAATTCGCCGCTGACATTGATTTTGTGGCGTCGGCCGGGCCGCACGGCCTGGCTTTTTCTCAATGATCCCGTGGGTTGGGAGGTTAATCACCAGCTGGCTGCGAACGATGCCGGTTTCGGTGCGTTCCATGCCCCAGGCGGGACGATAGGTTCATTGTTGTGGTGCGGCGGGGCGCACTGAATCCCCGAGTCAGATGGCTTTTTTTAGTCAGGAATCATAACGCCCGGAATTCCGTGTTTTTAACGAAATTGACGCTGGCATGCTTGTTGCAAAGTATCCGGTGTAATCGATGAAGCATGAATCCCGGCGGCCTTTAAAGGCCCGAGATTCCCGGCAGGTGGTTAGCTCTCCGGAAATAAAAACAAGACGCGAGCCCGCCCTGTGCGCCAGCAGGTTTCAGGCACAGGGCGGCCATCGCGGCAGGTATTCGTGCTTCAGCGCTGGTTCATCCAGGGGTTTCACCACGCCTGGACTGGATTTTCTACCCCGTTGCATCCTGGAAACTGACAATATGTCCAACGCCCCCACCTCATCCCTGCCGATGCCCGACACGGCGCCGGCATCCACCCCTGCCACGGCGCCGGCAACCGGCAATGCCGTCGCCCGCAAAGCTGCCATGGCCGCCGCGGCCGGTACCGCCATCGAGTATTACGAGTTCGGCGTGTACGGCTATATGGCCTCTACCATCGGCCCGCTGTTCTTCCCTAGCGACAGCGCCACGGCTTCGCTGCTGGCCATCCTGGCCGTGTTCGGCAGCGCCTTCCTGATGCGCCCGATCGGCGGCATCGTGCTTGGGCGCCTGGGTGACCGCGTTGGCCGCCGTGCCGTGCTGCTGGTCACCGTGATTGGCATGGGCATTGCCACCGGCATCATCGGCCTGCTGCCGGTGGCCGCCAGCGCGGGCATCGTCGCGCCGCTGCTGCTGTTGGCCATCCGCCTTGCGCAGGGCTTCTTCGCCGGCGGCGAAGTCACCGGTGCGGCCGCCTATGTCGCCGAATCCGCGCCCAAGGGCAAGCGCGGCTTCTACGGCGCCTTCACGCCGGTGGGCGTGGCCGTGGGCGGCGCGCTGGCCGCGACCGTGTGCGGCATCACCACCGGCTTGCTGGAGCCCGCGCAGATGCAGGCATGGGGCTGGCGCATTCCGTTCCTGATGGCGATCCCGATGGTGGTGATCTCGTCGATGGTGCGCAAGCGCGTGGAAGAGTCCGTGGCCTTCAAGCAGTTCCAGGAACACAGCGAGCCGCCCAAGGCGCCGCTCAGGGAAGTCTTCACCGCGCATATGCCCGCCGTGGTCAAAGTGGTGCTGCTGTCCTTCGGCCAGAACGTGGGCTACTGGGTGGGGCTGGTATTCATGAACATCTACATGACCACCTATCTCAAGTACGACAAGGCAACGGTGTACTGGATCATGGCCTTCGTCAGCCTGACCATGGCCATGCTGATGCCGCTGTGGGGCGGGTTGTCCGACCGGCTCGGCCGGCGCAAGGTGCTTGCCATCGGCTTTTGTGCCTACATGGTGCTGGTATTGCCGATGATGATGCTGATGGACAATCACAGCATCGGCCTGGCCTTCCTCGCCATGATGGTGGTGGCGCTGCCCATGCCCATCGTGCAGTCCGTCGGCTACCCGACCTATGCCGAGCAGTTCCCGACTCGCGTGCGCTACACCGGCATGGCATTCAGCTTCAACATCGGCGCCATCCTCGGCGGCGGGCTTACGCCGTATGTGGCCACCGCGCTGATCGGCAGCACCGGCAACCTGCTCAGCCCGGCCTACCTGCTCATGGGTGGCGCGGCAGTCAGCCTGCTGGCTCTGCTGGGCGTGAAGGAAACCGCTCGCCAGGCCCTCGACTGATGACGGAGCGCAACCGGAGCATTGAGATGCAAGCAGGTATCCACGCCGCGGCCGGGCTTGCTTCCGGCTGGGCCGCCACGCCGGAAGGCGCCCGCGCCGGCATCCGCAGTGGCCGGTACAACGGCAATACCAGCGGCATGGCGCCCGGCCATGGACAGGGCAACCTGATGATCCTGCCCAAGGCCTGGGCCGGGGATTTTCTCGGGTACTGCCGGGCCAACCCGGTGCCATGCCCGCTGATCGGCATGACCGAAGCGGGCAGCCCGGCGGTGCCGATGCTCGGCGGCGATATCGACCTGCGCACCGATGTGCCGCGCTACCGCGTGTGGCGCCATGGCGAACTGGTGGAGGAGCGCGACGATATCAGCACGCTCTGGCAGGACGATTTCGTGGGCTTTGTGCTGGGCTGCTCGCTGTCGTTCGAGGACGCGCTGGAGCGCGCCGGCTTGCGCGTGCGGCACGTGGACGAAGGCAAGATCGTGCCGATGTACCGTACCAGCATCCAGACCACGCGCGTCGGCGCCTTCCATGGGCCGATGGTGGTGTCGATGCGGCCTTACACGCCGGAAGAGGCAGCCATCGCTTCGGCCGTGTGCGCCCGGTTGCCGGGGGCGCACGGGGCGCCGGTGCATATGGGCGACCCCGCTGCGATCGGCATCGCGGACATCGGCCGCCCGGACGAAGGCGAGCCGACCGCGATCCTGGCCGGGGAGATTCCGGTGTTCTGGGGGTGCGGGGTCACGCCGCAGGCGGCGGCCATGATGGCGCGCCCGCCGCTGTGCATCACCCATGCGCCGGGGCACATGCTGGTGTGCGACGTGCCTGCCGATGGGTTGAAGCTAGTGTAGGGCGATGGTGGCGACGGTGGCGATCGTTGCGATGGGTGCGGCTTCCAGCAACGGCGCGGGCGGCATCGGCGCTGCCCAGCGGTAGACCAGCAGGCGGCCCTTGTAGGCATCGACGCCGGGCGCGGCCACGCGGTCGAGCTTTTCCTCGCGCATCGCGAAACCCTGCTCGGCCATCTGCCGGTTGAAGGCGGGCCGGTTGCCGCGGTCGGGGTCGATGATCCAGATCTCGACCGTGGGGCTGGCATGGCGCCCGATAAAGTGGGCGAGGTTGGCATTGGCATCGCGCTCGTAGAGCAGGTCGCTGCCGATGATCAGGTCGAAATGGCCGTGGACGCCGGCGGGGGAGGGGCCGGCGCCAGCAGGGGTATCTTGCTCGTGCTCCGCGGCGCTCCAGTGCCCGTGCCGGTACTTCATTGGCGCGAGGTCATTCAGGCGTACGTTCTCCGCGAGGAAGGCGGCGGCCATCGGATGGCAGTCGCTGGCGGTCACGTCGGCACCCCTGCGGTGCCCCACCAGGCTGGCCAGCCCCAGCCCGCAGCCGATTTCCAGCACCCGCTCGGTGGGGTCCACCGGCCGCAGCGCCATGCGCGCGGCCAGGTGCGCGCCGGACGGCCACAGCAGCCCGAACAGCGGCCACATGGCGGAAGAAATGCCCATGCGTTCGGCTTCGCCGAGGGGGTCGGAGTACTGCTGCTTGTCCAGCAAGGAGCGAATGACCAGGTCGGCGACGCCGGTCACGGCGATGCTCTCTTGCTTGGTTTGGTAGCCGGGCATCGAGGGGGGAAGCCAGAACGCCGGCTTCGCAATAGGAGGGAATCGACCAGTATGCCCGAAAACCCCTGCGCAAGCCTGGAATCTGAGGCTAAATGCGTTGAAATGAAGCGAAACCGCCAGGAAGAGGGCTTGGGCAGGCGCCGCCGCGGGCAGGAAGTGCGGCATTCGCCTGACGCGGCGCTCCGTTCTTGCCGCCACCCGCGCCGTGCGAGAATTCGCGATAAGCAAAATAGCGGAAATCTCGATCCGCCTATTCTCGGAGATTATCGCGGTGAGCATTCCATCGATCCCATCCAGCGCATCCATCCGCAAGCGCCTTCGCATGCGGCACCTGCAACTGATGCTGGCGCTCTCGGAGTCGCCCTCGCTGCGCCAGGCGGCCGAAGGACTGGCCCTGACCCAGCCGGCCGCTACCAAGTCCCTTCAGGAGCTGGAAGACGTGCTCGGCGTATCGCTCTTTACGCGCCACGCACGCGGGCTGGACCCGACGGTATCGGGCAAGGCGGTGATGCGCTACGCGCGGGTGGTCTTTGCCGACATGGATGAACTGCGCGAGGAGCTTGTCGCCATCCAGGCCGGCGATGTGGGCAAGGTGCGCGTGGGCGCGGTGATGGCGCCGGCGCCGGACCTGCTCACCCACGTGATCGTCAAGCTCAAGCAAGCGCATCCGCGCTTGCACATCATCGTGCAGATCGATACCAGCGACGTGCTGGTGCACGCGCTGCAGCAGGACCAGATCGATATCGTGCTGGGCCGCATCCCCGATGGCTGGCCGTCGGAGGAGTTGTCGTTCGAGACGCTGGGGGAAGAGGCGCTGTCGATCGTCACCCGCGTGGGGCATCCGGCGGCGGAGCGCGGCAAACTGAAGCTGGCCGCGCTGACGGAGTACGCGTGGATCATCCAGCCGCACCCTAGCCCGATGCGCCAGATCATCGACCAGACCTTCCGCGAGAATCGCGTGCCGCCGCCGGTGAGCACGGTGGAGACCTCGTCGATCCTCACCACGCTGTCCGTGCTGCGCGAATCCGACATGCTCGCCGTGCTGCCCACCTCGGTGGCCCGCTACTACGAAGACCTGAACATGATCGCCACGCTGCCGGTCGCGTTGCATGGCCGGCTTGCGCCTTACGGGCTGGTGCTGCGCAAGAGCCGTCCGCCCACGCCTGCCATGCAGCTTGTCATCGACATGCTGCGCGCGGGCGGAGCGACGGCAACGGGCGGCATGGAAGACAAGGGCGGGGTGGCCACCGTCAAGCCTTAGTCCAGCCCTGTCCCGCGCCCTCAATCCCGCGCCCTCAATCCCGCGCCCTCAATCGGCGGAGATCTTGGCCTTGCGGACCACTTCGCCGTAACGGACCATCCGGTCGGCCATCATGCGTTCGAAGGCGGCCGGTGCCATCTCCTCGGGCGGGAACACGCCGCGCGCGCGCAGCGCCGTCTGCATGGCGGGGTCGCTGGCAGCCTGGCGCACCGCCTGGTAGAGCTTCTGCACCACCGGCTCGGGCGTGCCGGCAGGTGCGGCAATGCCTGTCCAGGAGCTCAGGTTGAGCTGCGGATAGCCCAGCTCGGCCATGGTCGGCACGTCGGGCAGCTGCGGCAGGCGCTGCTCGGAAGCCACCGCCAGCGCACGCACCTTTCCTTCCTTGATGTAGGGCAGCATGATGACCAGGTTGTCGAGGATGAACTGGACCTCATTGCTCAGCACGGCCGTGATCAGGTGCGTGCCGCCGCGATAGGGGATGTGCGTGGCGTAGATGCCGGTGCTGGCCTTGAGCATTTCCACATTCAGCTGGCCCATGCTGCCAACGCCGCCGCTGCCGTAGTCGAGCTTGCCCGGGTTCTTCTTGGCGTAGGCCAGGAACTCCGCGAAAGTCCGCACCGGCAGGCTTGCATGCACCACCAGGGCGTTGGGCTGGCGGCCCAGGATGGCGATGTTCTCGAAATCCTTGATCGGGTCATAGCCCAGCTTTGGCTGGGTCAGCGGGTTGGCCAGGTGGCTGCTCTGGGAGGACACCACCAGCGTATAGCCATCGGGCTTGCTGCGCGCCACCGATTGCGTGGCGACCGAGCCGCCCGCGCCCGGGCGGTTGTCGACGACCACCGGCACGCCGAGGATGCGCGACAGCGGCTCCGAGTACTGGCGGGCCATGATGTCCACCGAACCACCGGGCGGGAAGGGCACCACCAGCGTGATGGGGCGCGACGGATAGGCGCCCTGCGCTTGCGCTTGCGCGGCCAGCGGCGCGGCACACGCGAGCGCGGCTACGCTGAGGCCGGTGCGGAGGAAATGGCGGCGAGAGAATGGCACGTTCGGCATGGCAGTGTGGTGACAGTAGTTAGAAATCGGGTGCGGGCGCAGTGCGCCGGCTCAGCGCAGGGCGAGGATGGCCAGCGCCACCGCCTGCGCGCGTGGCACGAAGGTGGCAAGCTCGGAGTACTCGCGCACGGTGTGCGCATGGCCGCCCACCGGGCCGGTGCCACACAGCGTGGGCGTACCCACCGAGGACGTGAGCCCGCTATCGGCTGCACCGCCGGTGAACTCGCCGTCTACCGTGAAGCCCAGGCGCTGCGCGCCGCGCTGGTACAGCGCCAGCAGGTCCGCGGGCGTCTGAGTCATCGGCCGGGTGCGGCGCATCTCGGTGATCCTGCCCTTGGTGCGCGGCAACGATTCGGCCTCGATGATCGCGCGCACCTGCTCGACCAGCGCTTCGATGTCCGTGTCGGTGGTAAAGCGCACGTCGAGCTCGGCCTGCGCCAGTGGCGCCACCATATTGGGCACGATGCCGCCCTTCACACAGCCCACATTGGTGGTGATGCCCTGCTCGGCGTCCGTCAGCGCATGCAGCGCCAGGATCTTGCGTGCGAGCGCGTCGATCGCGCTGGCGCCCTGGGCATGGTTGACCCCGGCGTGCGCGGCCACGCCCTCCACCTCGAACTCCACCACCATCGACCCCTTGCGCCCTGTGACCAGGTTGCCGCTGACGCGGCCGGGCTCGGCGTTGAACACGGCGCGCGCGCCGCGCGCCACGTCCATGATCCGTTCGCGGGTGGCGCCGGAACCGATCTCCTCGTCGCAGGAAAAGAACAGGCGCACCGGCAAGGCGTTGCCGCCGCAGCGCGCCAGGGCCTCGGCCACGAACACATTCATCACCAGGCCGGACTTCATGTCGGCCACGCCGGGCCCGTAGGCAAGCCCGTCCTCCACGCGGAAGGGACGGCGCGCCGCCGTGCCGGCCGGAAATACGGTGTCCATATGGCCCATCAGCAGGATTGGCGCGCCATCGCCGGCACCAGGCACCAGCGCATCCAGGCACACGCCATAGCCGGGCACGGCATGCAGCGTGACCGCAATGCCGGCGGCCTCCAGGTGCGCGCGCAGGACCTCTGCCACGGCCGTCACGCCGGCTTCCTGCCGGCTGCCGCTGTCGATGTCGACAATGCGCTGCAAGAGCGCCTGCATTTCAGCCTGCTGGCCGCCCAGCCAATCGATCACCCCGCTTGCCGCCTGGGCATGCATGTCGCTATCCGCTGCGTTGTCCGCCATATACCGCTTGCTCCTTGCTTGATGTAGGACTGAATCGTTCATTGCAAAAGTGATATGATCATGCAATACGCATTGCAACGTGTCAACACCATGAAACATGCCCAGGAGACTCCCTCACGTGACGCTACCTTGCTCGAGCGCCTTGCGCGCGAGGCGGCCACGCTGACGGCCCGCGAGCGCACCTTGGCCGATGCGCTGGGCCGCGACTATCCGCATGCGCTGCTGGAATCGGCCACCGCGCTGGCTGCCCAGCACGGCACGAGCGCTTCCACGGTGGTGCGGCTGTTCGCCAAGCTGGGCTATGCCAGCTATGGCGATGCCCAGCGCGAGGCGCGGGCCAGCGTGACGGCGCTGCTGCCCACCGCCGGCCAGCGCGCGCCGGCCACGATCGGTGGCAAGCGCACCCTGCGCGCTTGCGTGGACGATGCGCTGCTGCATGATCAACACAACCTGTCGGCCACCCACGAAGGGCTGGACATGGCCGCCTTCGAGGCGATCGCGCGCCTGCTGGCAGAGCCGCGCGGGCGGCTGTTCGTGCTGGCGCAGAAAAACAGCGCGCCCGTGGGCGCCTGGCTGGCGTTGCATCTGAATATGTGCCGGCCACAGGTCCAGGAACTGGGCGCGGGCGCGGTGACGGCCACGGATGCCATGCTGTGGGTGGAGCCGGAAGATGTGCTGCTGACTTTCAGTATCCGGCGGTATTCCAGCGCACCGGTGAGCATCGCGCGCGCCTTCCGCGAGCGCGGTGCGCGCGTGATCGCGATTTGCGACAGTCCGGCCGCGCCACTGGTGCCGCTGTCGGATCACCATCTGTTGGTGCGCACGGCCAATGCGTCGCCTTTCGACTCTTATACGGCGGCTTTCTTCCTGTGTAATGCGCTGGTCTCGGCGGTTGCACAGTTGCGACAGCCGGCCGTCATCAAGGCGCTGCAACGGCGCGATGCGCTATGGGAGGCTTTTGAAGCGGATCCTGTCGAGGGTTTGAGGCGGGGGTAGGGGTTTCGGTCTGGGTACGATTTTGCTGCTTGTCTCCCCGCGTCAGCGGGGCCACAGTCAGCGGGGCCACAGTCAGCGGGGATACAAACTGCCCCCCCCCTAAAGTCCCGCATTCACTCAAACCACCCCATCTTCCAACGTGACCAACTGAGCGCCATCCTGCACCTGGTCGCCGATACCATAAAGCACCTCCTGCACCACGCCGTCGGCCGGCGCGGTCAGGGTGTGCTCCATTTTCATGGCTTCCATCACGATCAGCGGATCGCCCTTGCCAATGACGGTGCCGGCCTTGACCATCACCGCGATGATGCGGCCTGGCATCGGCGCTACCAGCTTGCCGCCTTCGGCGTCGGCGCTGCCCGCATGGGCTAGCGGATCGATGACTTCCAGCCGGGCTTGCTGCTTGCCGCTAAACACGTAGAGCGCGTCGCCTTCGATATGGGTGTTGCCCTTGACCGTGCGCTCGCCCAGGTCGAGTGTGTGGCTGCCGGCCAGGCTGGCGGCGTGGAAGGGCAGGGTCTGCTCGCCTACCCTCAGCCATTGCTTGCCGCCATCGCTGCGCAGGCTGGCCAGCGTTTCGCCTTCGCCGGTGCGCAGGCGGAACTGGCTGGTGGCGTCTGCGTTCAGGCGCCATGCGCCGGCGTTCTGCCAGGGCGAGTGCGCGTCGGCCGGGTCCACGCGGCGCGCGCGGGTTTGTGCATCCACCAACGCCGCCACGGCCAGCGCAATGACGTCGGTGCTCACCTTCGCGGGCGGCGGGAATAGTGCTGCCTGGTTGCGCTCGATCAGGCCGGTGTCGAGGTCCGCCGTGCGGAACGCCTGCGACGTCACCAGCCGCTGCAGGAAGACGATATTGGTCGACAGGCCCACCACGTGATACTCGGCCAGCGCCTGCGCCATGCGCGCCAGCGCTTCCTCGCGGTCGCGGCCCCACACGATCAGCTTGGCGATCATGGGGTCGTAGTACGGGCTGATGGTGTCGCCCTCGCGCACGCCGGAGTCGATACGCACGCCGGCCGGGCCATTGCCGTCCTGGCCCAGCGCGAACGTGACCGCTGCCGGTGTGCGCAGGTAGCGCAGCGTGCCGGTGGAGGGCAGGAAGCCCTTGTCGGGGTTTTCGGCGTAGACGCGGGCTTCCAGTGCATGGCCGTGGATTTGAAGCTGATCTTGCCTGAGCGGCAACGGCTCGCCCGAGGCCACGCGCAGTTGCCACTCCACCAGGTCCTGCCCGGTGATCATCTCGGTGACCGGGTGCTCCACCTGCAGGCGGGTGTTCATCTCCATGAAGTAGAACGAGCCGTCCTGGTTGGCGATGAATTCCACCGTGCCGGCGCCGACGTAGCCCACCGCCTGCGCGGCGGCAACGGCGGCTTCGCCCATTGCGCGCCGGCGTTCCTCGCTCATGCCGGGGGCCGGCGCTTCTTCCAGCACCTTCTGGTGGCGGCGCTGCACCGAGCAGTCGCGCTCGAACAGGTAGACGCAGTTGCCGTGCGTGTCGGCAAAGACCTGGATCTCGATATGGCGGGGGCGGGTCAGGTATTTCTCGACCAGCACGCGGTCGTCGCCGAAGCTGGCGCTGGCCTCGCGCTGCACGGACGCCAGCGCCGCTTCGAAGCCTTCGCTGGCTTCCACCACGCGCATGCCCTTGCCGCCGCCGCCGGCGCTGGCCTTGAGCAGCACGGGGTAGCCGATGCGGTCGGCTTCGCGGTGCAGCAGGGCGGGATCCTGATCTTCGCCGTGGTAGCCGGGCACCAGCGGCACCGCAGCCGCCTCCATCAGGCGCTTGGCCGCGCTTTTGCTGCCCATGGCGCGGATGCTGGATGCCGGCGGGCCGATAAAGACGAGGCCGGCTTCGGCGCAAGCGTCTGCGAAGCCGTCGTTTTCAGAGAGGAAGCCGTAGCCGGGATGGATGGCCTGCGCGCCGGTGGCCTTGGCCATCTCGATGATGTGGTCGCCGCGCAGGTAACTGTCGCGCGCTGCCGCGCCGCCGATATGCACGGCCTCGTCGCACAGGGCCACGTGGCGCGCGTTGGCGTCGGCGTCGGAGTAGACGGCTACCGTGCGGATGCCGAGGCGGCGGCAGGTGGCTGCCACGCGGCAGGCGATTTCGCCGCGATTGGCGATCAGGATCTTGTTGAACATGACTGTTCCTAGTTTTCTGGTTCTGGCGGCGCGGCTGCGGTGGCCGCGCGGCGGATGCGCAGGATTGGCTGGGTGCGTTGGCTCAGGCGGGACGCCAGGACGCAGAGCGCTTCTCCAGGAAGGAGCGCACCCCTTCGCGGCCCTCGTCCGACGCGCGGATCGCGGCAATGCGCTCGGCGGTATCGGCCAGCAGCGCATCGTCGATGGCGCGCCCGGACACTTCCTGCACCAGCCGCTTGCTCTCGCGCACGGCATTGGGGCTGTTGGCCACCAGCGCGGCGGCGATCTCGCTCACCTTGGCGTCCAGCGTGTCGGCCGGCACCACCTCATGCACAAAGCCCAGCCGCAGCGCCTCGGCCGCGCCGAAGCGCTCGGCCGTGATGAAGTAGCGGCGTGCCGCTTGCTCGCCCATGGCGCGGATCACGTAGGGGCTGATGGTGGCGGGCAGCAAGCCCAGGCGCGCTTCCGACAGGCAGAAATTCACCGTCTCCGCGGCCACGGCGATGTCGCAGGCGGCAACCAGGCCCACGCCGCCCGCATAGGTGTCGCCGTGGATGCGCGCGATCACCGGCTTGGGGCAGGCCCAGATGGTGTGCAGCATCTGCGCCAGCGTGAGCGCGTCAGACCGGTTCTCGTCGTGCGAGTAGCCGGCCATCTTCTTCATCCAGTTCAGGTCGGCGCCGGCGCAGAAGGCCGGGCCATTGCCAGCCAGCACGATGGCGCGCACCGTGGGCTCGCTGCCGAGCGCGCGGAACGCACCGGTCAGCTCGGCGATCACGGTTTCGTTGAAGGCGTTGCGCACGTCCGGCCGGTTCAGCGTGACGGTGGCCACGTGCTGCGCGGCCGTGACGGTAAGCGTGGTGAATTCCATGTTGGTGTCCTGTACGGTGCGGTGCGATCTGTTATCCGGGGCGCTTGCCATCACATGCGGAACACGCCGAACTTCATCTCGCCGATGGGCGCGTTGAGGCTCGCCGACAGGCCCAGGCCCAGCACCGTGCGGGTTTGCGCGGGATCGATCACGCCGTCGTCCCACAGCCGCGCGCTGGCGTAATACGGGTGACCCTGGTGCTCGTACTGGTCGCGGATCGGTTGCTTGAACTTGTCCTCGTCTTGCGCACTCCAGCTGCCGCCCTTGGCCTCGATGCCGTCGCGGCGCACGGTGGCCAGCACGCTGGCCGCCTGCTCGCCGCCCATGACCGAGATCCGTGCGTTTGGCCACATCCACAGGAAGCGCGGCGAGTAAGCGCGCCCGCACATGCCGTAGTTGCCGGCGCCAAACGAGCCGCCGATGATCACCGTGAACTTGGGCACCTGCGCGGTCGCCACCGCCGTCACCATCTTGGCGCCATTGCGCGCGATGCCTTCGTTCTCGTACTTGCGGCCCACCATGAAGCCGGTGATGTTCTGCAGGAACACCAGCGGGATCTTGCGCTGGCAGCACAGTTCGATAAAGTGCGCGCCCTTGAGCGCCGACTCCGAGAACAGGATGCCGTTGTTGGCGATGATGCCAACCGGATAGCCCCAGATCCGCGCAAAGCCGCACACCAGCGTGGTGCCGTAGCGCGCCTTGAACTCGTCGAAATCCGAGTCGTCCACGATGCGCGCAATGACCTCGCGCACGTCATAGGGCTTGCGCGTGTCGGTCGGGATCACGCCGTACAGCTCCTCCACCGGATAGCGCGGGGGCAGCGGCTCGTGCAGGCGGATCTGGTCTGGCTTGCGGCGGTTCAGGTGCTGCACGATATTGCGCGCCAGCGACAGCGCATGCGCGTCGTTCTGCGCAAAGTAATCGGCCACGCCCGACAGGCGCGTGTGCACATCGGCGCCGCCCAGGTCTTCGGCGGTGACCTCCTCGCCGGTGGCGGCCTTCACCAGCGGCGGGCCGCCCAGGAAGATGGTGCCCTGGTTCTTGACGATGATCGATTCATCGCTCATGGCCGGCACATAGGCGCCGCCGGCCGTGCACGAACCCATCACCACCGCGATCTGCGGAATGCCTTGCTTGGACAGGTTGGCCTGGTTGTAGAAGATGCGGCCAAAGTGGTCGCGGTCCGGAAACACGTCATCCTGGTTAGGCAGGTTGGCGCCGCCCGAGTCCACCAGGTAGATGCAGGGGAGGTTGTTCTGCTCTGCGATTTCTTGCGCGCGCAGGTGCTTGCGCACCGTGAGCGGGTAGTAGGTGCCGCCCTTGACGGTCGCGTCGTTGCAGACGATCACGCATTCCTGCCCGGCCACGCTGCCGATGCCGGTGATGATGCCTGCGCCGGGCGCCGCATTGTCGTACATGTCGTACGCGGCGAGCTGCGACAGCTCCAGGAACGGTGTGCCCGGATCCAGCAGTTGCTGCACACGCTCGCGCGGCAGCAGCTTGCCGCGCCCAAGGTGCTTGGCGCGGGCCTCCTCGCCGCCGCCTTCCGCCAGCTTGGCGATTTTCGCCTTGAGGTCGGCGACCAGCGCCTGCATGGCGTCGGCATTGGCGCGGAAGGATTCCGAGCGCGCATTGAGTTTGGTTTCGAGCGTGGGCATAAGGTGTCGGATCTCGGGTCTTTGTTCTTGTGGCTTGTGCTGTGGGCGCGGGGGCGTCGGCTGGACGCTCAGGCCGTTTCGGCGTAGAGCTCGCGCCCGATCAGCATGCGGCGGATTTCCGAGGTGCCGGCGCCGATCTCGTACAGCTTGGCGTCGCGCCACAGGCGGCCCACCGGGTACTCGTTGATATAGCCGTTGCCGCCCAGGATCTGCACGGATTCGCCGGCCATCCAGGTGGCCTTCTCGGCGGTATAGAGAATCACCGCGGCGCAGTCCTTGCGCACCTGGCGCACGTGTTCCTTGCCCAAGGAATCCAGGTTCTTGCCCACCGTGTACAGGTAGCTGCGTGCTGCCTGCAAGGTGGTGTACATGTCGGCCACCTTGCCCTGGATCAGCTGGAACTCGCCGATGCTCTGGCCGAACTGCTTGCGGTCGTGGATATAGGGGGTGATGACATCCATGCACGCTTGCATGATGCCCACCGGGCCACCGGAGAGCACGGCGCGCTCATAGTCCAGGCCGCTCATCAGCACCTTGGCGCCCAGGTTCTCGCCGCCGAGGATGTTCTCCACCGGCACTTCCACGTCCTGGAACACCAGCTCGCCCGTGTGCGAGCCGCGCATGCCGAGCTTGTCCAGCTTCTGCGCCACCGAGAAACCCTTCATGCCCTTCTCGACGATAAAGGCGGTCATGCCGCGCGCGCCAAGGTCCGGCTCGGTCTTGGCGTAGACCACCAGCACATCGCAATCCGGGCCGTTGGTGATCCACATCTTGGTGCCGTTGAGCACGTAGTGGTCGCCCTTGAAGTCCGCGCGCAGCTTCATGCTCACCACGTCGGAGCCGGCGTTGGGCTCGCTCATGGCCAATGCGCCGATCCAGTCGCCGGAGACCAGCTTGGGCAGGTATCTGGCCTTTTGCGCGGCGGTGCCGTTGCGGTGGATCTGGTTGACGCACAGGTTGGAGTGCGCGCCGTACGACAAGCCGACCGATGCCGAGGCGCGGCTGATTTCTTCCATGGCGATCATGTGGGCCAGGTAGCCCATATTGGCGCCGCCGTATTCTTCCGCCACCGTGATGCCGAGCACGCCAAGGTCGCCCATCTTCTTCCAGGCGTCCATCGGGAACTGGTCGGTGCGGTCGATCTCTGCGGCGCGCGGCGCCAGTTCGGCCTGCGCCCAGTTGCGCACGGTTTCGCGCAGCATGTCGATGTCTTCGCCGAGGTGGAAATTGAGGCCGGGGAGTTCGTTCATGGTTGAGTGCTCGCTATCTAGTGGAGTACGGCCGCGGCAGACGGCGGCCCGATGTCAGATGGGATTCGGTTGGGTCGTCACGTGGTCTTGTCGCCAAGCCCCAGTTCCAGCGTCATGCGCTCGCGCATCACGAACTTCTGCACCTTGCCGGTAATGGTCATGGGCATTTCGTCGACAAAGCGGATGTAGCGCGGAATCTTGTAGTGCGCGATCTGGTCGCGGCAGAAGGCGCGGATATCGTCCTCGGTGGCCGTATCGCCCGGCTTGAGCACGATCCATGCGCAGACTTCCTCGCCGTACTTGGGGTCCGGCACGCCAAACACCTGCACCGCCTGCACCTTCGGGTGGCGGAACAGGAATTCCTCGATTTCGCGGGGGTAGACGTTCTCGCCGCCGCGGATCAGCATGTCCTTCACGCGGCCGACGATGTTGCAGTAACCCTCGGCGTCGATGGTGGCGAGGTCGCCCGTGTGCATCCAGCCATCGCGGATCGCCTCGCGGGTGCGAGGCTCGTCGTCCCAATAGCCTTGCATCACCGAGTAGCCGCGCGTGCACAGCTCGCCCTTTTCGCCAACGGGCACGATCTCGCCGGTGCCGTCCACCAGCTTGACCTCAAGATGCGGCTGGATCAGCCCCACGGTGGTCACGCGCTTGTCGAGCGGGTCGGTGGTGGAACTCTGGAAGGAAACCGGGCTGGTCTCGGTCATGCCATAGGCGATCGTTACTTCCGCCATGTGCATCTGCGAGATCACGCGTTTCATCGTCTCGATGGGGCAGGGCGAGCCCGCCATGATCCCGGTGCGCAGCGTGGAGAAGTCGTACTTGGCAAAATCCGGATGATCCAGCTGGGCGATAAACATGGTCGGCACGCCGTGCAAGGCCGTGCAGCGCTCTTCGCTGACCGCCGCCATGGTTGCCGCCGGCTCGAACGCCTCACCGGGGAACACCATGCAGGCGCCGGTGGATACGCAGGCCAGCACGGCCAGCACCATGCCGAAGCAGTGATAGAACGGCACCGGGATGCACAGCTTGTCCTGCTCGGAGAAGCGCATCGCCATGGCGATGAAGCGCGCGTTATTGACGATGTTCCGGTGCGTCAGCGTGGCGCCCTTGGGTGCGCCGGTGGTGCCGCTGGTGAACTGGATATTGATCGGGTCGTAGCGGTCCAGTTGCGCGGTGAGCGCGTCCAGTTCGCCGGTGAGGGCATGCGTGCCATGGGCGAGCAGCGCATCGTAGTTCAGCATGCCCGGCGTGCGCTCGCCGCCCATGCGGATCACCCAGCGCAGCGCGGGCAAGCGCGCTGCCTGCAGCGCGCCCGGCTCGCAGCTTTGCAACTCCGGCGCCAGCGTCTGCAGCATTTCCAGGTAGCGCGACGTCTTGAACGACTCCGCCGCCACGATCGCCTTGCAGCCCACCTTGTTCAGCGCGTATTCCAGCTCCGCCAGGCGGTAAGCCGGATTGATGTTCACCAGCACCAGCCCAAGGCGTGCGGTGGCGAACTGCGTCACCAGCCACTCCACCCGGTTCGGCGACCAGATGCCGATGCGGTCCCCGCGCTCCAGGCCCAGCAGGCGCAAGCCCCCGGCCATGGCATCCACCACCTGTGCAAATTCCCGCCAGCTCCAGCGGATGCCCTGCTCGCGAAACACCACCGCCTCGCGATCCGGGAAACGCGCTACGGTTTCGGCTAGCAGCGCCGGCACCGTCAGCTCGGACAAGGGAATGTCGGTACTGCCCCTGACGTGGGAGAGCCCGCCAATGGGCAAGATCGTTGGGCTAGCCGCACCCTGCATCGTCATACTCGTCTCCAAAGCGCTGTCGCAATATTGTCCGTATCCCGTTTTTGAGGTTTGTTCAACTTTGTTGAGTGTGGCTCAAGTCGGGGAGTGCGCATATATTCTGGCCCTCGTCCCGTCCTATCTAGCATCGGGGCAGTGGCGTTGACTGGAAAAGTACACGCAGACCCGAAAAATTGCAACCATGAGTTGAGTAAAGATCAATTACAATCCCGTGACGGAGGCGAGCAGCGCCCCAAGGCGTGCCCGGGCATCTGTTTTATGCTGCGCCGCACTATAATCGCCGGCTTCCGGCAAGCGAGGTAACACGTCGATGGACGACATCATGGTGCGGCGCCGCGTCCCCGCGAGCGCCAAGGCGGAGCAACGCATCCGCGACATCCTGCGCGTGGCCCGCGAAGTCTTTGCCGAGATGGGCTACGAGCGCGCCACCACCACCGAGATCGCTCAGCGCCTGGGCATCTCCGAAGCCACGGTGTTCACCTATTTCCACGGCAAGCGCGAGCTTTGCGTGCGGGTGATCGAAGACTGGTACGACGAGATCATCGCGGCGGTGGAAGAAGGCATGCCGCGCGGCCAGAGCACCAAGGCGCAGCTCGAGTTCTTCGTGCGCACGCATCTTCGGCTGTTCCTGATCCAGGGCACCGGGCTATGCGCGCTGGTGCTCTCCGAAGGCCGCGCCAGGGGGCCGGGGCTGGGCGAGGTGTTCGTGCCGCTGCAACGGCGCTACACCGCGCCGCTGATGGATATGCTGGCGCGCGCGCGGGAGAGTGGGGAGATCCGGGCCGACCTGCCGCTGAGCTTGCTGCGCTCGGCGATCTTCGGGCCGATGGAACACATTCTCTGGGACGCAATCGCCAGGCAGCGGCCGGTGGATATCGAGCGGACCGCCAAGGATATCGTGGCGCTGCTCTGGCCGGCACTATTGCCGCCGGACCTGGAGGTAGCAGCGCTGCGGGAGTTTTATGGGGAAGTGGGGGCGGCGTTGCGGCGAGTGGACGGGCGCACGGAATAGGGCGCACGGAATAGGGCGCGCGGAATAGGGCACGCGAAGCAGAGCGCTTCGTCGTGGCACGGCGTGTGCGCGTACTTGAACTATGCTGGAAGGGATCCTGGCCCGGGAACACCACCCGTGCCAACGATGGAGAATGGTCATGCAATATCGCCTAGCCAGATGGATGGGGACTACCGCCGCCGCACTCGCGCTGTGTGCCTGCGCGTTCCTGCAGCCGGTGGAGACCGCGCAAAAGATGATCGGCAGCCCGCAGAGCGCCGTGCGCGACACCTTTGGCAAGCCCACGGAGACCTACCAGCTCGCCGGCGGCACCAGCCGCTGGATCTACTCAAAGCAGCCGCTCGGGTTCGATGTCTATGCGGCGGATTTCGACGCCAGCGGAAACCTCACCAGTTTCCGCCAGATGCTTACCGAGAAGGAGATCTATGAGGCGCGCCCGGGAGCCTGGACCAAGCAGGACGTGGCCGAACGCTTCGGCCTGCCGCGCGAGCCGGTCGAGTACTACCCGCTGATGAAGCGTGAGGCATGGTCGTACCGGCTCTACATCGGCGCTTACCAGCCGGCCCACTTCAGCGCCTACTTTGACGATCGCGGGGTGCTGGACCGCACCATGATCATTGTCGATCCGCTTGGGGGGGACGACCACTCCAGCAGCAAGTGATTGCCGCCTTGAAAACCCGCTGTGCGGCGGGCGCAAAGGCGCGCAATGGCCCAGGGGTTCGCGCCGGAGATGCGCAAGGCGTCCTTTGCCATTAACCTTCCAGCCGCGCCTCGATCCCCCCAATCAACCGCTCAATCCAGATCCGCAGCAAGCCATTGGACGGCGCCATCAACGCCGAATACCCCACAATCCGATACACCTCGCTGCGTCGTATCTTGGACACCTTCGCCGGATCCAGCCAATCGTCATTGCCCGCAAGCAGCAGCAGCGTCTCCAGCCCGATAAGCACCGGCCACAAACACGCCAGGCGCAATCGCACAGAGAACGCCGGAATCGCAAACGTGTAATCCACCGCCTCACGGAAATGACCCAGCGTGGTGCGGATCAGCGCGAACAGAAGTGGTTTCGCACGCGCCGAATTGCCTGGCAACAGCAAATCTTGTGGCGTCAGTCCATACTGGTCCAGCATCGTCCCGGGCAGGTAGCAGCGCCCGATTCGCAGGTCCTTGGCGCAGTCACGCAGCACATTGGTCATCTGCAGCGCCTTGCCAAAGCGCACGCCTCGCAGCAGCATCGCCTCGGAGTCTGCCTTGAGCGTCCCGGGCATATGGGCGTAGGTCATCTTGGTCCAGAACTCTCCCACGCATCCCGCGACCAGGTAGGTGTACCGGTCCAGCTCTTCCCATTCGCGCAGCACGCCGATCTGCCCGGAGCTTTCGTCGGGGAAGGTGCGCAGGTCAAACTCCATGCCGGAAGCCAGGGTCGACACGATCTCGCGAACCGCCGTCCGATCCGCCGCGCTCAGTTGGGACAGCGCCGTCAGCGCCGGGCCGAGCGATTCGAGCAGAACCTTCTCGTCCGATAGCGCTTGCTGCCCAGCTACCTCTGCCGCCAGCCGCCGCATGAGCGTGCCATCGTCCGTGGCGCCGTTGACCTGATCACGCAGCGACAGCAGCAGTTCCAGCCGTTGCTGCGGCGGAATCAGCGAGGTGTCCGCGATGGTGTCCGCGGCGCGCGCCAGCAGATAAGCCAGGCCGATCGGATCGCGCATCCCTGCGGGCAGCACCCGCAGGGTGAGATAGAAAGAGCGTGAAACGCCTTTGAGCAGCGGGCCAAGAAGGAAGGCCCGGGTAGGGTTAGGCATGGATGGGGTCGGGTCGTGATTGACAAGTCGGCGCTGCCGGATTGTATCCGCATCCGGCGCGATGACTGCGTGCCGGACCGCCCGATCCTGGCCCTGCCCGGAGCCCGGCGCCGCGGTTGGCATCAGATCGTGCCAAACAGCGCCCGGGGGCGGTCTCCCAGGGTCTGCGCGACGATGCGCAGTGCGCTCACCAGCTGATCGCGCGAGACGGCGCAGGCAAGGTTGATACGCACGCCGTGCTCGCTGGTCGAGCGATCCACCGCGAACGCCGATGCCGGCATGGTGCTGACGCCGCGCGCCAGCGCGTTCGCCGCGAAATCATCCGAGCGCCACGGCGCTGGCACGCGCAGCCACACGAACATGCAGGCCGGATCGCTCTTCAGGAGTTCCTTGGGCAATAGCTCGCGAGCGAGCTGCTGGCGTACCGCCAGCTCCGCACGCTGGGCGTCGAGAATGGCCTGGGCGGTGCCGTCCTCGATCCAGCGCGTGGCGATCAGGGTGGATAGCGGGGCGGGCATCCACGCGGTGGTGCGCACCGCCTCGGCAGCCAGCGCGGCGCCGTTGGGCGGTGTCAACACGTAGCCCACCCGCAATCCCGGCGCGAGGATCTTGGAAGTCGACGTGACGTGAAACGTGAGCTCCGGGCACAGGCTCGCAATGGTGGGCAGGCGGGTGCGCAGCAACGGCCCGTAGACGTCATCCTCGATGATGGCGATATGGTGCCGGCGCGCGATGTCGACCAGCGCCGCGCGCCGCGCCAGGCTCATGGTCACCACGGTGGGATTCTGCAGGTTCGGCACCGTGAAGATGGCCTTGACGCGCATGCGCCGGCACGCGTCTTCCAGCTGCTCCGGCAGCAGGCCGTCGTCGTCGCTGGGAATGCCGACCAGCTCGAACTGGAACACCGGGGCGAGCGCCTTCAGGCCGTAGTAAGTCAGCTGGTCGGACAGGATCACGCCGTCATGGCCCATCAGGCTGCTAAGGACCGCATAGAGCCCATGCTGCGCGCCGCTGGTCACCACGACGTTGTCGGGTGAGGGCGTAAAGCCGGGGGCCGCCATCCAGTGCGCGCCGGCCACGCGCGCCCAGTCGGGGCCTTGCGGCGGCTGGTATTCCTGCATTTCCGGATAGCGCGGATCTCGCGGGAGGCTGCTCATCGTGCGCGCCAGGTGGACGAGGAACTGGTCCGTTGCGGGGCGGTTGACTGTCAGGTCGATGACCGTATTCGATGCTTCGCCGGTGGCGCTGCGCGCCGGCTTCGACTGGACCGCCGGCATCGCGCCGCCAGTGACGATGGAGCCGCGCCGCTTGCTGGCCACGATCAGGCCGCGGGCCTGCAATTCCTTGTAGGCCCGGGATACCGTCGAGACGTTGATGCCGAGCTCCACGGCGAGATCCCGCTGCGCGGGCAGCCGGCTGCCCGTGGGGTAGATGCCGCTGCGCACCTTCTCTTCCAGCGCGCGGGAAACCTCGAGGTAGGGCGCCTGACGTGCTTTTGTCTGGACATTGTCATCGCCGTTTGTGTGGTTATTCTCGGTGGTCATCCAGATCTTGTCTCCATACAAAAAGTATTATCCCTCACAACATTACCGCCCTCTCATGCCCCGCGCGCCAGCCAGTACTGCAGAAGAGATCCCATCATACCAGCAGCAAGGCGTCCTTTTCGTCGCAGCGACGCGCGATCCTCGGGAAAACACCTACCTCCATACAAAGACAAATAAATTGCACTCAAAAAAGTTTTGTGTGACGATTTGCGTGTCGTTTGTATGCCGATAGAGCGGATGCACGACCCGAACTGTATTACAGGAGGAGACATTGATGGCAACTCGACAATCACCGGTGCGTCCGACACCGGCCCCATTCGCCGCCCCGGCCGCGGCGGACCTGGGCAAATCCCTGCGGCAACGGCACGTGACGATGATCTCGCTGGGCGGCATCATTGGCGCCGGCCTTTTCGTGGGCAGCAGCGCCACCATCAGCACGATGGGGCCTGCCGCCTGCCTGAGCTACCTGCTTGCCGGCATCGTGGTGCTGTTCGTGATGCGCATGCTTGGCGAGATGGCGCTCGCCAACCCTGGGGTCGGCTCGTTTACCGAGTACACCCGGCTCGGGTTGGGCAACTGGGCCGGGTTCACCAATGGCTGGCTGTATTGGTATTTCTGGGTCATCGTTGTCGCGGTGGAAGCGGTGGCGGGCGCTGCCATCCTGCAGCGCTGGATTCCCGCGCCGGTCTGGGCGATCGGTCTCGTGCTGCTGTCGGTCATGACCGCCATCAACCTGATGTCGGTGAAGTCTTATGGCGAGTTCGAGTACTGGTTCGCCTCGATCAAGGTGGCGGCGATCATTGCCTTTATCGTGATCGGCGCGAGCTACCTGATTGGTTTCTCGTCTTGGCACCAGACCGTGGCTCACCTGAGCGGCGATCGGGGTTTCCTGCCGTTTGGCGCGATGTCGATCTTCGCCGGCGTGCCCACCGTCATTTTTGCCGTTGGCGGTGCCGAAATCGCCACGATCGCCGCCGCCGAATCCGATGACCCCGGCAAGAGCGTTGCCGCAATGACGCGCTCCGTGATCTTGCGGGTGATCACCTTCTATGTCGGCTCCATGTTCGTGATTGCCTGTATCGTGCCGTGGGCTCAGATCAGGGTGGGCTATTCGCCTTTCGTTGCCGCCCTGGAGGTGATGCACGTGCCCGGCGCCGCCGATATCATGAACGCGATCGTGCTGGTCGCCGTGCTGTCGGCACTGAACTCCGGCCTCTATGTCTCATCGCGGATCCTGTTCCGCCTGGCCGAGCGCGGGGATGCCCCCGTCAAGCTGCTGACGCTCTCGGCGCACAAGGTGCCGCGCCTGGGTGTGCTGCTTAGCAGCGTGGTGGGGTACGTTGCCATCCTCGCGGCGATCGTGTCGCCCCAGGGCGTGTTCCTCTATCTCGTCAATGCGTCGGGTGCGGTGATGCTCTTCGTGTACCTGGCCATCGCGGTGTCGCAGATCCGCCTGCGCCGGCGTGCCGAGGCGCTGGCGCCCGAAAGCCTGACGTTGAAGATGTGGCTGTTCCCCGGGCTGTCGTACGCCGTGGTGGCGGCCATCGCCGGCGTGCTGGTCGCGATGGGCGCCGACGCGCAACTGCGGCCCCAGCTGCTGGCCAGCGTGGCGAGCCTGGCGGTGGCGCTCGCGGCTTACTGGCTGTGTGTGAAGCGCCGCACGGACAACGCAACCGCGACCGGCTATGGATCGGTGGTTGGGGTGCCCGCGCTGCAGGGGAGGGAGTAATGGCGAACGTCGCCATCATCGGTGCCGGTTTCATCGGCCTTGCCAGCGCAGGCTGCCTGATGCAAGACGGGCACGACGTGACCCTGTTCGACCCCGCGGGGATCGGGCAGGGGGCCTCATACGGCAACGCCGGCACGTTTGCGCACTATGCATGCATTCCCGTGAACAACCCATCGGTGTTCCGCGACCTGCCACGCTTCCTGCTGTCCAGCAACAGCCCGCTGCGGCTGCGCTGGGGCTATCTGCTGCAACTCGCGCCCTGGCTGGCGCGCTTCATGCTCTGCTCGCTGCCGGGACGCTATGAAGCCAGCGCCACCGCGCTGGCCGCGCTGTTGTGCCATGCGCAAGAGGGATACGCGCCGTTCCTGGCGCAGCCCGCCCTGGCGCGCTATGTGCGGGAACGTGAGTGCTTGTACCTGTATTCCAGTGGCTCGTCGTTCGAGGCGGCACGGCCCGCGCTGGAACTGCGGCGCAGGCTGGGGGTGAAACTGGAAGTGCTTGGCGCGGCTGACATCCAGGGCCTTGAACCGGCGCTGGCGCCAATCTTCGAGCGAGGCGTGCTGTTCAACGACAGCTGGCATTTCACCGACCCGCAAGGCTTCTTGCTAACGCTCAACGCGCAGCTTGTGGCGCGGGGCCTGAAGTTCGAGCGCGCCGGCGTCAGTGCCGTGCAGCCGGTCCCGGATGGCGCGGCGCTGACGGTCGAGGGCGCCGCACCGCGCCGCTTCGATCACGTGGTGATCGCCACAGGCGCGCGCTCGGCCAGGTTCGCTCGGCAGTGCGGCGACAACGTGCCGCTCGATACGGAGCGCGGCTATCACGTGCGCTACCCAGGCGCTGCCGATCTGATCTCGCGGCCCGTCGGCTGGGCCGAGCGCGGCTTCTACATGACGCCGATGAGCGATGGCATCCGGGTGGCTGGCACGGTTGAACTGGGGGGCTTTAGCGACAAGCGCAATCGCTCGCTGCTGGACTTGCTCACGTTCTCGTCGCAGCGCGCCTTGCCCGGGCTTGCAGAGCCGGACAGTAGCTGGCTGGGCTTTCGCCCGACGCTGCCCGACGGCGTGCCGGTGCTTGGCCGTTCGCGTGCGAGCGAGCGGGTGATTTACGCGTTTGGCCATCAACACCTGGGGCTGACGCTGGCTGGCATCAGCGGGCGCATTGTTGCGGACCTGGTAGCCAGGCGCAGCCCGCGCCTGAACCTTGCGCCGTATGCGCCGACACGTTTCTGAATTCCGGGTTCCGGATTCCGGATTCCGGATTCCGGATGCGGCAAGACCGCGGCAGGATCCCGCAATCCGGTTGCTTTGCGGCTACCACGCCACGACCCCGACACTTCGCGCATCGGCCAGTCGAGATCAAGTCCGTCGCGACATCATTCATTGCCAGGAGCTCATCATGCATCGCCGGCGTTGTCTCATCAGTCTGAGCGTCATTGCGCTTTGCGCGCACCTGCCGCTGTCCCGGGCGGCCGAGCCCAAGGAAGTCAAGATCGGCTTTGTCGCGCCGCTGAGTGGCGCGGTTGCCCGCGTAGGCAAGGACCTGCAGTACGGCGCGCAACTAGCGCTTGACGATGAAAACGCCAGGAATCCGACGATTGGTGGCAACCCCGTCAAGTTCGTGCTGGACGTACAGGACGACCAGGCCGACCCGCGCATTGCGATGCAGGTGGCCCAGAAGCTGGACGACGACGGCGTGGTGGGCGTGATCGGCCACTACAACTCGGGATGCAGCATCCCGGCGTCGGCGGTCTATCATCAGGCCAATATCGCCATGATCACGCCCGGTTCGACCAATCCGCAGCTGACAAAGCAAGGTTTCAAAAACGTGTTCCGCACCATGGGCCACGATGGCGTGGGTGGCGTCGTGGCCGGGCGTTTCGTGGTCGAGCAGCTCAAGGCCAAGCGCATTGGCGTCATCGATGACAGCACGGCGTTCGGCCAGGGCCTGGCCGATGCCTTCGAGAAAGGCGTGAAGGAAGCGAAGGGCAATATCGTGCGCCGTGAGTTCACCAACGACAAGGCGGTGGATTTCCGCGCCATCCTGACCACGCTCAAAGGCAGGAACGTCGATGTGATCTTCTTTGGCGGCCTGGACGCGCAAGGGGCCATGCTGGTCAAGCAGATGCGTTCCCTTGGCATGCAGGCACAGCTGTTTGGCGCGGGCGCGCTCAAGAGCAATGCGTTCCTGCAGATCGCCGGCCCGGCCGGGGAGGGCACGCAGGACCTCGAGCCGGGGCCGGCACTGGACAAGGAACCCGCGGCACAGGCGTTCGCCAAGCGCTACAAGGCGCGCTTCAACCAGGACGTGGAGCTGTACGCGCCGTTCGCGTATGACGCCGCGCTTGCGATGATCAAGGCCATCCATGACGCGGGCTCTCTAGACCGCGCGAAGATCGTCGGTAGCATGCCGAAGGTGGTCGTGACCGGCGTGACCGGCAAGATTGCATTCGATCCCGCCGGCGACCTGATCAAGCCGCCTTACACATTGTTTGAAGTCCAGCAGGGCCAATGGAAGAGCATCAAGACGGTGGCAAGCAGCGGTTCCTAGCGCTTGCCCGGGGCGGCCTCGCCCGCCTGCCGATGTCTTGCTACCGACACTGACCAGTTCGCATCATGTCCTTCGCCCATACCGTGGCTTCGCGGCGCCATCTGTTTGCCGATCTCAAGACCCTGCTGGCAAAGGCCAGCCCGGCCCGTTCAGGCGACTGCCTGGCCGGCCTGGCCGCCGCCAGCGAGGAGGAGCGCATGGCCGCGCGCATGGCACTTGCCGATGTGCCGCTCACGCGTTTCCTCGAAGACGCGCTGGTACCGTACGAAGACGATGAGGTGACGCGCCTGATCATCGACCGCCACGACCGCGCCGCGTTTCGCGAGATCGGGTCGTTCACCGTTGGGGATTTTCGTAACTGGCTGCTGCTGCACGAGACCGATGCCGCCGTCCTGCGGCGCGTGGCGCCCGGCATCACACCGGAGATGGCGGCCGCGGTCAGCAAACTCATGCGCAACCAGGACCTGATCGCGGTGGCGCGCAAGTGCCGTGTGGTCACGCGTTTTCGCAACACCATCGGCCTGCCCGGACGGCTGGCGGTGCGGCTGCAGCCCAACCACCCGACCGACGATCCCAAGGGGATCGCCGCCTCGATGATCGATGGCCTGCTCTACGGCAGCGGCGACGCCACCATCGGCATCAACCCGGCCACCGACAATCTTGGCGCCATCGTGACCCTGATGCGGCTGATCGATGACCTGCGCTGCCGCTTCGATGTCCCGACCCAGTCCTGCGTGCTCACCCATGTCACCAACACCTTGCGCGCCATCGAGCAAGGCGCGCCGGTGGACCTGGTGTTCCAGTCGGTGGCCGGGAGCGAACAGGCCAACGCCGGCTTCGGCATCAACCTGGCGCTGCTGCGCGAGGCGCACGACGCCGCGCGGGGCCTGGCGCGCGGTACGGTGGGCAACGACGTGATGTACCTCGAAACGGGGCAGGGCAGCGCGCTATCGGCCAATGCCCACCACGGCGTTGACCAGCAGACCATGGAAGCGCGCGCCTACGGCCTGGCGCGCGAGTTTTCGCCGCTGCTGGTCAACACCGTCGTCGGCTTTATCGGCCCGGAATACCTGTACGACGGCAAGCAGATCATCCGTGCGGGGCTGGAAGACCATTTCTGCGGCAAGCTGCTCGGCGTGCCGATGGGCTGCGACGTCTGCTATACCAACCACGCCGAGGCCGATCAGGATGATATGGACACGCTGCTGACGCTGTTCGGCGTGGCCGGCATCAACTTCATCATGGGCGTGCCCGGCGCCGACGACATCATGCTGAACTACCAGAGCACCTCGTTCCACGATGCGCTCTATCTGCGCGACACCCTCGGCCTGCGCCCCGCGCCGGAATTCGAGGACTGGCTGCAGCGCATGGGCATCCTTGGCACGGATGGCCGCTTGCTGGAGCTGGCCGAGCGCCAGCCGCTGCTGCAACTCGCCCATGGCCTGTAATCCCTCGCATCGCCGTTGCGAAAGCACAAGATCCTGTCATGCGCCACAAGCAAGAGAAGGACCAGACGCACGAGATACCCAGGGCGTTGATCCAGGACAACCCCTGGCAGCGCCTGCGCCAGTTCACGGCAGCGCGCATCGCGTTAGGCCGCGTGGGCCACAGCCAGACCACGCAAGCCGTGCTCGCCTTTGGGCTGGCGCATGCGCAAGCGCGCGACGCGGTGCACCTGCCGCTGGCGCGCGCGGAAATCGAGCAGGCGCTGCACCACGCTGGCTTTGCCACCGTGGCTGCGCACAGCGCCGCGCCCGACCGCCAGCACTACCTGCGCCGCCCGGATCTGGGCCGGCAGCTGGACGACGATAGCCGGGCGCGCCTGGCGCAGGCGCGCCCGGCAAAGGCGCCCGACGTGGTGTTCGTGATTGCCGATGGCTTGTCCGCGCTCGCCGCCCAGCGCCATGGTGTGCCGTTGCTGCTGGCCGTGCGCGAGCGCTTGCCCGGCTGGGTGATCGGGCCCGTGGTGACGGCAGAACAGGCGCGCGTCGCGCTGGGTGACGAGGCTGGGTTTCTTCTTGGCGCGCGCCAGGTGGTGATGCTGATCGGCGAGCGGCCCGGGCTGAGCTCCCCCGACAGCCTCGGCATCTACCTGACGCATGACCCGCGTCCTGGCCGCAGCGATGCGCAACGCAACTGCATCTCCAATGTGCGCCCGGAAGGCTTGTCCTATCTACAGGCCGCCGGCAAGCTCGCCTTCTTGCTGCGCGGCGCACTGGCGCTGGGCCATAGCGGTGTGGACCTCAAGGACGATAGCGATCACGCCGTGCTGTCGACCGGCGCGCGATAGCGATCGAGCAGGCAAGGCGCGCCGGCTCCAATAGAAAAGAAGGCCGCCACGCGGCCGTCCCAGCTTCAAGGAAGGCGGCGCAGCCGAATCACGCCATTCTCATACAGGACCACGCCGGCAACATGCCCGGCCGCATCGCGCTCGAACTGGAGCTGGCTGCGGCCGTTTTCGTAGGCGAACCGATCCGGTTTGCCGGCGACTGGGAACACGGGGCGGCGAAGCCAGTTTCCGGCGCGCACGCCAAGTTGCCCGTTCTCCGCGCGAACATCAAGGTCCAGGTCTGTGCGAATGAACCGGCGGGCGCGGTAGTGGCCGGCGTAGTCCAGTTGCGTGTCGAGCGGCACGACCGCAACCGGCGGCGCGGCTTCCTTCGTGCGTAGCCCCGCAACGCCGCTAAAGCCGCTAACGCCGCTATCACCCAGGTAGTAGTCGACCCGCACGATCTCGCCGGCCTCGCGCCTGAACACGTACCGCGCGCCGGCATCGGCGTCGACAAAGGTGTCTGGGCCGCCGGGCGAGAGCGCGCGAAACCCTGTGCCCGTCGAGCGGCGATAGAGCTTGCCGTCCTGCGCCACGAAGGTGAAGCTGGTGTCCTTGTCTGTCTGGTAGACGCCGCCATACTCGGCCAATGCGGCCGGTGCTGGCGCCATTTGGGCAGCCGGGGCGATCGGATAGCGGCTGGCCGTAATGCCTGTCAGAACCTTAACCGGGTTGGCGTGCGAGTTACTGGCCAGTATCGCCACGGCTTCCTGCGTATCCGGCGCAAACGCCAGCAGTGTCCGGTAGCCCCCCGGTAAGCCCGTCGTGGTGATACGTTCGATGCCCGGCCGGCCCGCGGATCAGGATGGCATAGCCGATCTCATCTCCACGGAAGTGGCCCAGGGGGGTGAGCGCCCGTTCTGCCGCCGGGCCAAGCGGGCCGGCCCGGCCAGCCATGAAGGCGCGCGCCAGCAGGAGCAGGTCGGGGGCCGTTGAGCGCAGTGCGCCGGCGCCTGACAGCGCCTCGAAATCCCATGGCGCCTGGAGCGCCTCGTGCTGATAGCCGGTGGCCAGCCGGCTGGCCTGCCGGCCGAGGTATTGCATCGTGTCGCGCATGCCCAGCGGTCCGGTGATGTTCTCGCGCACCAGCACATCCCATGGCTTTGCGTAGCGGTCCGAGAGCAGTTGGCCGACGAGGCCCATGCCCAGGTTGCTGTACGCCGCGCCGCACGGTGGCGCATGTTCCAGCGTCATGCCGGAAAGACCGGCGTAGATTTTCCAGCGGTCGTGCCGGGAGAAGGGGTTTGGCGTGCCGTAGCCGGGAAAGTCCTGTGGCTCGCGGGGCAGGCAGGCGCTGTGCGTCACCAGCTGGCGCAGGGTGATGGCGGCGGTTTCGGGCTTCAAGGTGGCCTTTGCCTCGAGCAGCTTGCCCAGCGTGTCGTCCAGCGACAGGTCGCCGCGCTCCACGGCCTGCGCGAGCAGCAGGCCGGTGAATACTTTGCTGATGGAGCCGATCTCGAAGAACGGCTGTGCGTGCGCGCTGTCGTCCTCCACAACCTCGCCGACGCTACCCACTGGATTGCGTTGCAGCGCGAAGCGGCCTTGCTGGTTCCGCCAGATGCCCACCGCCACGGTGCCGGGCTCATCGTCGAGCACGGCCTTGGCGATTTCGGCGGGGGGTGACGCGAAGGTAAGCGGAGCGGCCGCAACTGGCGGGAGATAGGAAACGCCGGCTAGCGCCGCGCAGGCAGCGCCGGCAGTGGAGGCAGTGCGGGCAGTGGAAAGGGCGTTGCGCCATGCAGCAAGGAAAGCCGTCGCATGTCGTGCCGCCAACGTGGTAGCCAGGTCACCGGACCGCTTTGTCTTTCCCGGCATGAGAATCCTTGAATGGTCTCAGGCGTCGATTCTATTTTGTTTTCCGCGCTTCGGTGTCGTGGTTTGGTGTGGTGGAGCGCACAGATCGCACTTCCTGGCTAGGCTCAGGCCAGCGCGGGCAGCGTCGCCTGCATCGAAGGCCGCTGGTTGAACCCATCGAACCACGCTCCCAGCGCCGGCACGCTATCGCGCCACCGCATCTGCTCAAAGCGGAAGTCCAGGTAGCCCAGCGCGCAAGCTACCGCAATCTGCCCGATGGAGAGGGGCGCTGCCTGCAATGCCGCAACCTCGCTCTGAAGCTGGCCCAGCGTAGCGCTCGCCTTGCTGTCCCAGGCGCGAATGACCTCGCCCGACTGCGTGGCCGGTGGCCGGTTGCGCTCGTTGCGCCACAGCACCAGCAGATCGGTCAGGCCGTGCCCCAGCGCGTGCCAGCGCATGGATTGCAGGCGCGCGGCGCGCTCTGGCGGGAACAGCGACGGCACCGCGGCCACGCTGTCCAGGTATTCGCAGATCAGCATCGTATCGAACAGTGCCGCGCCGTCCTCGGTGACCAGCGTGGGGATCTTGTTAAGCGGGTTGACCTGCATCAGCCCGGCGTGGCAGCCGGTCATGGCGACCACGGTGTCGATGCGGTGGATGTCCTGCGCCAGCCCGAGTTCATGGGCTGCCACCATGACGCGGCGCACAAAGGGCGAGCGGGGCGACCAGAACAGGTTGAGGCGGCCGGCCAGGGGCGAAGGCGCAGGGGTGGCGGTGAGCGTCATCTTATTCTCCATGGATGTTCTGGTCCTTGATGACGCGTGCCCATTTGGCGGAATCGGCGCGGATGATGCTGGCAAAGTCCGCGGCGCTGCCGGGGGCTGGCACCAGGCCGAGCTGGTCGAGGCTCTTGCGCACTCCGGGCGTGGCCAGCGTGCGGCGCAGCGCTTCGTTGACGCGCTCGACCACCGCGCTCGGGACGCCGGCCGGGGCCATCATGCCGTACCAGTTGCTGGCTTCCACATTCTTGATGCCGAGTTCCGTCAGCGTGGGCACGCCAGGCAGGAAAGCCAGGCGCTTGGGCGCGGCCACGCCGATGGGCTTGAGGCGCTTGCTGGTGATAAAGGGCATGAGGCCGGACGCATCGCCGAAGAAGGCATCCACTTGCCCGCCGAGGGTGTCGGTGATGGCCGGCGCGGCGCCTTTGTAGGCCACGTGCAGGATGTTGACGCCGGTGGCGGCCTTGAACAGTTCGATGGCCATGTGCGGCATGCTGCCGACTCCGGTGGAGGCAAGGCTAGGCGGTTTGCCGGCCTGCTGCGCTTGCCTGACGAAGGCGGCCGCGGTGGCGGCGGGCGCATCGGGCTTGACCACCAGCACCTCGGGCGTGTTTACCACCATGGAGATGGGTGCGAGATCCTTCTGCGGGTTGTAGGGCAGGTTGGCGTACAGCGCCGGGTTGATGACGATGGCGCCGGCGCTGGTCAGGAACAGCACCGAGCCATCCGTGGGCGCTTTGGCGACGAAGCCGGCGGCGATGGCGCCATTGGCTCCGGGCCGGTTGTCGATGACCACGGTCTGCTTGAGCTCGGTCTCGAGCTGGCGCGAGATCGCGCGGGCGAGCGAGTCGGCCGGGCCGCCGGCGGGAAACGCCACCACCAGCCGGGTGATGGGGGCCGCCTGGGCGGCCCGTGGCATGGCGAGTTGCGGTGCAAACAGGCAGGCGAGCAGCGCCGCGGCAAAGGTGCCACGGGGCGAGGCGCTATAAGGCATGGATTGTCTCCGGGTTTTCCGTGTTATGGGCGTCAGCTTGCGCCGCGGCGGTTTAACCGCCGAGCGCGCCCTGCGTGTTGACGTAAAGCGAATAGATCGACGTGCACGAGGCCATGAAGAGGCGGTTGCGATGGCGGCCGCCAAAGCAGAGATTGGCGCAGCGCTCGGGCAACGAGATATGGCCGATCGGCTCGCCCTGGGGCGAGAACACGCGTACGCCATCGAGCTCCGGCGCGCCCATGCCCCATCCGCACCAGAGGTTGCCGTCCACGTCCACGCGCAAGCCGTCCGGCGTGCCGGGGCCGGCGTCCACCAGCACTCGGCTGGCGCCCAGGCGGGTGCCGCTGGCATCGACCTCGATGGCGCGAATGCGGCGCGGACGTGCGCGCGACTCGATCACGTACAAGGTGCGTTCGTCAGGCGAGAAGGCCAGGCCGTTGGGCCCGCTGATGTCGTCGGCCACCACGGTGGCTTTGCCGGTGGCAGGGTCCAGCCGGTAGACCCGCTCGGGCAATTCCTGCTCGGCGTGCTCGCCCTGGTAGTAGCCGGCAATGCCGAAGGGCGGGTCGGTGAACCAGATCGAGCCGTCTGACTTCACCACCAGGTCATTGGGAGAATTCAGGCGCTTGCCTTCGAAGCTGTCCATCAGTACCGTGATGCTGCCGTCGTACTCGGTGCGCGTGATGCGCCGGCCGCCGTGCTCGCAGGTCACCAGGCGGCCCTGGCGGTCGCGGGTGTTGCCATTGGCGTTGTTGGACGGCGCGCGGAATTCACTGACCGCCCCCGTTTCCTCTTCCCATTTGAGGATGCGGTTGTTGGGAATGTCGCTCCACAGCAGGTAGCGGCCGTCGCCGAACCAGACCGGGCCTTCGGCCCAGCGGCTGCCGCTGGCGATGCGCTCCACCGCGGCCAGCACCAGGTGGTACTTCTCGAAAGCGGGGCTGAGCACCTGGACGGCGGGGTCCGGGTAGCGGCACAGCGGCATTGGCATATTCACGTTGTTGTGCATGATGTCTCCAGTTTCCGGCTTGCGTTCGGCTTGCTTGCAGCGTGTCACGCGTACAGGCGCGCAGGGTTGCGCACCAGCACCGCGGCGGCGGTATCGGCGTCGCCGCAAACGGCGCGTATCCAGGCTAGCAATTGCGTTTCGTCGGGGCGGGTGTAGGCAATGTTCGGGTGCGGCCAGTCGGTGCCCCAGATGGCGCGGTCCGGCGCGATATCCAGCATCCTGCGCGCAACCACCGCGGCGGCGTCGGACGGCGCGCCGCCGGTGATGCGGTCCGCGCCTGAGAGCTTGATCCACACGTTGGGCAAGGCAAGGAACCGCTCGAATGCCGCGAAGGCGGGATAGTCCACGCCATCCGCTGCCTTGACGCGGGCCATGTGGTCGATCACCAGCGTCACGCCGTGCGGTGCCAGGGTCTCCAGCGCGCCATTCACGTCCATTAGTTCGCCGTGCAGCAGCGCATGCCAGCCGTAGGGGCGGATGCGATCCAGGATTGCCAGCATGCGGCGGGGATCGATGCGTCCGCCCAGGTGGGACATCAGGCCGAGCCGGATGCCACGCACGCCACGCGCATGCATGTCCGCCAGGCGCGCTTCGTCGATCTCGGGATCGATCAGCGCCACGCCGCGATAGGTGCCGGCGCTGCGATCGAGCGCCGTCAGCAGGGCGCCGTGGTCGTCGCCGTAGCAGGCGCCTTGTACCAGCACGCCATGCGCGACGCCGAGGCCGGCGTGTAATGCGCGCAGCGCGGAGAACGGGGCCGGGGGTGGGCTGTAGATGGCATCCGCCGGCAGCGGGTGCTGCGCGTAGGGGCCGAAGATATGCGTGTGGCAGTCCCAGATGCCGCCGGAGGCGGCACCGGCGGCGCCAGCGGCAGCAGCGTCGTGATCGGTCATGGAGTGTCTGGTGTCGTTTGGAAGATCAGTCGGAGCTGGCGCCGGTTTCCTTGACCACGCGCGTCCAGCGGGCGTATTCGGTCTTGATCAGTTCACCGTACCTGGCGGGGGTGCCGCCGGTGGGCTCGGCGCCTTGCGCCTGCAGCGCGGCGACGGTCTCCGGGTCCTTGAGCACGGCGGCAATCTCGTGGTTCAGGCGGCCGACAACGTCGGCAGGCATGCCGCGCGGCGCCACGATGCCTTGCCAGGTGCCGGAGTCGAAGCCTGGCGTGATGGTCTCGGCCAGCGTGGGCGTATCCGGCAGCACCGAAACGCGGCGGCTGGTGGTGGCCGCGATGGCGCGCAGCTTGCCGTCCTTGATAAAGGGCATGACGGCGTTCAGGCTGCCGGACATCATGAAGTCGAGCCGGCCGGCGAGCAGGTCCGGCAGGGCGGCGGCGTTGCCCTTGTATGGAACGTGGTTGAATTCGGTGCCAGTCTTGTTGGCAAACAGCACGCTCGTCAGGTGGTCGATGGTGCCGTTGCCGGATGAGCCGAAATTGAGCCTGCCCGGCTTGGACTTGAGCAGATTGAGGAACTACTGCGGCGTCTTCACCGGTGTCGACGCGTTGACGATCAGCACCAGCGGCACCGTGGCGACGTACGCCACCGGCGTGAAGATCTCGCCCGGGTTCAGGGCAGGCTTGTGAAACAGCGCGGGAGAGATGGCGATGGACGAGCTGTTGTACAGCAGCGTGTAGCCATCCGCCTGTGCTTTCGAGACCTGGTCCGAGGCGATATTGCCGCCAGCGCCGGGCCGGTTCTCCACCACCACCTGCTGGCCAAGCCGGTCTCCCAGCTTGCGCGCGATCACGCGCGCGATGATGTCGGTGGGTCCGCCGGGCGAGAACGCGACCACCATGCGCACGGGTTTGTCGGGGTAGCCGCTTGCCTGCGCGGTGCCGCCGATGAGGGCTGTCCCTGCCACGGCGGTGGCCAGCATGGCATGCAGCAGCGTGCGCCGTTGCATGATTGGCGCTCTGGCCATGACGATTGATTTGCGCGATGCCATCGTAAAACGGTCTCCTGCGTTGTTCTTGCCGGGTGGTGACGGCGGCGAGGCGCCGCCGGCGGGGCCTAGTCGCAGCGCACGCTCATGCCGCCATCGACCACGATCTCCGTGCCGGTGATGAAGCGTGCTTCGTCGGACGCCAGGAACAGCGCCGCATTGGCGGTGTCGCGGCCATCGCCCATGAAACCCAGGGGGATGCGCGCCACGCGCTGCGCCAGCAGCGCATCGACATCGCCGCCGGCGCGCTGGCCGGCCAGGCGGGCCTCTACCATGGGCGTGTGCATCTGCCCGGGGATGACCGTGTTGACGCGTACCTTCTTCTTGGCGTATTCCACCGCCACCACGCGCGAGAACTGGATGACGGCGGCCTTTGCCGAGGCATAGCCCACCTGCGCCGCGCCAGTCCAGCGGATGCCGGAGGTGGAGGCGGTGTTGACGATGGCGCCGCCGCCCTGGTTCTCCATCAGCGGCAGCACGTGCTTGCAGGCCAGGTAGACGCTCCGGCGGGGGCTAGAGGGGCAAGTCTTGTCATGGGGTGGCGCTCGTCTGGAGGTACATGGATCATTGCGTACGGACGTACGTAAGGACGACGAGCTGCCGGGCAGGCAGGGGGTGTCTCCATATCGCGTTGTTGTACGTTCTGGTGTTGTGCGATGCTGCATGCATTGTGCGTAGCGCGGCATGGCACCGTCCAATATATTTTTTGGAACAGACTAATTCCAAACTAGAATGACTGGCCCCTCATCCCGATGCGAGATGTTTCATGGAATTGCGAGACCTGCGGATGTTCCTGGCCCTGGCCGAGGAGCTGCACTTTGGCCGCGCCGCCGAGCGCCTGCGTATCTCCCAGCCGCCGCTGACCAAACATATCCAGCAACTCGAGGCCCAGCTTGGCGTCATGCTGTTCGATCGCAACAAGCGCAGCGTGCGGCTCACGCCGGCCGGCAGCGCGCTGGTACAGGAAGCGCGCCGGATACTTAGCCAGGCCGAGGTGGCCATGCAGGTGGTGCGGCGTGCTGAGCACGGAGAGACCGGCACTTTGCGCATCGGCTTCGTGGCAGCGGTGATCTACATCGGCATCGAGAAGCTCTTCGCGCGGCTGGAGCGCGACCTGGCCGGCGTGGAGACGGTGTGGGAGGAGATGGGCTCGTCCGAGCAGGTCGAGGCCTTGCGCCATGACCGCATCGACCTGGGCTTTGCCCAGGTGCAGACGGGCGCCGCCGAGATGAGCGCGCACCTGGTGGCCCGCACGCCGCTGGTCGCCGCGCTGCCGGCCACGCACCGGCTGGCGGGCAAGCGGCGGGTGGATCCCGCGGAGTTGGTGGAGGAGCCCTTTGTCGTGATTCCGCGCGAAAGTGCGCCGGGCTACTTCGACCTGGTCGTCTCCACCTGCCTGCAGTCCGGCTTCAGCCCCAATATCCGGCACTACGCCCGGCACTTGCTATCCGTGATGAGCCTCGTTGCGCTGGGCCGGGGCGTGTCGCTGGTGCCGCGCACGCTGGGGCGCGCGGCATTGCCCGGCGTGGTGCTCAAGCCCCTGGCGGGGGCGCCGGCACAGGCGCAGGCGGAGTATTCCGTGATCTGGCACCCCGGCAACCAGTCCCCCGTGCTGGCACGAGCGCTTGGGCTGCTGGGGGTGCCGGCGGGGAAGTAGCGCCGCTGCGCCGGTTCAGAGCGCGCCCGTCAGCCTGCGCCGCACAAAGACGATATGCTCGCGCAGCACATAGAACTGGTCGGCATAGGCGAGCGGCATCTTCATCTTGTTGACCGCGTCTTCGATGTGGTCAAGGCGCTGGGCCAGGGCGGCTTTTTCTTCCTCGGAGGGGTTCACCAGCGCCACGCGCTCGATTTCGATCAGGATGCCGTACCAGCGATAGATGCGGGACTTGACCCGCCACCTGTAGAGCGAAGGCACCAGCCGGAACGCCGGGATCAGGATCACGATCACCGGCACAAGCACCAGTGCACGGGAGAGCAGGCTCGCCAGCCAGAAGGGCAGGTGGCGGTACAGGAAGCCCTTGCCCGAGGCGTAATAGCGCGTGGCGTCGTCGCTCAGCGGGAACTCATGCGCGGTGGCCGAGGGAAACTGCCCGGCGCTCTGCAGCAGCCCGGCCTTGCCGTGGACCTCGCGCGCGGCCTCGATCAGCAGGTCGGACAGCGCGGGATGCAGCGAGTCGCGCGCCACCAGCTCCACCGTCGGGCCGATCAGGCGGATCGGATGTGCCGGGAGATTCTTGCCCAGGTCGAATACACCGGCGGGCAACACCAGCTCCTGCAAATAGAGAAAGCGCCGCGTGTAAGCACTGGCCTGGGCGAAATCCAGCAGGCGGATGCCCGGCATGCGAAACAGCTTGCGCATGGTCGGGCCGGTGGCGGAGTCACCGGTCAGCATGGCCACATCGATCTTGCCGTCGACCAGCGCCTGGGCGGCGTCGTCGCCATCGAACGCGATGAGCTCGGCGCTGCCGCCCGGCTCGATGCCGTTCGCCTTGAGCAGCGTCAGCGCCAGCGCGCGGGCACCGCTGCCTTCGCGCCCGATGGCGATGCGCGACTTGCGGAAGTCGGACAACTTGTGTTGTTCCTTGCCGCGGTACAGCACCGTGATGGGCGCGTAGAACACGCTGCCCAGCGAGACCAGCCCCTCGGTGTCCACATCGCCGGAGACGCCGCCCTGGACCAGCGCCAGGTCAACGTCCTGCTTGCGATCGGCCAGCCGCTCCACGTTCTGGCGGGAGCCTTCGGAGGCCAGCACATTCAGTGTGATGCCATTGCGTGCGAGGATCTTTGCGTACTTCCCGGCGGCGTTGTAGAAGGAACTGCCCTTGGGGCCCGCGCTGATGGAGATGGTGCTCGGCGGCGCCGGCTGCACCAGCCATACGGCGAGCCAGATGGCGGCCAGGGCAAGGGCCAGCACGGGGCCGAAGGACACGGCCAGGTCGCGCCAGGAAATGGCGACAAAGCGGGCGCGCAGGCGGCGGATATCAGGTAGCGCGTTGGCGGCAGTGGACTTGCCTGGCGCGGGGTCTGGCGGCATCGGCGCGATTGGGGAGGGTAGGGCCGTTGGATGATAGCACCCGCGGTGTGCCGCATTTTTGCGCGCGTGCTATCCGGCTACGTCATTGCGTCCAACGGCTTCCTGGCGCTAGTCGTGCTCCCGGTTATCGCCGTTGCGCTGGGTGCTATACGCCTGTCCGTGGTCTGCGGAGCGATGATCGTTGTTCCACTCGTTGCCCGGATGGCCGTCATGCCTGTCTTCACCGCGATAGCCGCCATAGCCACCGGTGCGGCCTTCGCCACCGGGTACCCACAGGCACCCCGTTTGGGCGAGTGCGAGCGCAGCAGCGCAAATCATAAGACGAGTTCGCATGACATGCTCCTATCACTACTACGCCGCGCGCTGCAGCGGTCTTCCGCAATGCTTCATGCCCACCGGAAACCTGGCATGACGTCACTGTGTTCCTCAACGCTCACGCCGCCCAGTTCATGGATCATGCGTTTGACGGAATCCTTTGCGTCCCCGGCGCAGCTTGCGACCAGCAGCATCTCGCCTTGCGCGAGCTGCGCGCGTTCCCGGGCAACCTTGCCGCGCAGGATGCGTGCGCCAAGCTGGCCCGCGAGCCAGGCGCCGCACAAGCCGCCGAGCGCCCCGCTCGCCACGCAGGCCAGGACGCTGGCAAAGGTGCCCGCCGAAGTGCCGAGATGCAGCGTCGCGGCAACGGCCAATATGGCGCCGATCACCGTGCCCGCTATCGCCCATTCCTGGCGATACGTGGTTTGCCTGGATGCGGCCCGGGGCAACCCTTCCATGGGCTGGTCGTCGCGCTGGATGAACCAGGGCCCCCCGATATGGACAGGGGCAACAGGCAGCGCCTGCAACGAAGATTGCATGCTTCTCGCGGCAGCGATGCCGCTAAGCCGGAAATACAGGACGCTGCGCATGATGTCACCTCGAGATCTATCGCATGGCGCGCGCTACATGGCGAAGGCCCGCAACGTGGCGCCGCGACAGGCTGAGACTGACATGGATCGGCTGCGAAGTCGGTACGATGGCGGACACGGAATCCGACGCGGCTCACCCTGCAAAAAAAAGCCCTCGGCCCGAAGGCCGAGGGCATGAAAGGAATGACGTTCAGCGTTGGCTTGCGTTTGCCGCCATCGCTGGTCGGCTGCACGACCCCTGCCCGGTCGCAGCCGCGTCTACTGCCTGGCAGTTCCCTGCTCTTCTGTGACTTGGGATACCCGTTCCCCATTGCCCAGGATCATCAGCGCGCTGTCGTCCATTTCCGGCGACGGTTCGACCAACTCAAGCACAGGAATCTCCGGGAACAACACCCCCACCAACTCCCTGACGAGCTTGTGCGATTCGAATGGCCCAAAGCGGTAGACGGCTTTCCTGTCGATCTCCGCGAAGTACCATCCACCGACCATGTCGGGATAGACGATCACACTGTGACCATTTGCTTGGGCTTGCATGTGCCCTCCAGAACGTTTCCCCTGCCAAGTGGCTCGAGCGCCACTAACTACCACATGCCCCAAGGGGAGGGAGAGGCATGCCTTGGCTGTGATGCGGCCCTGCAGCCCTATGGCATCCGGCCGATCGACATCTGGGGGCATCTTAGGCGGGGGCCTATGGCAAGTCGGTACGCTAGCGTGCAAGTGGCGTTCTCTTTTTATGGCGCAGTGTCTGGCGGCTTCGACAAGCGCGTCATGCGGCTGGCTTACACTGTGGCTCAGATGGCGGTCCTGACCCTGATTTGCCATGGCAGATGCCGGCAAGAGGCAGGTCCTGAACCTACGAGGCACACCCATGCAGACAAAGGAAGACGCCAGAGCCAATCATCTGTTGGCGGTGTTGCCGGAAGAAGAATGGGCGCGCCTGGCGCCGCAGCTGGTGCTGGTGGATTTGCCGCTGGGGCAGGTGATCTATGAGTCTGGGGACCGGCTCAATCATGTGTATTTTCCGACCACGTCGATCATATCTTTGCTCTACGTGATGGAAAACGGCGCATCGGCCGAGATCGCCATCGTTGGCAACGAGGGCATGGTCGGGATCGCGCTGTTCATGGGGGGCGAGACCACGCCAAGCCGTGCCATCGTCCAGAGCGCCGGCACGGCCTATCGGCTTGACAGCGCCACGGTGAAGGCGGAATTCAATCGCGCCGGCCCCATGCAGCGGCTGCTGCTGCGCTATACGCAAGCGCTGATCACGCAAATGGCGCAGACGGCCGTGTGCAACCGGCATCACTCCATCGAGCAGCAGCTGTGCCGCTGGCTGCTGCTCAGCATGGACCGCTTGCCAACCAACAAATTGAAGATGACGCAGGAGCTGATCGCCAACATGCTTGGCGTGCGGCGTTCAGGCGTGACGGAGGCCGCGCTGAAATTGCAGAACGCCGGCCTGATTCGCTATCACCACGGGCATATCGACGTGCTCGACCGGCCAGGGCTGGAGCAGCGCGTGTGCGAGTGCTATGCCGTGGTCAAGCGCGAGTGCGATCGCCTGTTGCCCGACCTGCGGGCGATCTGAGCGAGGATCAGGCCGCCTTGCCTGCCTCGTCCGCCAGGATCGAAATCAGCTCCGGCACCGTCGGCTGCGGCCGCGCGGTGTGGGTGGCGCGCTCGTAGGTATCCCGCACTGCCTCCGCCGTGGCCCGCGCGGCGCCCAGCTCCTGCGCCATCGTGGTGTAGTAGCCCATGTCCTTGAGGGCGTTGGCAATCGAGAAGCGGAACCCGGACTTGTCCTGCGACTCGATGTAAGGGCGCATGCGGTTGAGGATCACGCCGTCTGCGCCGCCCTTGGCCAGCACTTCCACCAGCACGCCCGGGTCTACGTCGGCGCGCTCGGCGCAGGCGGCGGCCTCGGCCAGCACTGCGGAGAAGCCCAGCGAGACAAAGTTGTGCAGCAGCTTGAGCCGGTGGCCCGAGCCGGCTGGCCCGGCGTGCACGATGTTTTCCGCGAAGCAGGACAGCAATGGCCGGCATTGCTCGAACAAGGCGCGATCGCCGCCGACGATCAGGTTGAGGCGGCCTTCCTCGGCTTCCTTGGGCGTGCGCGTCATGGGCGCGTCAAGGAAGCGTGCGCCGGCCTTGGCCACTGCTGCGGCAATGCGCTCCGTGGACGAGGGAATGGCGGTGGAGCAGTCGATCACCACGGCGCCCTGGCGCAGGCCGGCGAGCACGCCGTCCGGGCGGAACAGCACGTCCTCGACCTCCGGAGTGCCCGTGACGCACAGGATCACGATATCGACCGCGCGCGCAAGCTCGGCCGGGGTGGCGGCCGTGGTGGCGCCAGCCGCCAGCAGCTTGTCCACCGGCTGGTTGCCGGGATGGTCGAGCAGCACCAGCGGGTGGCCGTGCTTGGCGATGTTGGTGGCGATGCCATGGCCCATCATGCCGATGCCGATCATGCCGATTCTCTTCATGTTGTCTCCGTTCTTGTGTTTTCTGCCAGGTGCGAATATCCGAGTCCGGCAGCGCCTGGCCGCGCTTGCCGCCAGGCGCTGCCGGCTCCGGTTTAATTGATTTCCAGGTAATCCTCGATCCCGTATTTTGGGCTCTCGGAGCCAACGCCGGGCTTCTTCTCGCGGCCAAGCGGCGCCACCTCGGTGGAGATGATGCCTGCATTCAGGCGATGATGGCGCAATCCAGCGCATCGGTCACGCACCAGGAGCGGGCGTGGCTGCCAGTATGGCAGTACGCGGCCAGGCCGAACGGCGAGTTGTTTGCCATGGCGACGGCGAGGGGGATACGCGGTCCGGCGGCCGCGCGGCTGGCGCGTCAGGCTTTTGGCGGCGGCGTGAAGGCTGCGGCCTGCCCTGGCTTGCGCAGCATCTTGTCGACCTCGCCGGCATGCAGTTCCTCGATCTGGATCATCTGGCGCGCGAATTCCTCCAGTGCCACGGAGCGATCCTCCACCAGCGTCAGCAGCTCGCGATACAGCTTGAGGGCAGCGTTTTCCGCGTCCAGCGACTCACGCAGCATGGCGGCGGTATCGAAGGTGTGGCTGTCGAGCAGCTTGCCGATGGCCAGCGACGGATACGCGCCCAGCGTGGTGATCCATTCCCCCGCCTGCTGGGCATGCAGCAGCGATTCGTTCGCCTGCTCGCGCAGCCAGGAAACGATCGGGATGCGGCCGAAGCCAAACACAAGCAGCGAGTAATGGGTATAGCGGACCACCCCCGCAAGCTCGGCTTCGAGGATCCGGTTCAGCACGCTGACCACTTCTTCTGTTTCCAT
This sequence comes from Cupriavidus sp. UME77, assembly GCF_014170355.1. Classification (NCBI taxonomy): domain Bacteria; kingdom Pseudomonadati; phylum Pseudomonadota; class Betaproteobacteria; order Burkholderiales; family Burkholderiaceae; genus Cupriavidus; species Cupriavidus sp. UME77. The sequence goes on from NZ_LZZU01000005.1 coordinate 81,787, forward strand.
CTCAGCCATGGCATGTTCCCTCCGGCGGGTTGGCGTTGCTACGTCATTGGCGGGTCGCAATCATCATGGAGTCAGGCCCGGTGAGCGGTTCCACCCGCGCTTGTGCAAAGCCCACTTGCCTGGCCCAGGCGCAGCACTGCGCCCCGGTGTAATCGAAGCCGCCCGGGGTTTCGATCAGCATGTTCAGGCTCATCAGCAAGCCAAACACGTTCTGTTTGCGCGCATCGTCGATCATTGCGTCATAGACGATCAGGCGGCCGCCGGACGGCAGCGCGGCGTGGCATTTTTCCAGCAGGTATAGCTTCTGCTCGAGATCCCAGTCGTGCAGGATATGCCCCATGACAAGCACGTCTGCCTGCGGGCAGGGGTCGTTGAAGAAATCGCCAGGATAAAAGCGCAGCCGATCCTGCAGGCCATGCGAGGCGACATATTCCTCGAAGACCGGGCCAACCGTGGGCAAATCGAAGCCGCCGCCGCGCAGGTGCGGGTGGGCCAGCGCGATCTGTACCGGCAGGGCCCCTTGCGCCGTGCCGATATCGATAAAGGTCTGGCACTGCGCCCAAGGGAATTTGCGCGCCATCGCCTGGGCGGCAGCCAGGCTGACGCCGGTCATGGCTTGCAGGAAGCCGCGCAGGCCTTGTTCGTCCCGATAGATGGCGGCGAAGAGGTCGCCATGCTCGTCGGCCTGGGTCTGCGGCAGGCCGGAGCGCAGCGAATCGGTCAGCGACGCCCAACTGGGGTACAGCCGCGCATTGGCCATCTCCAGCAGGCCGCCTACGTAGCTGGGCTTGGCCTTGTCCAGGAAGAGGTCCGTGTCGGGCGTGTTGCTGTACCGGCTGGGCGCCTCGGCGTCTTCGCGCTCGAGCAGGTGCAGGGCCACCAGCGCGTCGAGGAAATCCACCGCGCCGCGTGGATGCAGGCCAAGGGCGGCGGCCAGGGGGCCGGCCGGCTGCGGCGCTTTCGCCAGTTGCGTGAACACGCCAAGCTCCACCGCGCTGAGCAGGGCCTTGGAGGCCCAGAAGCCCATGCCGAGCTGCAACACCCGCTCCGGTGTCAGGTCCGGCACCTGCCAAGGGCTGGCGGGCGTGGGGCCGCGGGCGACGTCTTTTCCGTTCTGCATAAGTCACCTCGTCGCCGCCGCCGGCGCATACCTGGATACCCGGGCGCCGGGGCGTAGGGAAGGATGCTGGTAACTCTAGATGCCGGAAGAGGCGAAATCCAGCCGATTCTGGCGCGGCAGCCCAGGCGCCCCCATCCTGCCGGGGGACACCACCGAATGCCCTTTCGCCTGTGGGGTCTACAGGGCCGCGGCCAGCCGCCGCCCGCGACAAAGATGGGTGACAAGCAGCGCAAGGCCGAGCAGGCATCCCAGGCACCAGGCAAAGGCGCTGCCGTAGCCATGCGCCGTGCCGGCGCCTTCCAGCCGCGCATAGAACAGGTTCCCGACCAGCGCCACGCCAACCGAATTGCCCACCTGCTGCACCGTGGCCAGCACACCGGCGGCCACGCCGGCATGGTGCTGGACCGTCCCCGCCAGCACGGCGCAGGCCAGCGGCGCCATCACCATGCCGATGCCCGCGCCCTCTACCAACAGCAGGGTCAGCATCACTGCCAGCGAGCCGGTGCCTTGCGCCTGCCATGGCATCAGCGTGTTCGCCAGTTGCAGCCAGTGTCCTGCCGCCAGCAGCATCGCGCCATAGGCGAGGGACGAGCGTCCCAGGCGGGCGGCAAGGCGCGGCGCGGCCAGCGAGGTGGCGAAGAAGCCCAGCGCCAGCATCGTGAACGCGCCGCCGCCTTGCGGCGGGCTCAGGCCAAGGCCGTCTTGCAGGTAGAGCGCCAGCACGAAGTAGAACGAGGCATTGCCGGCATAGAAGGCGACCGTCACGGCCAGCCCGCGCGCAAAGCCCGGCGCTGCGAACAGCGCCGGGCTCACCAGCGGCTGCCCGCCGTGCGCATGCAGCCAGCGCTGATGCCAGGCGAACACGGCGAGCAACACGGGCGCCATGGCCAGCGTAAGCAGGGCGGCGGGCGGCCAGCCTTGCTGCCTGCCTTCCACCAGTGGCCACACCAGCGCACCCAGTGCCGCCGCCAACAGCGCCATGCCAGGCACGTCCGGCTTGCTGCCGCTGGTGGGTGGCGATGCGCGCAACACGCGTGGCGCCAGCAGCAGCGCAATGATTGCCACGGGCACGTTGATCAGGAAGCAAGTGCGCCAGCCCAGCCCGCCCAGGTCGGCCCGGATCAACGCGCCGCCCGCCAGTTGGCCGAGCAGCGCCGCCAGGCCTAGCGTGAGACCGTACGCGGCGAAGGCCCGCGCCCGCGCGGGGCCGGTGTAGGTGAGCGAGAGCATGGCCAGCACCTGCGGCTGGAGCAGCGCGCCCGCCAGGCCCTGCGCCACGCGTGCCGCGACCAGTGCGGGCGCGCACGGGGCAAGCCCGCAAGCGGCGGAGGCGAGCGCGAACAGCAACAGGCCCAGCATGAACATGCGGCGCCGCCCGAGCATGTCGCCCAGCCGCCCGCCGGTGATCAACCCGGTGGCATTGGCCAGGCCATAGCCCGCCACCACGAACTGCAGCGCGCCGGCGCTGGCGTGCAACTCGCGCTGGATGGCCGGCAGCGCCACATTCACGATAAAGAAATCCATCACCACCATGAAGGTGCCGCTCAGCATCACGAGCAGGGCCAGGCGGTCGATGGCGGTCGGCGACGATGCGGCGGCGTGGTGCGGGACCGGCGCGCTCTCGGCGCGGTTCAGGCTGGAGGAGGTCATGGCTGGCGTCCTTGGCAGGGGGCTTAGCCGAGTTCGCGCACGAACGCCAGGATGTCCGCGCCAAGCCGTTGCGCATGCGTGAACGGCAGGCCGTGCGGCGCGCCAGCGTAGACGGCGAGGCGGGCGTCGGGCAGCAGCGCCGCCGTGCGCTCGGCGGTCAGCGCAAGCGGGCAGGAGGCGTCGTTGTCGCCGTGGACCAGCAGGGCGGGCACCTTGATGGCCGGCAGTTCCGCGCGGAAATCCGCATGGGTGCTGGCGTGGTTGCAGGCCAGCAACGCCTGCAGCGAAGTCTGCAGCGCCATGGCGCGCACCCACGCAAGCCGCGGCGCCGAGCACAGGCCGCCGCCGAACGGCGCGAGATTGTTCTCCACCCAGAGCGGGAAGTCGTCCGCCAGCTCGGCCGCCGCTTGTGCCAGCAGCGCGGGATCGATGCCGTCGGGGTTGTCCTCGCTGCGCGGGACGCACGGCGTGGTGCAGCCCACCAGCACGATGCCGGCGACGCGGCCCGCGCCGTGGCGCGACAGGTAGCGCACGATCTCTCCCGCCGCCATCGAATGGCCGACCAGCGTCACGCGCCGCAGGCCGAGCGCGTCGATGACGTCCGCGAGATCGTCGGCCAGCGTATCGAAGTCGTAGCCGTGCCCCGGATCGCTGGAGCGGCCATGCCCCCGGCGGTCGTAGGCGATGCAGCGCATGCCTGCGGCATGCAGCGCCTGCATCTGCCCGCTCCAGGCGTCCGACGGCAGCGCCCAACTGGCCGCGAACAGCACCACGTCCGCCGCTCGATTGCCGTGGTGCCAGTCGCGCACGAACAGCGACACGCCGTCACGGGTCAGCACATGGCCGGGCCGTGTGGAATGGAGCCGAGCGGGGTTTGATGCGCCGGGATGGCGCAGGGACGGGGCGGAATGGGTACTGGCGGCGGCAGGCATGAGGCAGCTCCGGTGGCGGTTACCTGGCGAGTCCAGGCAAGCTCAGTGTGGGAGCTGGGGGGCTGCGCGCCAATTACGCGACAGGTAATCAAGGTGCCCATGACGACCGCGGCAGGGGCCAGGAGGATCACGGCGCCGGCTATGACCGGCGTGCCGGTCGCGCCGGTTCTGGACGCTGGCGAAAGGGCGAAAGGGTGGAAGTTACCGCCGGCGATGGCTTCGCAGCGCCCGCGGCGACCCGCTCCGAATCGCTTCCTCAAGCAAATCCGCAAGGGCCCGCGTCCGGCGTTCCGCGATCTGCTGCACCGTGGCCAGAGCGCCAGGCATCCCCGTATCCGTGAGCGCGTCGGCGCCCAACTCCTTCACGGCTTCGCTGCGGCGGACCGGATCGATCTGTGGTTTCGCGTCATTTAGCATGGGATTCGAGGCCTGCGGTTGCTGTTTCAGGCCGGATTGTGCACCCATCTTGCGTGGGGACGATCCCCCCTTGTTGGGGTAATCGTGAAGGACTATTGACGGCGGAAAAGCGCCTGTGCCGACGCCCCGCGATCCACCATCGGGATGATGCGGATGAGCGCCATAGGCCATTGCGGCGAGGACGTTTCGCGCGGTGCCCGGTGTTTCGGGTGTACACGCGCGAATCACGCAACTCAGCCGGCAAGAAGCGCCGCGAAACGGTCAATGTCCACGTTCCCGCCGCTAACGATGACGCCCACGCGCTTGCCCATCAGTTCGGCCTTCATGCCGCGTGCGGCGGCGAGTCCCAGGCAGCCGGTTGGCTCCACGACCAGCTTCATGCGTGACGCAAAGAAGCGCATGCCATCGACCAGCTCCTCGTCACTGGCGGTAAGGATATCGTCGACATCACGGCGAATGATCTCGAACGTGTGACGGCCCAGGTGCTGTGCCTGCGCGCCGTCGGCGATGGTCTTCGGCGTATCGATATGCACGATCGCGCCGGAGCGCAACGATTGCTGGCCATCGTTGCCGGTGGCGGGCTCTACGCCGTAGATCTTGCACCGCGGCGCCAGTGCGCGCGCGGACAGTGCCGAGCCGGCGAGCAGGCCGCCGCCGCCCAGGCAGACGAACAGGGCATCGAGCTCGCCCGTTTCCTCGAGCAATTCCTTGGCGGCGGTTCCCTGGCCGGCGATCACGTCCGGCTGGTCATAGGACCCGATCAGCGTCAGGCCCTGTTCCTCCGCCAGCTTGTGGCAGATTGCCTCGCGGTCGTCGGTGTACCGATCATAGAGCACCACCTTGCCCCCGTAGCCCTTGGTCGCCGCCACCTTGGCAGCTGGCGCATCGTGCGGCATGAGGATCGTCGACGGTATCCCCAGCAATGCCGCCGACAGTGCGATGCCCTGCGCGTGGTTGCCGCCGGAGAAGGCGAGAGCGCCCCGGCGGCGCTGCGCGGCATCGAAGCGCGCCAGCGCATTGAATGCACCACGAAACTTGAAGGCGCCAGTGCGCTGCAGGTTCTCGCACTTGAAGAATAAAGCGGCGCCCAGTTCCTTGTCGGCGGTCTGCGAGCGCATCACGGGAGTCCGGTGGGCAAAGCCTTCAATCCGGCGCGCGGCCGCTGACACGTCATCGAAGGTTGGAAGATTCAGCATCATCGTTAAGTCTTGTTGGATTGAAGGCGTTGTCAGGGCCGATGGATTCTGGACCCCCCCTGAGCATCGATAGCGCGCCGCCGGGCAGGCGTGCCATTTTCATGGCCTGCGGCGCCATGTCGTCGGATTGCAACTGGTCAACTGGTGCGAAAGTCTCAATCAAACCGTGGGCCGCTTTCCCTTTCCTGTTCCTGCTCGAGCAGCTCTTGCTGCTTGCAGATACTCAGAGGCGCGATCAATCTGTACATATTATCTATATCTGGATAATTTGTAAATTCGTGGCCAAAGGACAGCAAGGCAAAAAAAATGCCCACCGGGTAAACGGAGGGCATGAAGAAGTGACATTGGGCGAGACGCTTTTCTCGCCCGCACGCAGTGTCTCACCGTGGGCGCCGGGCATCTGCCCCAATAGCGTGGGGATTGTGCTTCATTACTCACTTGACTTGGATCAACATTCGAAGCTAGGAGATGTGATCTCCGCTCCCTGCGGGCCAGTGGCCCGGGATGGCCCCGGCGGCCTGCTTACTGCTCGCGCGGCACAAATCGCCAGCCGCCGGCTTCGAGCGCAAAGGCAAAGCCGGTGACGCGCTGGTCGGGCTTGCCGCCGGTGGAGATCACGGCGGAGCAGCGCACGTTGCCGCTCTCATGGCTCAGACTGCACTCGCTGAGTTGCTTGACCGTCAGCGATGTGGCCATTGCGGTCAGTTCCGCGACGGCCTCCGCATCCGTCTGGGTCTTCAATTGCCCACGGGCAAATTCGCGCATCGAGGCGGTGGCTTGCGCGGCGTCCGGGCCACTGATGGCGGGTTCTTCACGCCGCACCAGCACCCACGGCTCCGGATCGCCGCCGAAGGCCAGTGCGCGGTAGCCGTCGCGGCGGCCAGCCTTGACCCCAACGATGCAGACGATCTCGCCGCCGCTGGCGGGCAGGCAACCCTTGACCGTATGCGCCTTGATGGAAGCCATGATCCCCGCCACTAACGGCGAGCGCGCACGCTCGGCCGCGGCCGGGTCAGTCTGTTCCAGTTGCTTCAGGCGCTCGGCTTCCGATTGCTGGATGGCGGCGGTGACCTGGTCGGGCGTTGGCGCGGGCGGGGCCGCGGCGGCGAGGACGCCGGTGCTGGCGGATGCCAGGCAGAAGGAGAGGAATGCAGCTCGGGTAGCGAGGCGGGAAATGCGCATGGATTGGGAGGAACGGCCGGATAAGAAGGGCGGCCAGTTTAGCACCCGGGCAGGCGGCCATGAGCAGCAAGGGCCTCTTTGTCGGGGTGCTCGCTTTCCGTCTTCCGTTCCGGTGATCGCGCCCGGCGCCCGGTGCCAGTCACCGGCATGAAACAGCCCGCCAATCGGCGGGCTGGGCGGCCAGGTCAGGCCTTGCGGGGTCCAAGCGCCAAGCGCCTTAGCTGGCTTTCTCTTTCTTCTGGTGATGGACGATCCGGTCCCACCAGTAATGGAACGGATGGGCATGTTCCGGATAGAGCACCGACTTGTGGAAAAAGCCTGCGCGAATGACGAAGGCATAGAGCAGGACGACTGCCCCGAGGAAGAGCATATAGACGATCATGGCGGTTCCCTTTTATGGTGGCCATGATTCATTGTAGGCGTCGTGCGCCTGGCGTGCCGGGCGCTGGCGGCTACGTGTTCCTGGCCTGCGGCGCGGCTAGCTGCATCGCCGGCCAGGTCGTGCAGATCCATGACGCAAACAGACGGAAACATCGTGAACGGCTGAGCCGATGCCGCAAGCGCCTCTCGGGCGCGGACCGCAGCGCATGCTTGCCAATCGCCGCACCGGAACGGAACCCGCCATGCCACTCATTCAGAGCGATATCCCTGGCCGCCTGGACCGCCTGCCGTGGTCGCGCTGGCACTGGCGGGTGGTGATTGCGCTGGGGGTGGCGTGGGTGCTCGACGGGCTCGAGGTGACGCTGGTGGGATCGCTGGGCGGCGTGCTCGAGCGCCCGGACGGCCTGGGCCTCAATGCGGCGCAGGTAGGGTGGCTAGGGTCGTTGTACATCGCTGGCGCGGTCGTGGGCGCGCTGGTGTTTGGCCGCCTTGCGGACCGCCTTGGCCGCAAGGCCTTGTTCCTGGTGACGCTGGCGGTGTACATGGCGGCGACATTGGCCACCGCTTTTTCCACGGGTTTTGTCTTCTTCGCGGTGTGCCGCTTCCTGACAGGCCTTGGCATCGGGGGCGAGTACGCGGCGATCAACTCGGCCATCGATGAACTGATCCCGGCGCGCGTGCGCGGACGCGTCAGCCTGGCCATCAACGGCAGCTTCTGGTTCGGTGCCGCGCTTGGCGCGGGCCTGAGCCTGGTGCTGCTGGATCCGCGCGTGCTGGGCCCGGCCCTGGGCTGGCGCGTGGCGTTCCTGCTCGGCGCTGTGCTGGCGCTGGCCATCCTGCTGGTGCGCCGGGACGTGCCGGAGAGCCCGCGCTGGCTGCTCACGCATGGGCGAGGCGAGCAAGCCGGACGCATCGTCGCCGCCATCGAGGCGCAGGTGGTGGCCCAGTACGGCGCGTTGCCGCCGGCCACGGGCACGATCCTGCTTTCCAGGCGCCCGGCGCCCTCGCTTGGCGAGGTCGCGCATGTGCTGTTCAAGCGCTACCGGCTGCGCAGCGCGGTAGCCCTGGCGCTGATGGTCTCGCAAGCGTTCTTCTATAACGCGATCTTCTTTACCTATGCGCTGGTGCTCACGCGCTTTCACGGCGTGCCCGATAACCGCGTGGGGCTGTATATCTTTCCCTTTGCGCTGGGCAATGTGCTGGGGCCGCTGCTGCTGGGGCCACTGTTCGACCACATCGGGCGGCGCCGCATGATCGGGCTTACCTATGTGCTCTCCGGCGTGGGACTGGCCATGACCGGGTGGGCCTTCGAGCAGGGCTGGCTTGACGCGCGCAGCCAGGCGCTGTGCTGGTCGGCGGTGTTTTTCCTGGCCTCCGCGGCGGCTAGTTCCGCTTACCTGACGGTGAGCGAGGTCTTTCCCATCGAGACGCGCGCCCTCGCCATCTCCGTGTTCTACGCTGTGGGGACGGGCACCGGGGGCTTTATCGGGCCGTTGCTGTTCGGCGCGCTGATCGAGAGCGGCAGCCGCGCCGCGGTGGCCGTTGGCTATGGCATAGGCGCGGCGCTGGTGATCGTCGCGGGCTTGTTTGCCTTGCGCTATGCGGTCAATGCGGAAAAGCGCCCGCTGGAAGAGATCGCGCCGCCGCTGTCGTCGCGCGATTAGCCCGCCTTGCATGGCGCGCCGGCAACACGGGCACCGGTCTAGTCTGCCCGGACCGGATCCTTCCTGCGGAAGGCGGCCTGCGCGGTGGCGATCAGACGGCCTTGGCTGTCGGTGACCTCGGCGTTGGAGAAAAATACCCGGCGGCCACCGCCCACGCGCCGGCCAACCACCAGCAGCGGCTCCACTTGCGCGGACGAGACATAGTTGACGTTCAGCGAGATGGTGGTGGCGGCGCGGCGCACGCCATTCTCGGGAAACAGGCCGGCGTAGCCGCCCGCCGCGTCCAGCAGCGTGGCCAGGATGCCGCCTTGCACGACGCCCGTGTTGTTGAGGTGCGCAGCCTGCGGCATCAGCGACATGCGCACCAGGTCCGGCTGCCACTCCACGATGGTGAGATTCAGCGATTCGAGAAACGGATTCTCCAGTGCGTATGGCTGGCTTGCGGGGGTGTTGTCAGGCATGGCGAGCGAAGGACTGTGCCAGTGAGTTGGAATGGCCGTCATGATAGCCGCTAGCATGCCTGCGGCAATCCGGACGGCGTCGTTGTCACGCTCTCCGACGGGACGGGCGAGATGCGTTTGCCGCGCGCCTGATCCTGTTTGCAGGCACCAGGAATGGCTAGGCGGGCATCGCGGGCATCGCGCGCATCATCAGCAGCCCGCATCCGCCCAGCAACCCCACCCAGCGGGCAGCGCGTACCGCGATGGCTGGCGCGTAGCTGAGCAGCAGCACCAGCACGAGCGCGCCGAGCGTCAGCGTGCCGATCCATGAGACGCTGCCCATCGGCCAGCCTTGCTGCTGCACGCAAGCCGCCAGGGCAAGGGCCAGCGCGGCCCAGCCTAGTCCCTGCAGGCGCAGGCGCTCGGCGGGCGAAGGCGTGGCGCCGCGGCCGTGGCGATCGGCATAGTGGCGGTCCAGCGTCTGGCTGAGCGCGGTGAAGCCGCTATAGGTGAAGGCCAGCGCGGTGAAGAAACCCAGGCTTGCGCTCATGCGGCTCCCTTCGCATCGCTGGATGGCATGCCGATGTCCTTGGCTGGCACCGGGCGCCGCGCGGGCACGCGCGCCTTGGCGCGCCGCCCCAGGATATGCGCTGCCGCGCCCAGCGCAATGCCCAGCGCCAGCACGGTCAGGTCGAACCCCGCCACGGCGGCAGGTCCCTGGCCTTGCAGCAGCGTCACGCCCAGGTGGGTTTGCGTGGTGAAGGCGTTGAGCACCGGAATGGCAGCGAGCATCAGCGCGCCGGCCCACAGTTGCACGCGCCACATGGTGCGCGTCGGCCGCACCTGCGCTAGCACGGCTGCCGCGCCCCAGGCGATGAAGAAGGCATGGATCTCCGCGTCGGGGCGGTGCGGCATGCCCACGGGCAGCAAGCGGTTGGCCCAGAAGTACGTAGCAAACGCGATCGGCAGGCCGGCAATGGCGCCGAGGTTGAGCGCGTCCACCAGCCGCAGCCCAAAGCTCGGGCGTGCGCCGGCCGCCAGTGCCTTGGCCTGGCCCTGGCGTGTCTTCACGCCCCACAGCAGCGCGCCGGTGGCCACCATGGCGCAACCTGCCAGCCCGCTCACGAAGAACAGCGCGCGCAGCAAGGGCCCGGCGAAATGCGCCTCGTGCAGGCCCACCATCACGCCGCGCGTCTGGTTGGCCGCGCCGGGCGCGTCGCCCGTGACCGCGACCAGCGCGCCGGTGACGCCGTTAAAGCGCATCGATGGCGCATTGGCGGACAACGACCCTTCGGTGCCGCGCGACACCGTGATGGTGGCGTTGGCATCGCCCGCCAGCATGATGGCGACGCGGCTGGGCTGCGCGCCATGCCAATGGCGCACGGCTTGTTCCACCAGCGGGGCGACCGGCGTCAGCGGCGCCGCCTGCCCACTTGGCTTGCCTTGCGGCGCGCGGCCGAAGGCCTCGTTGTTGAAGGCCTGCTGGTTGCCCTGGTATGCGGTCTGGATGCCCCACGGCATGTACATGAACATCAGCGTGACCAGCCCGGTGTAGGTGATCATCAGGTGGAAGGGCAGGGCCAGCACGGCGGTGGCATTGTGCGCATCGAGCCAGGAGCGCTGGCCCTTGCGCGGCCGGAAGGTGAAGAAGTCCTGGAAGATGCGCCGGTGCGTGATGACGCCGCTGAGAATGGCCACCAGCATGAACATGGCGCACAAGCCGATGATCCACCGCGCCCAGATCGCCTGCATGAAGTACAGGTCGAAGTGCAGGCGGTAGAGGAACTCGCCGCCGCGCGTGTTGCGCACGGTCTGCAGGAAGGCGCCGGTGGCGGGATCCAGCGTGCGGCTCTCGAAGCGGCCGCGGCCGCCGCCGATGCCTGAAGCCGGCGCGCCGGGCGGGCGCGTCCATAGCACGTTTACCGCGGGGTTGCGCGCATCCGGCAGGTCGATGAACCAGCGGGGCGAGTCCGCGGCGTTGCGCTGCAGGTACGCTACCGCACGGCTGGCCGCCTCGGCGCTGGACACTTGCGTGGCGGCCGAGCGGTGCAGCTCGGGCTGCATCCACAGCGTGATCTCGTCCTTGAAGTAGCTGGCGGTGCCGGCGCAGAACACCAGCAGCAGCACCCAGCACACCAGCAGCCCGGACCAGCTATGCAGCCAGGCCATCGATTGACGCAGCCCGGCCCTCATGGCGCGCTCCGCAAGGCAGCCAGCAAGACGCCGAGCACCACGGCAGGCACCGCCACGCCGGCCCAGGCGCGCCACGCGCTGCCGGCGGCGAACACCCACAGCACCGCGCACGCGTAAAGCGAGAACGACAGCAGCGTGGCGGTCATCACCGCCTCGGCCGGCGGCATGGGCATCACCACGGCCAGCAGCCCGGTGGCCACGGCCGCGAGTACATAGCCGCCCCCGATGGCGGCCACCACGCGCGAGGCAACGCCAAGGCGATAGCGGCCGGTCTGGCTCAATCGCATGACAAGCGCTCCGTTACTTGTTGGGCGTGGCTGCCGGCACCGCAGGTATCGCGGCCAGGCCATCGCCCTGCGTCAGCGACAGGGTGGTGACGTAGCTGGCCATGTCGTACGGCTTGCCATTGCGCTCGCCGGCGGTCTTGTCGACGTGGTGCACCTCCATCACGTAGGTGCCTTGCCACGGCTGCGCCAGGCGCACGATGCCTTGTTCGTCGGTGCGTAGCTCGCGGCCCCAGCCGGACTGCACGGCCACGCCCACTTTGGCCTTGGGCAGTGGGCGGCCGGCATAGACCACCTGGTACTCGCCGGTGCGGCCGGTCGGCACAATGTCGAGGGCGAGCTTGGGCGCTACTGCGCTTGTGGAGCCAGCGCCCAGCAAGCGAGCCGCCGGCGTCCAGGCGGTGCGAATCACCTTGTCGCCGTCCTTGCGCTCCAGCAGCGGATAGCCCGTGTCTTGCGCGACGATGGTCTCGCCCGCGCCTGCGCGCCCCGAGAGCACGAAGCCGTTGGTGGTCTTGTCGGCCTTGAGGGCTTGCTCACCCCTGGCCGTTACCAGCACGGCGGTGGGCTGCACGAACCGGTCCAGCAGTCCCGGCGAAACTTCGCGCAGGTTCTCGTTGAATTCGCCAAAATACAGTTGGGCGGCCGCCGGCGTTTGCTCCAGCCAGACCTGGTGAGCCTGAGCGGTGCCGCTCAGTGCGGCGCTGCAAAGCAGGGCGGAGGTGATGAGGCGATTCATGGGCTATGCATCCTTTCAAGACGGGGGCTGGCAGTGCCGTGTTGCGCACAGGCCGTTGGCCGGGACGGTCGGGAAATCGTGACCGTGAAGTCGCATATGATAATCGTTCTCATTTAACTTGTGTGGGTTTTGCATGATGGTGCAGCGTTGGGCGCAGGGCATGGACGCAGGCTGGCCGATGCCCCCCGGAGGCGGATTTGCGGTCATTGAGGGGGTGCGGGAGAGGGGCCTTTGGCCCGGCTTTTGCGTCCCGATTCAAGGCTCGGTGGGGGCTGGTCCCGCGCTCGGCTATCATGTGCGATCCTCAGGATCTCCAGTGTGCGGCCAGCGCCGCATCCGCGACCGTTCCCCCGCCCCTTCTACCTGCATTTATTGTGTCTTTTGCCATGCCTTCTTCTGATCCCGCCGACGTCAAGAAAGTCGCCGCCATTGTCTGGATTCGCGTCCAGATGGAGCGGCTCGGCATCTCCATGGATGAACTGGAGGCGGCAGGTTGTTTTGACTGGGAGGCGGCGCCCGCCAGGGCGCCGATCGAGGAGCCCATCGAAAAGGAAAATGAAATGGATGTAGATGTTGCCCAGGCGCTGTTGCCCGCAGGACCGATCACGGCACCGCCCGCGCTGCTGCCTGCCGGGCCAATCACCGCGCCGCCTGTCGTGGCACCTGCGCCATTGCGCAAGGCCGTAGCGCGCAAACGCGTTCCTGCCCCTGTCAGGCAATCAGCGCCGCCCGCTGTGCCGGTCGCAACGCCGGCCGCATTGCCGCAAGCCACGCCTGCCGCAGATGCGGTGGCGGTTGCCGACGCCGTGCCCGCGGAAAAGCCGGCCGCCGTAATGGTTGCCGAGCCGGCGGCAACCCCGGCCGCCGCTCCCGCGCCTGCACGGGTGACCATGTCCGTGCCCGCGCAGAAAGCGGGAGCCGTGAAACCGGCGGCACCAGCAGCGGTACAAGCAGTGGTACAAGCAGCGGCACCAGCACAGGCAGCCGAGGCCGCCGCCGCGCCGGCAGCGGCCGCACCTGCGCCAGCACTGCCGCAGGCGAGCGCGCCCGCGCGCCGCTACCGCAATGCCGAGGGACAGGTCTGGGATGGCGTGGGCCCCATGCCCGCATGGCTGCTGCGCGCAGTCAACGCGGGCCAGTCGGTGGAGCATTTCCGGGTGAATTGAAGACAGCGGCCGATGGCCGCTGTCCTGGTCGCTGCCGGCGAGGCAGCGATGGCGCCGCGCTGCCGTTCAGGCCAGCGGGTTAATGATGGTGCGGCAGCGGATAAACGTCGTTTCCGCATCCAGCGCGGCGGCCAGCGTTGGCGAGGGCACCTTGTCGAGGTCGGTCACCACGTAGCCCATCTGGCCATGCGTCTGCAGGTGCTGGGCCACGATGTTGACCCCGTCGCGCGCCAGCAGCGTGTTGAGCGCGGCGAGCGCGCCCGGTGCGTTGCCGTGCACGTTGAGCAGCCGCGCCGGCGACGTTAGCGGGCCGGGGCTCACCTCGGGGAAATTCACCGCGCCAATCGTGTCGCCCGTCCTGAGGAAGGCAATCAGCTTGGTGGCGACTTCCGTGCCGATATTTTCCTGCGCCTCTTCCGTGCTGCCGCCGATATGCGGCGTCAGGATCGCGTTGGGCACGCCTTGCAGCGGGCTGGTGAAGCGGTCAGCGTTGGTCTTGGGCTCTTCCGGGAAGACGTCGATCGCCAGGCCGGCGATATGGTTGTCATCGCACGCCGCGCGCAGCGCGTCGATATCCACCACGGTGCCGCGCGACGCATTGATCAGGATTGCGCCGCGCCGGAACTGCCGGAGCACGTCGGCATCGATCATCTTCTTGGTCTGCGCGGTGGCCGGCACGTGCAGCGTCACGATGTCGGCCTGCGACACCGCATCCGCCAGCGAGCGCGCCGCGCGCGCCGAGCCCAGCGACAGCTTGGCCTGCACATCGTAGTACACCACGCGCATGCCCATGGCCTCCGCCAGCACGCCAACCTGCGAGCCGATATTGCCGTAGCCGATGATGGCGATGGTCTTGCCGCGCGCCTCGAACGACCCGCTTGCGCCCTTGGCCCATTTGCCGGCATGCGCCAATGCGTTTTTCTCCGGAACGCGGCGCAGCAGCAGGATCGCCTCCGCGATAACCAGCTCCGCCACGGAGCGCGTATTGGAGAACGGCGCGTTGAACACCGGCATGCCGGCGCGGGCCGCGGCGTCGAGGTCTACCTGCGAGGTGCCGATGCAAAAGCAGCCAATGGCCACGAGGTGCTTGGCGGCTTCGATCTCAGCGGCGCCAAGGTGCGTGGCGGAGCGAATGCCGAGAATCTGGTGGGCTGCCGGAGCGCGATGCAGTTCGTCGCCAGCGAGCGCGCCAGTGCGGCGCTCGACGGTGACATGCGCTTCCTTGAAGCGCTCGACGGCGGTGTCATGGATGTTTTCAAGCAGCAGTGCTGAGGTCATGGCGATTGGGTGATGGCGGCGAAGGCGCGAGGTGGGTGCGGCAGCGCGAGGGCATGCGCAAGGTGAAACGTACGCTGCCATGGTAACGCAGGCAGCGCTGCCCAGCCGAACACCCACATTGCCGCCAATGGCAAATCCGTCCCGGCCGGGACGAGGCCCGCTAGGGAAAGCCCCCGGATTGACCGGCGAATCAACGGCTCCTACAATTAATCGGAATGCTATTCCGTCTAATAGAACGTTTGGCGAAACAACTCCGGAAGAACGACCCGCCGCCAAGAGCAGGCCAGGAGCAGGCGTGAGCCACGAATAGCGAACACCGGACACCGGATACCCGATACCCGATACCCGATACCCGATACCCGATACCCGATACCCGATACCCGATACCCGATACCCGACACCGGACATCAGTCAGGCATCAATGGAGACAGCCATGTACCACCGCCTTTGCGCCAGCCTTGCCCTGGCAACCCTCAGTGTGGCCACTACCTATGCCCACGGCGGCACCTGGCCCGACAAGCCGGTGCGCATCGTCGTGCCATACACCGCCGGTGGCACCACCGATTTCGTGGCCCGTCAGGTGGCGCAGACGCTGACCGAAAGCACCGGCAAATCGTTCTTCGTGGAGAACAAGCCCGGCGCCAGCGGCACCATTGGCACGCTGCAGGTGGCACGTTCCGCGCCCGACGGCTACACGCTGCTGGCCAACGACACCACGTACACCATGCTGCCGTCGCTGTTCAAGGCGCTGCCCTGGGACTACAACAACGACCTGGTGCCGGTGACCACCATTGCGCAGACCCCGGTGATCCTGATCGTGCCTGCCAGCTCGAAGTTCAAGACGCTGCAGGAACTGATCGACTTCGCCAGGCAAAACCCGGGCAAGCTGAACTTCGGCTCGGGCGGCGCCGGCAGCTCCACGCACTTGTCCGCCGAGGTCTTCAAGAAGGACGCCAAGATATCGATCACGCATATCCCCTACAAGGGCGCGGGCGATGCGCTGATGGGGCTGATCGGCAACAACGTGGATATCCTGATCACTGCCACGCCGACCGCGGTGCCGCAGATCAAGGGCGGCAAGGCCCGCGCGCTGGCGGTCACGGGCGCGGCGCGCGTGCCCGCGCTGCCGGACGTGCCGACCTTTGCCGAAGCTGGCCTCAAGGACTACAAGGTCATCAACTGGTTTGGCCTGGCGGCGCCCAAAGGCACGCCTCCTGCGCTAATCGCCAGGCTGCAGGCGGAAGTGCACAAGAGCGTGAACAGCCCGGAGGTGAAGGAGCGCCTGGCCAGCATGGGCGCCCAGCCGGGCGGCATTGCGCCGGCGGACTTCGCCAGGCGCATCAAGGACGACACCGCGCTGTGGAGCCAGGTGGCAAAATCCGCCGATGTGAAGGCCGAGTAAATGGGCAAGCGCCGCCATTGCGCAGCGCCAGGACAACAAGGAACGAACATGTACTTCAGAACAGTGCCCCGGGAAATATCCCTCCAGGTCTTCTCGGCCATGCCCGCGCATTTGCGCAAGACCGGCGTGCGCTCCGAATGGGCCGATGCCAACAAGGGCGGGGCCTGCATCGACAGCTTCCTGGAGGGGCCGGTCTTTGATCCCGCGGGCAACCTGTACGTGACGGATATCCCGTTCGGGCGCATCCTGCGCATCTCGCCGGCCGGCGAATGGTCGCTGGTCGCCGAGTACCAGGGCGAACCCAACGGCATGAAGTTCCTGAACGCGCGCGAACTGGTGGTGGCGGACTATCGCAACGGCCTGTTGCGCGTCAACGTGGACACGGGCGAGGTGACCACCTTGCTGGGACGGCGCAACGCGGAGCAGTTCAAGGGCGTGAACGATCTCGTGATCTCTCGTCGTGGCGACTTGTATTTCACCGATCAGGGCCAGACCGGCCTGCACGATCCCACCGGCCGCGTCTACCGCCTGCGGCCCGGCGGGCAGCTGGACCTGCTGCTGGGCAATGTGCCCAGCCCCAACGGCCTGGCGCTGTCCTGCGACGAGAAGGTGCTGTTCGTGGCGGCCACGCGCGGCAATTGCGTGTGGCGCGTGCCGTTGCAGGCCGACGGCAGTGTGTCGAAGGTGGGGCAGTTCTTCACGTTCTACGGCACCAGCGGCCCCGACGGCATGGCCATCGACAGCCGTGACCGGCTGTTTGTGGCGCATGCCAGCCTGGGCTGCGTGTGGGTGCTGAGCAAGCGTGGCGAGCCCGAGGCGATCCTCGCCAGCCCGTCGGGCGCAACCACCACCAACCTGGCGTTTCAGCCCGCCGTTGAGCCGGGGCAGCCGCGCAGGGTGTTTGTGACCGAATCGGAAACGGGCACGATCCTGTTCGCGGACCTGGACGAGGCCGGGCTGGGCGTTTGATCCCGTTGCGGCCCGCGCCTGTCACTTCGGTGGCAGCAGGTCTTGCAGGTCCCGCAGGGTTGCCGCGGTAGCGGGGCCCGCGGGCGCGGAGACGGTGGGCGCCGGGCGGGCCCGGCTGATCGTATTCGTGCCGCCGGCCGGGCCATTGCTGCCGCCGGCGGCGACATGCGGCACGGCAGCCGGGTCGAGCCGGCCATTCTGGCCCAGCGCGATCTGCGCGCAGCCGGTGAGGAAGCGGTCCTTCTTCAGGCTGTTGGTGATGTCGATCGCCAGGACTGCAGCGCGTTCCTCGATCGGGATGATGGTGCCGCCGCGGCTGAACGTGTATTTGCCTTTCCACACCGCGCGGTTCTGCCTGACATCCGTCAGCGTCGTGCCATATTCGATCGACAGGCGGCCGCCGGACGCATTGACCACACCCCCGCCGTTGGCGATGGTCAGCACCGTATCGGCGCTGAACGTACGCATCCTGCCGGTCAGCGCGGTCGAGTCCAGCTCCAGCCCCGAGATCTCGTCGTACGCCGATTCCACACCGCACTGCCGGGTCACCTCGCGGAACTTGGCCGCGAACGCCGCGGAGAAGTCGCTGTTCCACCCCATGCCGGTAGTGCCCAGCACATACATGCGGGTGGGCTTGCCGGTGTAGTCGCTGGCGCGGCTGGTCACGCCGACAGTGGTTGGCGCGCAGCCGCCCAGCAGCATCGACGCTACGGCCAGCGCGACGGGGGCGCTATTTCGATATCGGTTTCCCATGTCTTGTGCCTAGAGAGAAATGGCCAGGCGAGCGGCTGCGGCCGGCGCCCGCTCGCTACTTCGTGTATGAAAAGTAATAGGGACTGGTGGCGGATCGCATGACATAGCGTCCGTCGGCCTCGGTCAGCCGATAGCACGTTTGCATCGCGCTGAAATTCGGGTTGGCCATCTCCAGGCAGACCTGGCCGGTTTCCGGCTCGATGCGGTAGCGCCCGGACGAATAGCCGCGGCTGACGGAATTGGTCACATCCAGGCTGCCGCTTTCCCGGACCTGCATCCAGAGCGTAACGCCGGACGGCGCGATGGCATTGATCCTGCCAAGATGCGTGAAATGGCTGGTCAGCTCGGCCCCCGTCAGTTGCCTGCCCTGCGGGCCGGCTGCGGGCCGGGCCGGGGCGTAGGCGGTGGCGCCCTGGCCGGGCTGCCCGGGCTGGCCAGGCGGGAGCGCCACGGCAGGCGGGGCGGCGGATGCCGTCTCGCTACGGAATTTCTGCAGCGCCAGCGCGGACCGCGCCGGCACCTCGCTGATCCATTGCGCGGGAATGGCAAAGTTGATGTTCTGCGCGTCGGTCCGCATCAGGTAGGTAATGCCGACGAGTTGCCCGTTCGTGTTGAACAGGCCGCCACCGCTGGAGCCTGGGGAGATCGGGGCGGTGGTCTGCAGGCGGACGATGCGGTCGCGCTCGTCCTTGTTCAGCGAGGAGAGCAGGCCATCGCTCAGCGTCAGCTCGTAGCCGCGCGGCGCGCCGATGGCGTAGACCTTCTGCCCCACCTTGAGCGCGGCCAGCGGCGCGATCTTTACCGCCGGGGCGGTGAGGCCCTTGGCGCGCAGGATGCAGAGGTCGCGCTCGACATCGGCGTGCACCAGGCTGGCGCCATACGTGACCTTCTCGCGCCGGATGCTGATGGACTTGCCGCTCTTGAGCACGTGGCAGTTGGTGACCAGTTCCTCCGGCCCGATCACCACCGAGCTGCCCAGGCCGAACCGCGTGCCCTGCGCGTCAAAGACGGATACCACCCAGATGCTGGGCGATTCCCGCTCATAGAGTTCGGCCGAATCCAGCGCCAGGCAATCCGTCGAGATGCCAAAAGCCAAACACGAAATAGCGACGCTTCCCGCAATGTTTTGCGCCCGACCCATGATGTTCATTCTGGTGACTGGTTTCGCCGGATTCAGCCGCTATCCTGACGGTGCGGGCTGTCTGGTCTTTCCCGGCCAAAGCGGCCGGGCTGCCTATGATAAACGTTCCGGATGCCAAGCGGGCGGCCCGCTATTGCGGCCGCCGCGCTAAAGATTCCCGGTTGATGGCCGACAACATGGATGCTGGGAGGTGTGCCTTCCCGCTGGCTTCAATGCCAATCGTAGCTTCGAACGTAGCTTCAATCTCAACCTCAATTTCAACCTGGAAGACCCTTCAATGGATATTTCCCTCGTCAGTGCGGCTAGCAACTCGGGCGGCGATCCGGTGCCCACCATGATGCTGCGCAAGTCGCTGGACCTGCAGGCCCAGAGCGTGGCAACCCTGCTGGGCTCGATGCCGCAAGTCAGCGTTCCGGCCAGCAATCCCCCTCACCTTGGCCAGAACATCGACGTCAAGGTCTGATTCCGGCAATCCGGTAACGGAGCTGCCCGCGCCCGGGTTGACATCAAACGGGCGCGGGGGGCTAAACGGCGGAGCCGGGTGGCTGCGGCGCCAGTGCAAACGTCAGCCGCACGGTCGTTCCTTGCGCCGAAGAGCGCAGGTCCAGCACCGCCCCGATGGCCTCGGCACGCCGGCGCATATTTCCCAATCCCCGTCCGTGCGCGGCAGCCTCGGGCGTAAAGCCACGGCCATTGTCATGGATCTCGATGACCAGGGCTTGCTGGCCGGCATGATGGCGCGCCGAGACCCGGATAGCGCTGCCGCCGGCATGCTGCATGGCATTGGAAAACACCTCCAGCAACAGGTAGTGCAGCTCACGCACCCGCTGCGGCGTCAGGTCGTGCAGCGCCGGCAGGCGCGCCACCTGCCAGTCCACCCGCAATCCCGCCGCCTCCAGCCGCGGGCCAAGCCGGTAGCGCAGGTTGCCGAGTACGGTGGCCAGGTCGCCGCCGGTATCCTGCAGCGCATCGACGGATAGTTTCAGGGCATCCAGCGCATGCTGCAGCTGTTGCTGCAATGTGTGCGTGGAAGGGCTGCCGGAGCGCAGCATGGCGAGCATGCCCACCAGCTGGCTGCCAAGCCCGTCATGGATATCGCGCATGATCCTGCCGCGTTCCTGCAGGGTGGCCTGCTCGCGCTCCATTTCGTGGGAGTGCTGGTACAGCGCATGCAGTTCCTGCTCCTTGCGGGAGACCGCGCTGTCGAGCTTCTGGTTCAGGGCAGCCAGCATGCGTGTGGCGCGCGTGTAGCGGTCGACCAGCAGCCAGCCCATGGTCAGGCTGAAAATCAGCGACACGTAGCGGGTGACGGAGGAGTCCCAGTAGTCATCCCCGATCCACCAGACATGGATCAAATCCAGCACCGAGATGAGCAGGGTGAGGCCAAGGGCGGCGGCAATCGCCGTGCGCTCACGCTCCGGACGCGTCACGGCGGCGCGGACCAGCACGGCCACGATCGACAAGGCCATCGCAACATTGACGACCACATTGGCCAGCACCATGGCGTGGGTGCTGTGGGCCGCCACCATCAGTGCGATCAGCGGAAGCTTGACGCTCAGGTAGAGCAGCATCCCGCGGCGCAGCCAGCGCGCCTCCAGGCCGGTCACAAGGATGGCGAACCGGGCGGTCGCGTACATGAAGACCGTCCGCCCGGCCAGCACCAACGCGAGCCACACATCGGGCGCGCCGGCCTCGTCGGAAACGAAGTACTCGGCCAGCCCGAAAGACCAGCCAAGCTCGGCGATGGCATATAACCCGAACAGGGGATCCCGTTGCCGCCACCATACCAGCGCCGCCAGGCACGCCAGCAGCATGCTGGCCGCTGCGATGACCACCGGGCCGATGACCTTGAACCAGAGCGCCCGCTGGTAGTGCGCCTCCACCAGGGCCGGCGCGCCAAACTCCACGCGTGACAGGCCGCCGCGCGAGCTGGCGCTGGCAGCGATCGTGACAAGCAGTTCGTTCTCCGGGCGCAGCAGGTCAGCTGGCACCGGGATCAGCAATGGCTGCTGGCCGGCATAGGGCGCCGGGGCCGACAGGCTGCCAGCGTGGGCGAGGCGGCTGCCGTTGAGGCGCACCTCATAGCTATTGGCGGCCCGCTCGATGTACAGCGCGGCCATGCCCTGGCGGCCTGGCAGATCCGGGAAGCGCAGGAGAAATCGCGCACCGCCGCTCTGGCCGGGACGGAACCGGTCCCAGTAGTAAGGCAGGCTGATGGTGGCCGGCGTGCCGTCGGCGGTGATCATGGCGGCCTCGCCAAGAATCTGTAGCTGCCCGGCGGCAAGCGGTGATGAACCGGGCAAGGCGAGCAGCAGCCAGAGCACTAACGCCAGCAGCGGCTTTGAAGTGAGCAGGGATTGGGACAAGAGGGTGCGCGGCAGCCGCAAGGGGGCGGTAGCCGGCGTGCCGGGGGCGCTGGCCGCCGCGAGGGGTATCACCATGAGCTGGTCTGGGGCTTGGCGCAAGGGTGCGGGACGATGCCGCGCCCATCGTAGCGTTGCACCGGAGTTCGGTCAATCGCGCCGGTGGAGCGGCCCATCGCCGTGCCATCAGGCGGGATGGGCCGCGTCTCACCCCACCGCGGCCGGCGCGGTCTCGGCGGGCCGGGAACTGGTGCCGGCCGCGGGCGAAGAGACCCGCTTCAGGCGTGGGGCGTGTGCCGCCTCGGCATGGTTGCCCATGACCTCCAGGCGCAGCAGGATGATGGGCACGGACGCCAGGGCGCGTTCCAGCGCGACCAGCAACTGCCCGGCCCGCATTTGCGGCATCCGGATCTCGAAGCTCAGCATGCACTTGATTGGCGGCAGGCCGAGCGGCATCTGCCGCTCGTTGGACGGGTACTGGCCGCAGTCGCTGGTGGCGCAGCGCATGGCCACGCGCACGTCGGGCACATCGTCCAGCCGCGCGATCACGCTCAGGCGATACAGGCGCCACCGCTGGATGGGCGGCGCAAGGTTGACGGCTTTCATGGCAGGTCTCCTTTGTCTTTCGACGCGAGGCAATCGAAGCGTTTGGTGCGCCCGGCCGTGGCCGGGGCGCACCGGGCCTTTAAAGCGCGGGCCGCAAGCCGGTGGAAAGTTGCAGCTCCACCGTGGCGCCCGCCAGGTCCGCCTGGGCCTGGAGGTAGTCGAGGTAGGTTTCGTCCGCGGTGCGTTGCGCATCGAGCAGTTCCAGCAGCGACGCAGAGCCCTGGCGGTACGACTGGCGCATGCCGTCCAGCACCCGGTCGGCATCGGCGATCACCGAGTCGCGGTAGCGCTGCAGGTTGTCCTGCGCAGCCTGGAACGCGGTGAGCGCGTTGCGCACGTCGACCTCGGTTTTCAGCTCGGCCTCGCGCAGCGCCAGCATGGCCTGCGTGACCTCCGACTCCGCCTGGATCAGCTCGCCGCGCTGCAGCCGCGACAAGGGCAGGGGAATCGATACCGACACGCCCAGCATGCGCGAGCGCGCCGCGCCGTCGCCGTTGGGCTGGCCCTCGTCGTCCGTGGTGCCGCGCACGCCGGGGGTCATGGTCATCGCGAAGCTCACGCTGGGATCCACCCAGCGGTTGGCGCGCGCCAGCCCTGACTTGTCGCGGGCATTCTCCAGCGTGGCGCGGGCGATCCGGACCTCGTCGCGCGCCTCCATCGCCTGGGCGATCAGCGCGCCGCTGTCGGTGCCGGGATCGTAGGGCTGGAACTCGCAAGCCAGCGGCGCGTTGCCGAAGGCCTCGGCCACGCGCACGCCAAGCTGGATGGACAGCTTTTGCATGGCGGCCTGCGCGGCGGCGCGCGCCGATTTCACCTCGGCGGTGAAGCGGTCACGCTCGACCCGCGACTGCGACAGCTCCAGGCCACCGATGTCGCCCGCCTTGCGGCGGATCTCGTTGGCGCGCACCACATTGGACAGGGCGGACAGCGTCGATTCCTGCCGGACCAGGGCCTCGCGGCTGCGGCAGGCTTCGACAAAGGCGGTGGCGGATTCCTGGTACAGCGCGTGCTTGAAGCCCTGCAGGTTTGCCTCGGTCAGGCGCAGGTTGCTCTGGGCGGCGCGGATGCGCGCGCCGCGCTTGCCGCCCAGCTCGATGGGGATCTCGATTTCGAACTCATGTGTGCGCGGCGGCTTGGGCGACACCGCGCGGCTGGTCTCGATGTTGCCACGGCCGTACTTGAGCACCGGGTCCGGGCGCACGCCGGCGATCGAGATCTCGGCTTGGGCGCCGCGGATGGTTTCCTGCTGCGCGGACAGGCCGATGTTGTGCCGCTCCACCGTGTCGAGATAGGAGGCGAAGCGGACCGGTGCGCGGGCCGTGGCGGCGGCGGGCGTGTCCTGTGCGTCCTGCCCCCAGGATGCGGATGCCGCCAGCATGGATGTTGCCAGGACGAGGTGGCGCAGGGCGGGTGCCGCTGGCAAGTTCTTGTCTTTGATTTGCATGGGATTCTCCTCAGGCCTGGCCGGCGGCGCTGGTCGCCGGTGCGTTGCCTTCGGCATCGGTTTCCGATTCCCCGGCCGCTTGCGCCGCGCGCTCGGCGCGGGCCTCGACCAGGTAGTAAAGGGCGGGCAGCAACAGCAGGGTCAGCAAGGTGGCGGTGAAGAGCCCGCCTACCACCACGGTGGCCAACGGACGCTGCACATCGCTGCCGAGACCTCGCGCCAGCATTGCCGGGGTGAGCCCGATGGCGGCCACGGTGGCGGTCATCAGCACCGGACGCATGCGGCTTGCCGCGCCTTCGATCACGGCTTCGCGCAGGCTCAAGCCGTTCTGCGCGCGCAGCCGGTTGATCTGCGAGATCATCAGCACGCCGTTGAGCACGGCGACGCCAAACAGGGCGATAAAGCCCACCGCGCTGGACACGTTCAGCGTCATGCCGCGCAGATGCAGCGCAGCCAGGCCGCCGATGGTAGCCAGGGGCACCGCCAGCAGCACCAGCGCCGGCTGGCGCAGGTTGCGGAATTCGGCAAAGAGCAGCACGAACATCAGCGCCAGCGTCATCGGCAGGATGATGGCGAGGCGCGCCTGCGCACGTTCCAGGTTCTCGAACTGGCCGCCCCATTCGATCTGGATGCGCTTGTGGTCGTAGGACACGGCGCGCTCGATGGCGGGCTGGGCCTCCTTGAGGAAGCCGGACAGGTCGCGGTCGCGCACGTTCAGGCGCACGATGATGTGGCGGCGCGCCATCTCGCGCACGATCACGCTTTCGCCTGACACGGTGGTGATGCGTGCGACCTGCGCCAGCGGCACCTTGGCGCCATTGGCCGCGGTCAGCATCAGGTCGCCCACGCCGGATGCGCTGGCACGCACGGCCGGCGGGAAGCGCACCGTCATGTCGTAGCTCTTCTCACCCACATAGAGCTGGCCAACCGGCGATCCACCGATGCCGGTGGAGATCAGCTCGGCCACGTCGGCCGCGTTGATGCCGTAGCGCGCGGCGGCGGCGCGGTCCAGGTCGATCTTCAGGTTGGGCAGCGGAGGCTCCACGTCGATTGCCACATCCGCGGCGCCGGGCACGCCGCGCAGCGTGGTGGCCACTTCGCCGGCAATGCGGCGCACGTCGCCCAGGTTCTCGCCGAACACCTTGACCACCAGGTCGCTATGGGCGCCGGAAAGCTTGTCCTGCACCCCGTCGATCATCGGCTGCATGAAGCCCACCGAGTAGCCTGGCATCTGCGCGTAGCGTGCCGCCAGCTTGTCGATCAGTTGCTGCTTGGTCATGCCCGAGGCCCACGTCTTGTATGGATGCAGGCCGACGCTGGCCTCGATATGCGAGGGCGTCCAGTAGTCGGTGCCGTCGTCGTTGCGGCCGGTCTGCGTCACCACGTAGGCGACTTCCGGGAACTCGCGGGTTACCCGGCGCAGCTCGCTGGCCATGTCGGAGGCGCGCTCCAGGGTGATGCCGGGCGGCATCTGCACCTGCAGCCACAGCGAGCCTTCGTCCAGGTACGGCAGGAAGTCGCGCCCGATGGTGGCGCCAAGCGCCAGCACGCAGGCGAGCGCCAGCGCGCAGCTGGCGGCCACCCAGCGGATGCGGCCAATGCCGCGCTCCAGCGCGGCGCGGTAGCGCACGCCCAGCCAGTCCAGCACAGGATTGTGGAACACGTGGCGCGGCTTGCGCATGGCAATCCAGGCCAGCCCCGGCACCAGCGCCAGCGCAACGATCAAGGCGCCGATCAACGCCGCGCCAACGGCGAACGCCATCGGCGAGAACAGCTTGTACTCGATGCGCTCGAAGGAGAACAAGGGCAGGTAGGCCGCAACGATCACCAGCATGCCGAAGAACATCGGCCGTGCCACCTGCAAGGTGGCCTCGATGGCGTCGCGCGGGGTGAGCGCGCGGTCCTTGTCCTGCTCGCGCCGGCGCAGGATGTTCTCCACCAGCACCACCGCGCCATCCACCAGGATGCCGAAGTCGATCGCGCCCAGGCTCAGCAGGTTGGCCGGGATGCGCAGGTGATACATGAAGACAAAGGCGATCAGCAGCGAGAGCGGAATCGTCAGCGCCACGATCAGGGCCGCGCGCGGGCTGCCCAGGAACAGCAGCAGCACGATGCCCACCAGCAGCATGCCTTCGGTCAGCGTGAAGCCCACTGTGCGCATGGTGGCGTCGATCAGCGAGGTGCGGTCGAGGTAGGCGACCACCTTGACGTCCTTGGGCAGCAGGTTGTCGTTCAGATCCCGCACCGCCTCGTGCACGCCCGCAAGTGCTTCCGACGCGTTGAAATCCTTGAGCAGCAGCGTGATGCCGGAGATCGTGTCGGGGTTGTCGTCCTTGCCCAGGATGCCGCGCCGCTCCACGTTGCCGTAGCGCAGCGTGCCAAGATCCTTGACCAGCACGGGGGTGCCGTCCTTGCTCGTGACCACTACGTTGCCCATGTCGTCGAGCGAGCGCAGCAGGCCCACGCCACGCACCACGTACGATTGTTCGCCGCGGTCGATGACGCTGCCGCCCGCATTGACGTTGTTGGCGTTGAGCGCCTCGGTGACCTGGGTCAGCGTCAGGTTGTACTGCGTCAGCCGCGCCGGGTCGAGTTCCAGCATGAACTGCGTGGTGAGCCCGCCGAAATTGGTCACGTCGACCACGCCGCGCACCTTCTTCAGGCGCGGGATCACGGTCCAGGTCTGCAGCTCGGATAGCTCGCGCAGGTCGCGCGTCGTGGACTCCAGCGTGTAGCGGTAGAACTCCCCGGTGGGCGAGGTGTATGGGTCCAGCCCCGGCTTGGCGCCGTAGGGCAGGTCGACCTCGTTCAGGCGTTCCTGCAGGCGCTGGCGCGCCCAGTAGCCGTCGGTGCCATCCTCGAACACCACGGTGATGAGCGACAGCGCAAACAGGCTGCGGGTGCGCAGCACATGCATGCCGGGGGTGGCCAGCAGCGCGCGCTCCAGCGGGATGGTGATCTGCTGCTCGATTTCCTCCGCGCCGAGGCCTGGCACCTGGGTCACGATCTGCGATGTCACGTCGGCAATGTCCGGATAGGCCTCCACGGGCAGCTGCTTCCAGCTGTAGGCGCCGTACAGCGCCACCAGCGCAAAGACCAGCCAGACGATGGCGCGCCGGTTGAAGCATAGGGTGACGAGGCGGTCAATCATGTAGCAGCACTCCGTTCTTCACGACGATGCGTTCGCCGGCCTTGAGCCCGGCGAGGATCTCGACTTGCCCGTCGGCATGCGCGCCCGTGGTGACCACGCGCGGCTCGAAGCGCAGCGGGGCCTTCTCCACCAGCACGCGCGTGTAGAGCCCGCTTTGCAGCAGCGCGGTGGGCGGCACCAGCAGTGCCGCGTGCTTTTCTCCCGCGAAGATCACCTTGGCAAAGAGGCCTGGGCGATAACGTCCGTCCGCGTTGTCGATGGCCACGCGGACTTTCACGGTGCGGGTGTCGGGGTCGAGGATCTCGCCGATGTAGCGGACCTTGCCGGTCACGGGCTTGCCGGGGTAGGCGTTGAGCAGGATTTCGGCGGGCTGGCCGACGAAGATCGAGGCGATGTCTTTCTCCGACACGCTGGCCGCGAGGTAGACCGTGGACAGATCCGCTACCGTCATGACCGGCGCGCCGTTGTCGTTCCAGAAGCCGCCCTGCGCGCCTTCGAGCTCGATCACCCGGCCGGCCAGCGGCGCGTGCATGGTGTACTGGCGGTGCGATTGCGGCGCGGTGCCGGCGCCAAGCTGCGCGAGCTGGGCGGCCGTGGTCACGGCGTCGCTGTTGGCTTGCGCGTAGGCCAGCTGGGCTTGTTCATAATCCTTGCGTGCTGCGATTTCCGCTTCGAACAGGGTGCGTTGGCGGTCCAGGTTGAGCTTGGCTTCAAGCAGCGCCGCGCGCGCCTTGCTGGCCTCACCCTGCGCCGCGCTCAGCTCGGCGGAGTCCAGCGTGAGAAGCGGGTCTCCCTTGCGTACGGTGTCGCCCAGGGCAGCGTGCAGGCGGACGATGCGCCCGGGCATTGGCGGCACGATCTTGACCAGCTTGGCGGCATCGGGCTCGATCGAGCCCGGTACCTCGATGGGACGCTCCAGCGCTTGCTCGACGAGCGTCTGCACCTGCAACTGGGTGCGCAATGGCGATGCCTCGGGCACCGTGATGAAGTTGCCCTCGCGGACCGGTTCGGTGCCGGGCTTGGGCGTGTTGGCGTGGGCGCCGGACAGGCTCGCGCCATCGCAGCCGGCCAGCGCGAGACATGCCGCGCAGACGGCGGCGAGCGCAAGGCCTGGCTGCCGGCGCAGCGGCAAGCGTTGGCGGGTGATGGGCGTTTGCATGGTTTTTTCTCCTCGGTCGGTGCACTTGCCGTGGCGGCAGCCAGGACAGGGGCACCGCTTGTTGCCGGTGCGTCGTCGGTGGAATCGCAAAGCGCAAAACGCAAAGCGCAATCGCAGGTTCAGGATCCACGGTCGACAGGATTCGACAGGCGTGACGCATCCCCGGCGCTGCGGGCTGGCAAATGCACGCAGGTAACCGGTGATGGGCGAAAGCGCCCGCTTTGCTAACGGGGGGAGGCGGCGCGGAAGGCGGGGCGGGTCCGGCGCGCACGCGGCCGGGACGGCGCGAAACGCAATGGGAGCCTGGCGGGTCCAGGTAGCCTGCCGCGGCTCCGGCAGGATGCCGGAAGCGGAATCAGGCCAGCTGGAACACGCCGTGCCTTCGGCGCTGCCTACTAGAAGGGTCTGGGTCCATGTCTTTCCTCAGGCAATCAGGGTGGATCTTGGCGGG
This sequence comes from Cupriavidus sp. UME77, assembly GCF_014170355.1. NCBI lineage: Bacteria > Pseudomonadati > Pseudomonadota > Betaproteobacteria > Burkholderiales > Burkholderiaceae > Cupriavidus > Cupriavidus sp. UME77. The sequence continues at coordinate 109,868 of NZ_LZZU01000005.1, forward strand.
CGGGGCCTTGCGCTCAGGCAGCGGCCAACGCGCGCTCGGGCTGCGGCACGGTTTCCCAGCGCACGGCGCGAACCAGCGGCTCCAGGCCCAGGCGCTGCACCAGCTTGACCATGCCGGGCCTGCCGCCCGGCTGGCAATGCACCAGCACGCGCATCTCGACCAGCTCGCGGCGCTCGCACTGCCGGGTGCGCAGGCGCTGCAGCGAGAGTTCGCGCGCGGCCAGCTCCTGGCGGATCTGCTGCTCCAGCCGGGCGCCATAGTCGTCCTTGCAGAGCAGCACCACCTGGAACAGCTGGGCGGCTGTGCCGCGGCCCGCCTGGGCGGCGCGGCGGTTGGGGGCCTGGGGGAGCATCCAGTTGAACAAACGCATATCCAGCTCCTTTCCTTCTCCTTGGGGTTATTCGAGCGCGCCGGCCGGAATGGCCCAGCGCACGAGGGAAACGCTCTTCTCCATGCTGATGCGGCTGACGATCTGCTCCAGCTTGCCTTCATTGCCGGGCGCGGCCAGCACATCGGCGCGCACTTCTATGTGCCCGCCAGCGGCGGTGTCCTCGCTGTGCAGCGACTGCAGCAGCAGGGCGGGCATTTCGGTCAGCGCATGCAGCAGCAAGCCGCGCACACGGATTTCTTCCTGGGCCGTGCATACCGTGGTGATGCGATAAACCATCTCCACTTCCGGCGCGGTGGCCGTGCCGTTGCGATTGATGCGCTGGCCCAGCATGCGCAGGCCAAAGTTGGCGCACAGGATGCAGGCGGTGCCGATGGCGGCTTCCAGCGCATGGCCAAGGCCGGCGAGCACGCCGACCGCGGCGGAGCACCACAGGGTGGCAGCGGTATTCAGGCCGCGCACGTTCAGGCCGTCGCGCATGATCACGCCGGCGCCGAGAAAGCCGATGCCCGAGACGACCTGCGCGGCAATGCGCGCATGCCCCTGCGGGTCAAACGTAAAGGCGGAAACCGAAACAAACAAGGCCGCGCCGGCGGCGACCAGCGCGTTTGTGCGCAGCCCCGCCATGCGCTGGCGCAGCTGCCGTTCGGTACCGATGCAAGCGCCCAGCGCTAGCGCTTCGAGCAAGCGCAGGGCAAATTCGTGCCACACCATGAGAACTCCCGAATTGAGCAGGAGGCACCGGTGAGCCTTGTGCAAATCGCGGGCAAGCGCAGGCAGCGGCGTGCTGCAACGCAGGCGCGATCAGAAGAATGAAGCCGTATTCAAGAAGAGAAGCGGGACAGGACGTCCGGCCTCGAAAGCACCGTGCCGCAAGCGGGGCACGGTCGCTAGGGATACCGTGGCCCGTCAGGCGGAGGTGCCGATCCTGGATCGACTACTGTCGTCGGAACAAGTGCTCACTGGGTAGCCCTGGAATTAAGAACCCGCGTACTGTAGCGGCGCAAGTTGAATGGGTCAAGCACAAAACGGCGGATGCCTGCGATTCATCGATATTGACGGTCGAATGCATGTAGATCGCCTGAAAATCAATCGGACAAGTCTGAAAATAGATCAGGAAATTCCCGAATTCTTTCATCGCATCGGAATATCTCGCGGCCTCATCCGGCGTGCCGCTATATTGGCGCGTTGAGATAGTCAGTGCGTCGGCGTCGGCGTCGGCGTCGGCGTCGGCACGGCAGCGCGCCGCGATCGCGCCGCCAGCACCTGGCTCAGGCCCAGCCCGCCCAGCGCCGCCACCGCCGAGAACAGGAACACCGAGCCATAGCCCGCATGGCTGGCGATCACGCCGGCCACCGGGCCGGTCAGCCCCAACGCCAGGTCAAGGAACAGCGCATAGGCGCCGAGCGCGGAGCCGCGGTTGCTCTGGGGCACCAGCTTGACCGCCTCCATGCCCAGCGACGGGAACACCAAGGCAAAGCCAAAGCCGGTCACGGCGGCGCCGATCAGCGCTTGCGCGGGTGTCGGCGCAAGCCAGATCAGGGCCAGGCCGGCGGCTTCCACGGCAAACGAGCACAGCGCCACCCGATAGCCGCCAAAGCGGCCGATGCTATCGGCCAGCAGCAGGCGCGCCACCACAAAGCTCACGCCCAGGCTGGTCAGCGCCAGCGCGGCATGGTCCCAGCCGTGGCTGGCGTAGTACAGCGTGACAAAGGCCGTGATGGCGCCAAAGCCCACCGAGCCCAGCGCCAGGCACAGGCCAAACGGCGTCATGTGGCGGAACACGGTGCGAAACGGCATGCGCGCGCCCTTTACCGTGGGCACCGCTGCCTTGCGCCGGGCCAGCATGAACGCGGCCAGGGCCATGACGGTGGTGACGATGCCCAGCGAGGCAAAGCCCCAGCGCGCATCCAGCAGCACGCCGACCGGCGCGCCCAGCGCCAGCGCGCCGTAGGTGGTCATGCCATTCCACGAGATCACCTTGCCGGTATGGCGGGCGCCCACGTCGCCAATGCCCCAGGCAATGGTGCCGGTGGTCACCAGGCTCTCGCCAGCGCCAAGCATCAGCCGCCCGGCAAACAGCCACGCCAGGCTAAGCCACCCGATCGACACGAACAGGCTGGACACCACGGCCAACAACCCGCTGGCGGCAACCAGCGTGAGCCCGAGCGTGACGGATTTCTTGGGGCCCTGCAGGTCGCACAGGTTGCCGGCGTAGGCGCGGCTCAGCAGCGTGGCCAGGTACTGGATGCTGACCGCCAGCCCGGCCACGACCGTGCCATAGCCAAGATCGCCGTGGACAAAGCCGGGCACCACCGCCAGTGGCAGGCCGACCGTCAGGTAGGCAATGAAGTTGAAGAAGACGATGGCGACGATGCGCCGGTTGATGCTGCCTTGCTGGTGTTCCCCGGATTCCGGGGTGGCGAGGGTCGTGCTGTTTGCGGACATGGCGATGCGAAGGCGAGTGTCTTGGCGCTGAAAGCGCAGAGCCCGGACAACGAACCGTGGCGCGCCATGCTGGGGGCGCGCGGGATAGTGCGGTCTTGGGGCGAATGCGAAGCGGGTAGCGAAGGTGTGATGCGGGCGCTACTCGAGGCGGCGGATGAATACGGCGGGGCGCAGGCGGTGGGCTGGCAGCATGAGCAGGGACATGGCTAGGGGGCGGTTAGCCGGCCTGTGTCCCCAGAGTCTGGCCGGTGAAATCGGAGCCGCCCGGTCGTATGCAAGTCCGCCGCTGCTGGCTGGGCGATTTTAAGCGCCCGTTTAGTTGGTGTAAATCCGGGTTGCGGAATTTAGCCCACCGAGTGCGCCCGAACGCGTGGCAGGTCAGGCTGAAGTGCACTAAGTGGCACGTTCACGAGGGCAGCGAGGCCTGTGCAAGTGCGCTCGGAGAGGTAGACAATGCCTCGTGGCAGCAGCAGGGTTCGCCACCAGTTTCGTCACCAGTTTCATCACCAATGACTCAGTGAGAGGACCGGATATGCAACTCGGAATCATAGGGCTCGGGCGCATGGGCGCGAACATCGCAAGGCGGCTGCTGCGCGCGCAGCACGAAGTGGTGGTGTACAACCGCAGCGCCGACAAGGTGCAGGCCCTGGCGGCGGACGGTGCCGTCGGCGTCACCAGCATCGAGGCGCTGGTTGGCAAGCTGGCCGCCCCGCGCGCGATCTGGGTCATGTTGCCGGCAGGCGACACCACTGAGCAGATGATCACCGCGCTGGCGGACCTGCTCGAGCCTGGCGACGTCATCATCGACGGCGGCAACACCTTCTACAAGGACGATATCCGGCGCGCTGGCGAACTGGCGGCGCGCCAGTTGCATTATGTGGACGTGGGCACCTCGGGCGGGGTCTGGGGCCTGGAGCGCGGCTATTGCCTGATGATCGGCGGCAAGCAGGAGGTCATAGGCCGCCTCGATCCGCTGTTCGATACGCTGGCGCCAGGCTATGGCGACATCCCGCGCACGCCGGGGCGCAATCCCGCGAACGCCCGCGCCGAGCGCGGCTACATCCACGCCGGGCCGGCGGGCGCGGGCCACTTTGTGAAGATGGTCCACAACGGCATCGAGTATGGCCTGATGCAGGCCTACGCCGAGGGCTTCGACATCCTCAAGACCAAGGCCGCCGAAAGCCTGCCCGAGGCCGAGCGCTTCGAGCTCGACCTGGCGGATATCGCCGAGGTGTGGCGGCGTGGCAGCGTGGTGTCCTCGTGGCTGCTCGATCTCACCGCGCAGGCGCTCGCCAGTGACGTCAAGCTCTCGCGTTTCTCGGGGGAAGTCGCTGACAGCGGGGAGGGGCGCTGGACGATCGACGCGGCTGTCGAACAGGCAGTGCCGGTGCCGGTGCTGGCCAGCGCGTTGTTTGCGCGGTTCCGCTCGCGGCAGGATCACACCTATGGCGAGCGGCTGCTCTCGGCCATGCGCTTTGGGTTTGGCGGGCATGTGGAAGAGCATGGCGGCGGGGAGTCCGGTGTGGCGCACGCCAGCCGCCCCGCCAGCCTGCCTGATTCCGCACTTTAGTGGGGTGGGGCGCGAATTCGTCAGTCCTTTGCCGCGTTGCCGCTAAATTTCCCCAAAGATTGGCCGTTAGCCGGAGCAGTGGCCCGTCATTGCAGCGCGCCGCTCCAGCGCTAAGCACCGCTGGAGCCACGCGGCGATGCCGGGCCCGGGGAAACGATCAACACCGCGCAGCGAGCCCGCACATTGCGGGGACAAAGGAAGCGTATGAGCAGCTCGATGAGAGACATCGACGAACGGACCAACCTGACCAACAACAACCAGTTCGAGTTGCTGTTGTTCCGCCTGGGCGAGTCGGACCAGTCCGCGCAGAGCGAACTGTTCGGCATCAACGTCTTCAAGGTCCGCGAAATCCTGGTAATGCCCCAGGTCACGACCGTGGTCGGCGGCGGCCCGGCCATGCTCGGCATGGCAGATATCCGCGGCCAGGTGATTCCTGTGATCGACCTGCCCAAGATGGTGGGAAGCACGCCGCGCACCGGCCTGAACATCCTGCTGGTGACCGAATACGCGCGCTCCACGCAAGGCTTTGCCGTGGAAGCCGTGGAAGAAATCGTGCGCCTGGAGTGGAACCAGGTGGTCTCGGCCGAGACCAGCGTCCGGGGCGATATGGTGACCAGCATCGCCAAGCTCCATAACGAGGCCGATCCCGCGAACCCGCGCCTGGTCCAGGTGCTGGACGTGGAGCAGATCCTGCGCGACGTGCTGCCGACCCGCCAGCCGGAAGTGGACCCCAAGACGGTCGGGCCGCAACTGCAGCTGCGCCCCGGCACCAAGATCCTGGCCGCCGACGATTCCGCTTTTGCCCGCAGCCTGATCGAGCAAGGCCTCAAGGCCATGGGCGTGCCGGTGCTGATGACCAAGACCGGCCAGGAAGCCTGGCAGCAACTGGGCGAGATCGCCGATCACGCCGCCGCCAACGGCCGCACGGTGCAGGACGAGATCGCGCTGGTGCTGACCGACCTGGAAATGCCCGAGATGGACGGTTTCACGCTAACCCGCAAGATCAAGGCGGACGCGCGCTTCAAGTCGATCCCGGTGGTGATCCACTCCTCGCTGTCCGGGACGGCCAGCGAAGACCACGTGCGCAAGGTGGGGGCCGATGCTTACGTGTCGAAGTTCCTGGCGAAGGACCTGGCGGATACGATCCGGGGCGTGCTGGCACGTTGATTCTTTGTCCCTTGGTTTGCTGTCTCTCCCGCTCCCACTTGTGGGAGCGGGAGAGACAGCCGTCGTCATGGCGGGCGGCTTTGGCCCGTTCGGCGGCTTCGGCTAGTGCCGTCAGGCCGCCATTCCCAGGAACTGCTGCAGCTCCGGCGTAGCGGGATTGCTGAACAGCTGCTCCGGCGGCCCGATCTCATGCACGCGTCCCTGATGCATGAACACCACCCGATTGCACACTTCGCGCGCAAAGCGCATTTCGTGCGTCACCATCAGCAGCGTCATGCCCTCGCTGGCCAACTGGCGCACCACGTTCAGCACCTCCACCACCAGCTCCGGGTCCAGCGCCGAGGTAATCTCGTCGCATAGCAGGGCCCGCGGCTGCATGGCCAGCGCGCGCGCGATCGCTACCCGCTGCTGCTGCCCGCCGGAGAGCTGGTCGGGATAGCTGTCGAACTTCTCCCCCAGCGCTACCTTGGCCAGGCACTCGCGCGCGCGGGTCAATGCTTCCGCCTCTTTGACGCCGGCCGCCACGGTGGGCGCCAGCATCACGTTGCGCCCCGCGCTCAGGTGCGGGAACAGGTTGAACTGCTGGAAGATCATGCCGACCTTGCGCCGCAGCGCGCGCAGCTCCAGCTCGCTGCTGCCGAGCTTGGCGCCCGCCACGGTGATATTGCCTTCGTCGATGCTCTCCAGGCCGTTGATGCAGCGCAGCAAGGTGCTCTTGCCCGAGCCGCTCTTGCCGATGATCGCGATCACCTCGCCGGCCTCCACCTTCAGGTCGATGCCCTTGAGCACTTCGTTGGCGCCGAAGCGCTTCTTTACGTTTTCAATGGCGATGAGCGACATTGAGCTTCCTTTCCAGGTGACGGCTGTAGCGGGATAGCGGCCAGCACAGCGCAAAGTAGATCAGCGCGACCAGCGCGTAGACGGTAAACGGGCTGAAGGTGGCGTTGGTGATCACCGTGCCCGCCTTGGACAGCTCGACAAAGCCGATGATGGACGCCAGCGCCGTGCCCTTGATGATCTGCACCACGAACCCCACCGTGGGCGCAATGGCAATGCGCAGCGCCTGCGGCAGGATCACGTAGCGCATCTGTTGCAGGTGGCCGAGCGAGAGGCAGCCGGCGGCTTCCCACTGGCCCTTGGGGATGGCCTCGACGCAGCCGCGCCAGATCTCCGCCAGGTAGGCGCCGGACCACAGCGACAACGCCAGGCCAGCGGCCAGCCAGGCCGGGATCTCCACGCCGAACAGTGCCAGGCCGAAGAAGGCCAGGAACAGCTGCATCAGCAGCGGCGTGCCCTGGAACACTTCGATAAAGGCCCACGCCGCGCGGCGCAGCGGCGCGCGCCGGCTGATGCGCATCAGCAGCACCAGCAGCCCGATGACGGCACCGCCGGCAAAGGCCACCAGCGACAGCACCACGGTCCAGCGCACCGCCATCAGCAGGTTGCGCAGGATGTCCCAGGTTGAAAAGTCGGTCATGACGCCCTCCGGAACAGCATGCCGCCAATGCCGCGCAGCACCTGGCGCAGCCCGATGGCAAGCAGCAGGTAGATGGCGGTGGTCAGCAGGTAGACCTCGAACGCGCGGAAATTCCGGCCCTGGATAAAGTTGGCGGCAAAGGTCAGGTCCTCGACCGCGATCTGCGAGCACACCGCCGAGCCCAGCATGACGATCACCACCTGGCTGGACAGCGCCGGCCAGATCTTCTTCAAGGCGGGGCGCAGCACCACGTGGCGAAATACCTGGAAGGGCGACATCGCCAGGCTGGCGCCCGCTTCAAGCTGGCCGCGCGGCACCGCTGCGATGCCTGCGCGCACGATCTCCGCGCTGTAGGCGCCAAGGTTGATCACCATGGCAAGGATGGCGGCCTGCATTTCTCCCAGTTGCACGCCCGCGCTGGGCAGGCCGAAGAAGATAAAGAACAGCTGGATCAGGAACGGCGTATTGCGGATCAGCTCCACATAGCCGCCCGCGATGGCCGCCAGCCAGGCCGGGCCCTGGGTGCGCGCCCAGGCGCAGGCGATGCCGAGGGTCACCCCCAGCAAGCCGCCCATGGCGGTGAGTTCAGCCGTGACTTTGATGCCGTGCGCGAACACGCCGGCGTAGTCGAAGGCCGAAAGGAAATCGAATTGGTAGGACATGCGTTAGCGATCGGTGGAGGCGCCCGGTTGGGGCGCTCATGAGCGCGGAGCTGGCGCAGTACGCCATGCCGCGGCGGCTGGCCGCCGGGCACGGCTTCCCGTGGCTTGGGCCGTCAGTGCATCAAAGCACCAACGCATCAATGCATCAAAGCGTGGCCGGCAGCGGCATGCCCAGCCACTTCACCGTGATCGCATTGAGCTCGCCGTCCTTTTTCACGTCCGCCAGGATGGCGTTGACCTTGGCTTGCAGCTTGGGCTCGCCCTTGTTCAGGCCGATGAAGCAGGGCGAGTTCTTGATCAGGAACTTCGGCTCCGGCTTCTTGGGCGGGTTCTTGGCGAGGATGGCGGCTGCCACCACGTTGCCCGTCGCCACCAGTTGCACCTGGCCGGACAGGAACGCGCTGATGGTGCCGTTGTTGTCTTCGTAGCGCTTGATGGTGGCCGTCGCCGGGGCGATCTTGGTCAGCTCCAGGTCCTCCACCGCGCCGCGCGTCACGCCGATGGTTTTGCCGGCCAGTTCGGCGGCACCGGTCACTTTCTGGTCGGCAGGGCCAAACACGCCGTTATAGAACGGTGCGTAAGCCTCGCTGAAATCGATGGCCTTCTCGCGCTCGGCGTTCTTGCCCATGCTGGAGATCACCAGGTCCACTTTTTTGGTCTGCAGGTAGGGCACGCGGTTGGTGCTGGTCACGGGCACCAGTTCCAGCTTCACGCCCATCTTCTTGGCAATCAGCGCAGCCACGTCGATGTCCAGCCCCTGGGGCTTCATCTCGGCGTTGATCGAGCCGAACGGCGGAAAGTCCTGCGGCACCGCGACCTTGAGCACGCCGGCCTTGACCACATCGTCCAGCGCTTCGGCGCCGGCGGTTTGCATCGAGAAGGCGAGGGCAGCGGCACCGAGGCCGAGGAGGAGTTTGGAGAGCTTCATAAGGGTCCTTGCTAGCTTGCCGTTGAGGTGGAAATTCAAAAGAATCGAAATCGAAATCAAAGAAGCGGGTCGTTGCAATCTGCCGGTTGCCCGCGCGCTCAGGCTGCATGGCCCAGCGGGCTCAGCGCCTGGCGCAGCGGATCGGGCGGGGCCGCCGGCGTGGCGGCGCTCAGGCCGGCCTCGACGTGGCACAGGTGGGCGTCCATCAGCGCGATGGCGCGCTCGGTATCGCCCGCGGCCAGCGCAGCCACGATCAGCACATGCTCGGCGCAGGACTCGTTGGCCTGGTGGCTGGACTGGTAGCGCATGGCAATCAGCGTGGTGCGCGCCGTCAGGTCGCGCAGCGTGTCGGCCAACAGCACATTGCCCACGCATTCGCCCAGGCACACATGGAAGTCGCCCAGCAGGTAGCTGCGCAGGGCGGCGTCGTCAGCGCTCAGCGCGCGCTGCTCCTGCGCCACGTGCTCCTGCAACCGGCTAATGGCAGCAGCGGAGACCGGCGCCGCATAGCGCAGCAAGCCAAGCTCGATCGCGCGCCGGGCGGCAAACGCCTGCCGGGCCTCCTGGCGCGAGGGCTCGATCACAAACCAGCCGCGCCGGGCGGACACCGTGACAATGCCGCGCGCCGCCAGCCGGGTCAGGGCTTCGCGCACCAGCGTGCGGCTGACGCTGAACAGCCCGGCCAGCGCCTGCTCGCCCAGCCGCGTGCCGGGCGCCAGGCGCTGGGCCAGGATCGATTGCGTGATGCGTTCGGCAATCTCGGCGGAAGTGCTGCCGCGGGCGTGGCTGGCGGCATCGCTGAAGACTGGCATGGAGGGAGTGGCGAAAGTCATGCCAGCCTCTGACGCAAGAGGTATGCCAGACTGATATACAAGCGTGATGTGCAGTTTTTGTACGCAAAACAGCCTTGGCCCGGACTGGGCGCGCACCAGTTGGGCGCGGCTTATGCCGCTGGCGAGTGCGGGTGCACGGCAGTGGTGCGGCGAACGCTGCCGGCAAAGTGCTCAGGCTGCGTCTGGAAGGCGCGCGTGGAGGCCGGGGCCGTTGCCGAGAAAGGGCAGCGCGGCCTGGGCGTGCGCATCGGCATCGGCGATTTCCGCAGGGCCACTTCTTCTCCCGGCCGCTCGCGTCGGAGGACGTTTCCGCCTTGCTGAGGGAACGGGTTCCCGCGCCAAGCCTGGCCTGATCCGATCACCACCCACCGCCCAGCGCGCGGAACGTCGCCACCGCGGCGCGCGCGTTGTCGGCGTGCACGCGGGCCTGCTGGTCGCGCGCGGCCAGCAGCTGGCGCTCCTCATCCAACACCTCGAACAGGCTGACGGCCCCGCCCTTGTACGCATCTTCGGAAGCGCCGCGCGCGCGTTCGTGGGCGTCGATCTCGGTGCTCAGCTCCTTGCCTTGCGATTCCAGCTCGGTCAGCGTGACGATGGCGTTCTCCACGTCTTCGGTGGCGCGCAGCATGGCCTTGCGGTAGTTGACCAGTGCCTCGGCGTTGGCGCCTTTGGCCTGCGCCACCTCGGCATCCACGCGGCCGAAGTCGAACAGGCGCCAGCGCAAGCCCGCTGCCGCCACCGGCTGGAACGCGGCAGCGGAAAACAGCTTGCCGCCGCTCAGGCTCTCAAAGCCGAGCAGCGCGGACAAGGATAGCTTGGGGTAATACTCGGCGGTGGCCGCGCCGATGCGCGCGCTGCTGGCGGCCAGCCTGCGCTCGGCCGCGATCACGTCGGGTCGGCGGCGCAGCAGCTCGGCGGGACCCTGGGCCACGGAGATGGCCGGCACGGCCACGCCGTTCGGCAGGGAGCCAAGTTCGGCCGCGTAGGTGCCCGGCTGCGCGCCCATCAGCACATCGAGCCGGTTCAACTGGGTTTGCAGCTCGATGCGCAGCGGTGGAATGGTGACGCGCGCCTGCGCCACCAGCGCTTGCGCCTGGGCTACCTCGCGGCTCGATGCAAGCCCGTCGCGCAAGCGCAATTGCACTAGCTCCAGCAGCTTGCCGTTGTTCGCCACCTGCTCCTGCGCAATGGCAATGCGCTGCTGCGCGCCGCGCACGCGGAAGTAGGCATCGGCGGCCTCGGCCGCCACCGAGATGCGCGCGCCGAGCTGGTCGGCCTGCGCGGCCTGCGCCTCGGCGTCGGCCGCCTCTGCGCCACGCCGCAGTCCGCCGAACAGGTCGATCTCCCAGCTCGCGCCCGCGCCCACATCGTAGAGCGCGGCATTGCGGTCGTAGCCGGGGAACTTGCTCGCGATCTTGCCTAGCGGGCTTTCCAGCGACTGATGCACCTTGGCCGCCTGCGCCGACAAACTGCCTTGTGGCAGCAACTGCGCACCGGCCTCGGCGGCAGCGGCCCGTGCCTGCTGCACGCGGGCAAACGCGGCGGCCAGGTCCAGGTTCTGGTCCAGCGCGCGCTGGACGATGCGCGTAAGCGCGGGATCGTCGAATCCCGTCCACCAGGTATCCAGCGGCGGCGCAGGCTGGCGCGTGGCGCGTGCAGCCAGCGCATCGGCATGGGGGTAGCTGGCCGCGGTGTCGGCCGCGGGCGTCTTGTAGTCCGGGCCTACCGCGGCGCAAGCCGCCAGGCCAAGCGCCGTCAGCGCTGCCGCGGCGAGCGCGGTGGCCCGCGCCGCGTGCCGGCGCAGGTGCTGGTACGGCTGCGGCTGCGGCTCTTGAGGCGCGAGTCCGGGGCGGGGCGGGGTACGGCGCATGTCCATCTCCTTCGGGGATTCAGGGATTCAGGGAAATCAGGAAGCGGCTTGATCGCCGCCCCACTGGCTTTCTTCAACAAGTTACTTGCATGATGATATTTACAACTCTATACTAACTTTCATATTGATAGCAACCTGATTTCCCGGAGGTCGCGAACATGCAGAAAAAGCCGCTCGACAATGCGCCTTGTCCCATTGCCCGCAGCCTGGCGCGGGTGGGTGAGCCGTGGAGCATCCTGATCCTGCGCGAGGCGTTCTACGGCAACAGCCGCTTCGACGAATTCCAGAAGCAGCTGGGCATTGCGCCCAACATGCTGGCGCGCCGCCTCGAAACCCTGGTGCGCGAGGGCCTGCTTGCGCGGCGCCAGTACTGCGAGCGGCCGCCGCGTTTCGAATACCTGTTGACTGACCGGGGCCGCGAATTCCGCCCGGTGATGCTGGCGCTGCTGGCCTGGGGTAACCGTCACTTCTCGCCCGAGGGCGAGAGCGTGCTGCTGGTGGACCGCCAGACCGGCGCCACCGTTGTCCCGATTCTGGTGGATGCACAGACCGGGCATCCGATTACCGATGCCGGTCACGTGGTCGTGGCCGGGCCGGCCGCCAGCGAGGGCGTCCGCGCCAAGCTTGAAAAGTCGGCGCGGGCACGCGCGGCCCCCATCCCCGATGTTCCGCAGGTAGCGGTTCATCTATGAGAGCACTGCAGCGTTCCCGCGCTGAAGCAAAAGTCAAAGCGAAAGTTCGAGCGAAAACCAGAGGAAGCGTCATGACAAGCGACATCACCGCCGAGCGTGCAGGCCCGGCGCCCATCCCCGTTACCAGCAAGCCTCGCATCAGCCGCAAGCGGCTGATCGTGACCGGCGCGCTCATCGCCGCCGGCCTTGGCGCTGCCGCCTATGGCCAGCACTGGTGGACGCACGGCCGCTTCCTGCAAAGCACCGACGATGCTTATGTCGGCGGCGAAGTCACGGTGATTGCACCGAAGGTGCCGGGCTATCTGGCGCAAGTGCTGGTGACCGACAATCAGCAGGTGCACGCCGGCGACTTGCTGGCCCGCATCGATGACCGCGACTACCGCGCCGCGCTGGCCAAGGCGGAAGGGGCGGTGGCCGCCCAGCAGGCGCTGCTGGCCAATCTGGACGCCACCCGCTCCTTGCAGGAAGCCGTGATCGGCCAGGCCCGGGCGGCGGTCACCGCGGTGAATGCCGACACCCTGCGCTCGCGCGACGACCAGGCTCGTTACCAGAGCCTGGCGGCCAAATCGGCCGTATCGGTCCAGAGCTCGCAGAAGGCCGACTCGGACTACAAGCAAGCTCTGGCCAACACGCAGAAGGCCCAGGCCAGCCTGCTCGCCGCGCAGCGCCAGGTCGACGTGATCGCCACGCAGAAGCTGCAAGCGCAGGCGGCGCTCGCGCAAGCCGTGGCCGAGCGCGACATCGCCAAACTGAACCTGGGCTACACGGAGTTGCGCGCGCCTATCGATGGCACCATTGGCAACCGCCGCGCCCGCGTGGGCGCCTACGCCGCGGGCGGCGCGCAGCTGCTGTCGGTGGTGCCGGCACGCGGGCTGTGGGTCGATGCGAATTTCAAGGAAGGGCAGCTTGCGCATCTGCGCCCGGGCATGCGTGCCACGGTGGAGGCCGACGTGTTGCCTGGCCGCGTGTTCCACGGCCGCGTACTCAGCCTGGCGCCGGCCACGGGGGCACAGTTCAGCGTGCTGCCGCCGGAGAACGCCACCGGCAACTTCACCAAGATCGTCCAGCGCGTGCCGGTGCGCATCATGCTGGATGACAACGAGGCCGCGCTGGCCATGCTGCGGCCCGGCTTGTCGGTGCTGGCGCAAGTCGATTCCCGCGCCGACGCGCAGGTGCAACCATGAGCAGCAGCGTCCTGGCCGGCCCCGGGCAGGCCACGCAGCCAGCCGAGCGCGCGCAGCCGTCCGCGCCGGTGTATTCCCCGGCCTCCATGAGCACGGGCGCCAAGGTGCTGGCCTTCGCCACCATGTGCGTGGGCATGTTCATCGCCTTGCTGGATATCCAGATCGTCTCGGCCTCGCTGCGCGACATCGGCGGCGGGCTGTCGGCGGGCACCGATGAAACCGTGTGGGTGCAGACCAGCTACCTGATCGCCGAGATCATCGTGATTCCGCTGTCGGGCTGGCTGTCGCGCGTGATGTCCACGCGCTGGCTGTTTGCCGTTTCGGCGGCAGGCTTTACGCTAACCAGCCTGCTGTGCGGCCTCGCCTGGAACATCCAGAGCATGATCGCCTTTCGCGCCATGCAGGGCTTCCTGGGCGGCTCGATGATTCCGTTGGTGTTCACCACGGCCTTCGCCTTCTTCGGCGGCAAGCAGCGTGTGATTGCCGCGGCCACCATCGGCGCCCTGGCTTCGCTGGCGCCCACGCTCGGGCCCACCGTGGGCGGCTGGATCACCGACAACTACTCCTGGCACTGGCTGTTCTTCATCAACCTGGTGCCGGGCATCTTCATCGCGGTGGCGGTGCCGCTGCTGGTGCGCGTGGACCAGCCCAACTGGTCGCTGGTGCGCGGCGCCGACTATCTCGGCATGACGCTGATGGCGCTGTTCCTCGGCTGCCTGCAGTACACGCTGGAAGAAGGCCCGCGCTGGGACTGGTTTGGCGACGATGTGATTCTCACCTCTGCCTGGATCTCGGGCATTGCGGGTGTTGGCTTTGTCTGGCGCAGCCTGACCTACGCACAGCCGGTGGTGGACCTGCGCGCGCTCAAGGACCGCAACTTCGCACTCGGCTGCTTCTTCTCGTTCGTCACCGGCGTGGGCATCTTCGCCACCATCTATCTCACGCCGCTGTTCCTGGGCCACGTGCGTGGCTTCAGCGCGCTGCAGATCGGGCTGGCGGTGTTCTCCACGGGGGTGTTCCAGGTCATGTCGATCCCCGTCTATGCCTTCTTCGCCAATCGTGTGGACCTGCGCTGGCTGATGATGTTCGGGCTGGGCTGCTTTGCCTTCTCGATGTGGCAGTTCGCGCCCATCACGCATGACTGGGGCGCGCAGGAGCTGTTGCTGCCGCAGGCGTTCCGCGGCATGGCGCAGCAGTTCTCGGTGGCGCCGGCGGTCACGCTGACGTTGGGGGCGCTGGCGCCGGAGCGGCTCAAGCTGGCGTCCGGGCTGTTCAACCTGATGCGCAACCTGGGCGGCGCGATCGGCATCGCCAGCTGCGCGACCATCCTGAACGACCGCACCAACCTGCATTTCCAGCGTCTGGCGGAGCACCTGAACTACAGCAACGAGGCCATGGGCGCGCTGCTGCAGGCGGTGGGCAGCAATATGGCCGCGCTGGGGCACGACGTCGCCGATGCGCAGTCCGCAGCGCTCAGGCAACTGTGGGCACTGACCTGGCGCGAGGCGCAGACGCAGACGTTTGGCGATGCCTTCCTCGTCATCATGGTTTGCTTCGTCATTGCCACCGCCATGGTGCCGCTGCTGCGCAAGGCGGGGCCGCCCATGGCGCCATCGGCCGATGCGCATTGAGGCATTGAGGCCTTCCACACCCGGGAGATGGATCATGAACACCCGTTTAGCTAGCGCGCTGGCCTGTGCCGCGCTGTTTGCCGCCATGGCGGCCCAAACCATCCACGCCGGCACGGAGCGCCCGCGCGACTCCGGCGTGGGATGCGCCCGCGCCGACAACCGCTACTGCAAGGCGCCGCAGGGTGCGGCGGCTGGCGATGCGCAAGCGCAATGGCCGGGCGCCGCGCGGCCTGCTTCGTCCACCACCCCAAGGAGCCTGTGATGAAAACCAGGGAAGTCGTGTTATGCCACCCCGTTCGCACCGCCATCGGCGCCTATAACGGTTCGCTCAAGGCCACGCCGGCGACCGAACTGGGCGCGGCGGTCATCCGCGAGACGGTGCGCCGCTCGGGCGTCGATCCGGAGCGCATCGGCAGCGTGGTGTTCGGCAATGTGATCCAGGCGGGCAACAGGATGAATCCCGCCCGGCAGGCGGCCATCGGCGCGGGCCTGCCGGTTTCGCTGCCGGCGATGACCGTCAACCGCGTGTGCGGGTCCGGCGCGCAGGCCATCGCCAGCGCCGCCGATGAAGTCTGGCTTGGCCATGTCGACGTGGCGATTGCCGGTGGCATGGAGAACATGGACCAGGCGCCTTACCTGATGCCTGCCGCCCGCTGGGGCAGCCGCATGGGCGACGCGGCACTGCAGGACAGCATGCTGCGCGATGGCCTGGTGGATGCATTCTCGGGCGAGCACTCCGGCTGGCATACCGAGGACCTGGTGGCGCGTAACAAGATCGGCCGCGACGAACAGGACCGGTGGGCCGAGCGCTCGCAAAGCCGTTTTGCCCGCGCGCAGGAGCAAGGCCGTTTTGTGGAGCAGATCATCGGTGTGCCCGTGAAGGCAAAGGGCGGCACGTCCACGTTCAATGTGGATGAAGCGAACCGGCCGGATACCACCTTCGAGATTCTCAGCAAGCTGCGTCCGGCGTTTCGCAAGGACGGCACCATCACCGCGGGCAATGCACCGGGGCTCAATAGCGGCGCGGCCGCCATGCTGGTCGCCGAACGATCGCTGGCCGAGAGCCTTGGGCTGGCACCGATGGCCCGGCTGGTGGCCTATGGCGTAGGCGCTGTCGAGCCGGGCTTGTTTGGCCTTGGGCCCGTTCCGGCCGTGCGCCAGGCGCTGCAGCGCGCGCAATGGGCGCTGGGCGATGTCGAGTGGCTGGAGATCAATGAGGCCTTCGCGGCGGTGCCCCTGGCCGTGGCGGGCGAACTCGGATTGCCGCTCGACATCATCAATGTGGAGGGCGGCGCTATCGCGCATGGCCATCCCATCGGCGCAACCGGGGCGGTGCTCACCACACGCCTGCTGTACGCGATGCGGGCGCATGGGCTACGCCGGGGCATCGTGACGCTGTGCATCGGGGGCGGGCAGGGCATTGCGCTGGCGCTCGAAGCCCTGGATTAGACGGCACCGGTGGGGACAGCATTGCGGCGTTTCAATACAGCTATCATGTTGAAAGTATCAAGATGCCGAAGCGGAGTCCTCGACCATGCAAAGAAAGACCTTCAGGAACATGCAATGCCCCATCGCCCGCGGGCTGGAGCGGGTTGGCGAGTGGTGGAGCATGCTGCTGATGCGCGAGGCGTTCTATGGCGCGCGGCGTTTCGACGACTTCCAGAAGAACCTGGACATTGCGCCCAACATGCTCACGCGCCGCCTCACCGCGCTGGTGGAGGAGGGCCTGCTGGAGCGCCAGCAGTACTCGGAAAAGCCGCCGCGCTATGAGTATGTGCTGACGCAATGCGGGCGGGACTTCCTGCCCGTGCTGCTGGCCATGCTTGCCTGGGGCAACAAGCACTTCGCGCCGGAAGGCCCCAGCGTGGAATTGCGCGACAAGGAAACCGGCAAGGTGGTCGATCCCGTGCTGGTGGATGCCGGCACGGGCGAGCGGCTGAGTTTCAAGCGGCATGCCCTGGTAGCGGGCCCGGCCGCCGCGGACGGCATGCGCCGCCGCCTGGCATCCGCCGCCGGCTTCCTGGGGGGCGCAGAGCAAGCCGAGCAAGCCGGGGAGGCGGGCGACGCGGTGCTCGCTGGCGACCTGCCGTAGGCGCTTGGCACTGTTAGCCACTGCTTTGCACTGTTAATCACCATTAACCAAGTCGGACATCGAAGCGGGAAACGTCATGAAGATTCTGGTCCTGGGCGCTGGCGCCATGGGTGGTTACTACGGCGCTCGCCTGATGCAGGCGGGGGCGGATGTCACGTTCCTGGTGCGGCCACGGCGCGCCCAAGCGCTGGCGAGAGACGGCCTGACCGTGCGCAGCGAGCTTGGCGATTTCCGCGCCGCCGTGAAGACGGTGCTGGCCGAGCACGTCAAGGCGGACTACGACCTGGTCCTGCTGGCATGCAAGACCTATGACCTGGACAGCGCGATGGCCGCGCTGGGCCCGGCGCTTTCTGCCAGCGGGGGCAAGCGCGCGGCGATCCTGCCGCTGCTCAACGGGTTGCGTGCGTATGAGACGCTGGACGCGCGCTACGGCCGCGACAGGGTGCTTGGCGGCGTGTCGTACATTGCCACCACGCTGGACGCCGCTGGCGCGGTGGTGCATCAAGGCGCGGTCGACAGGCTCATCGTGGGCGCGCGTGCCGAGTCCGCGCAGGGCGTGGCCAGCGCCTTCCATGCGCTCGCCGCCAGCACGCCCGGCACGCGCGAGTTGTCACCGGCCATCGACCAGGCGCTATGGAACAAGTGGGTGATGATCTCGGCCGGTGCGCTGATGACCTGCCTGATGCGTGGCACCGTCGGCGAGATCGTGCGGACGGTGGACGGCCGCGCGCTGATGCAGCAGGCCATGGACGAATGCGCGGCGGTGGCGCGTTTGTCCGGGCACGCCTTGCCCGAGCCGGTGGCCCAGGCCATGGCCGCGCGCCTGCTGGACGAGAACTCGGCCTGGGCCGCCTCCATGATGCGCGATATCGCGCAGGGCGCGCCCCGCCTGGAGGCGTACGACATCGTCGGCGACATGGCGCAGCGTGCCGCGCGCATGGGGCATGCGGTGCCGCTGGTGCGCATCGCCTATAGCCACCTGCAGGTCTACGAAGCGCAACGCGCCGCAGGCTAACGCGCCGAGGCCGCCTGCGCGGCGGCGGCCGTGCGGCGCTCCCGCGCCGCACGCCGGAACATGCCCGGCCCGGCGCCAAAGTGCGCTTTGAAGGCGCGCCCGAAGGCGGCCTCGGAGGCATAGCCGCAATGCTCGCCGATGCTGGCCGCGGAGCCTCGGTCCAACGTCAGCAGGCGGGCGGCCATCTCCATGCGCAAGGTGGTCACGAACTGCAGCGGCGTCTCCCCGCTGAGCTGGGCGAAGCGCCGTGCGAACGTGGCACGTGACACATTGCACACCGCCGCCAGCGACGCCACCGACCACGGCTCGGCCGGCGCGCGCAGCACCGCATCGATCGCCTTGGACAGCCGCGCATCGGCCATCAGCGCCAGCAGGCTATGCGTGACGCCGCCCTGCGCGATCAGCGCGCGCAACAGCAAGGTCAGCAACGCGGTGGAGAGCTGCCCGATGACCGCCGCGCCACCTGGCTCGGGCGCCTGCGCCTCGTTGCGCATCATGTCGATCAGCGCATGCAGCCAGGCACAATCGGCGCGCCGCGCGGTAGCAACCCGCAGCACCGGCGGCAGGTTGCGCAACAGCATCGTGCCCGGCACGCCCAGCACGAACGTGCCGCACAACATGTCCAGCGGATGCGCGTCGCCGGGCATCGTCACCTCGGTCAGCAAGCCATTGAAGCGCGTCGTCTGAGCCGGCGTGGCGGCGTGTGCGCCGGCGGCACTTTCGGTCCCCTCGGTCTCATCGGGCAGGCTGCGCAGCGTGTGCGCGCTGCCATGCGGGAACAGCAGCACGTCGCCAGCATCGAGCGAGATGGCCTCCTGCGCCACCAGCGCACGCGCCTGCCCCTTCAGGATGATGTGATACGGCAGCTGGCCGGCGGGCGCCGCCGCGTTGTCCACCCGCCAGTTGCCGGCGAAGTGGCAATGCAGGTCGACGGTGCCGGCTGGCGAAAGCATGCGCACAAGTTCGGTCAGGCTATCCATGGTGGGAACGTTGGCATCAAGACGGATACGACGTGTTGAGACGATTGGGCAAGATAATGCGACGATTATATGCGGTAAGTCTTGTCTGGCGCGCCTAGACTTCAGTCCATGGAAGCAGCGCAACAAACACAGCGCGGGTCCATCAACCAACCGCAAAGGAGTGCCGTCATGTCCCGTCTTCACACCATCAACCCCGCCGAAGCCACCGGCCAGGCCGCCCAACTGTTTGCCGCCATCAAGGGCGCCGTGGGCAAGGTGCCCAACGCTTACGCGGTGATCGGCAGCAATGCCCCCGAGGTGTTGGCCCATGCGCTGCAAACCGGCGCGCTGCTCAAGAACGCTACGCTCAGCGCCCGTGAGCTCGAAGCGATCAACCTTGCCATCAGCGAGGCGTCGGGTTGTGACTATTGTGTGGCCGCGCACACCATGACCGGCAAGATGGCCGGCTATACCGCCGAACAAACGCGTGAGCTGCGCGCCGGCGAGTATCCGCAAGACGGCAAGATCGACGCGCTGGTCCGCTTCGCACTGGCCGTGGTCACGACTTCCGGCACGGTGCCTGCCAGCGTCATCGCCAATGTGCGCGAAGCCGGCTATACCGATCGGCAGATCGTCGAGAGCATCCAGGCCATCAGCGCGATCCTGTTCACCAATATGATCAACCGTGTCAACGATACGGTGATCGATTTCCCGAAGGTGGCTTGAGAGGCAGGGCAAGGCGAGGTGATCGTGCCCCGCGCTGGCCGACACCGCCATCCTCAACGCCGGCTACGACGTCACCCGCGAGCTGTACCGTGAGATCAACCCCGGTTTTGTCGCTAACTGGAAGCAGGCGAGTGGCGAGAGCCGGCTGTAAGCCAGGCGCGGGCGGCGGGTGAGTCCCGCCGCCTGCTTGCGGATGGCGTATCCGTTACGGCTTCGGGCTCAGGCCGTTCAGGTGCTTGACCAGCTTGCCCAGCGTGGTGGCCTGGATCAGCAGGCTGAACACCACCACCAGGTAAGTCACGCCGATCAGCATCTCGCGGCCGGGGAACTCCGGCAGCGATAGCGCCAGCGCAATCGAGATGCCGCCGCGCAGGCCGCCCCAGGTCATGATGGTGGCCGAGTGCGGATTGAGCCGGCGGAAATTCTGCAGCGCCAGCAGCGGGATGGCCACGCTGATGCCGCGGGCAATCAGCACCACGGGAATCGCCGCCAGCCCCAGCCAGACGATGTGCAGCTGCAGCGACAGCGCGATGATCTCCAGCCCGATCAGGCCAAACAGCACCAGGTTGAGCAACTCGTCCAGCAGGCCCCAGAAATTGAACAAGTGTTCGCGGGTCTTCTCCGACATCGACTTGCTGGTGCTATGGTTGCCGATCACCAGGCCCATGATGACCACCGACAGCGGCGCGGACACGTGCACCGCTTCGGCCAGGCTGTAGCCGCCGGTGGCGAGCGCCAGCGTGATCAGGATCTCGACCGGATAGCTGTCGATCCCGCGCAGCAGCACCGACGCCACATAGCCCACCACAATGCCCAGCACCACGGCGCCCAGCACTTCGCGCACCAGCGCGAGCGCCACGTGCGAAGCGGAGAACTCGGTGGCGCCGGTAGCTAGCCCCACCAGGGTCAGGAATGCCACCACCGCGGTGCCATCGTTGAACAGCGACTCGCCCGCAATCTTGGTTTCCAGGCTTTCCGATGCGCCCGCGTTCTTGAGCACGCTGAGCACGGCGATCGGGTCGGTAGGGGAGATCAGCGCGCCGAACACCAGGCACCACAGCAGGCTGACCGGGTGGCCCAGCCACTGTGCGACATAGAAGAAGCCGAACCCGACCGCGGCGGTCGAGATCACCACGCCGACCGTGGCCAGCATGACCACGGCCCGGCGCTGGCGGCGCATGCGAGAGAGGTCGACGTGCAGGGCGCCGGCGAACAGCAGCAGGCTGAGCAGGCCGTGGAAGACCACGTCGGAGAAATCGATCTGGGCCACGAGCTTGCGGGCCTGCGCGACCATTTCAGGGTGGTTGAAGCCGAGGATGGACACGCTCAGGCAGGTCACCAGCCCGACGGCGGTGATGCCCAGGGTGTCGGGCAGCTTGATGAAGCGGTGGTTGATGACGCCGAAGATGGCGATGAGGGTGAAAAGGGCGCCAGTCCCTTGGAATACAGTCATGCGGGGAGTTCTCCTTGCTGATGGGCGTTGCGGGTGTTTCAAGCACGGCCGGCAGTACAGGCACTGCCGGCATTGCGCGTCGGGTGCGACGCTATGTGGATTTTGTGCCACATCAACCATATCAGCAATTGGGAAATTTCTTCAATTGGCGCCCGCCTGACGAAAAAAAGGGGTTCAGCCGCCGCTGAACCCCCTTGCTTACCTGGCTCGGCGCTGCGTCAGCGGTTCAAGCCCCGGACCCCGTCGCGCCGCCATGCGCCCTGGCCAGGCGGAACTGGCCGACCGCATCGGCCAGCTTGTTGGCTTGCTCATGCAGGAACCCGGCGGCCGCCGAGGCTTGCTCGACCAGCGCCGCATTCTGCTGTGTCGCCCCGTCGAGCTGGCTCACGGCCTGGTTGACCTGCGTGATGCCTACGCTTTGCTCGCTGCCGGCATTCGAGATTTCGCGCAGCACCTGCTCGACCTGCTTCACGCTGGCCACGATGCTGTTCATGGTCTCGCCGGCGTCCCGCACCAGCTCCGCGCCCGAGTCCACCTTGGCCACCGATTTGCTGATCAGTCCTTTGATTTCCTTGGCGGCCTGGGCGCTGCGCTGGGCCAGCGTGCGCACTTCGCCAGCCACCACGGCAAATCCGCGTCCTTGTTCGCCGGCGCGGGCGGCTTCCACGGCGGCGTTGAGCGCCAGGATGTTGGTCTGGAAGGCGATGCCGTCGATGACCCCGATGATGTCGTGGATCTTGGCGGAGGCGGTCGAGATTTCCTGCATGGTGGTCACCACGCGAGAGACGGCATCGCCCCCTCGGTTGGCGACCTGGGAGGCCGCCGCCGCCAGCTCGCCGGCGCGCACCGCGGCCTCGGCCGAGTTTTGCACGGTGCCGGTGAGCTCGTCCATGGCCGCCGCTGTCTGCTCCAGGCTGGCCGCGGCTTGCTCGGTACGCGAGGACAGGTCGATATTGCCCTGCGAGATTTCGGCGGTTGCCGTGCGAACCGATTCGCTGCTGTCCCGGATATCGATCAGCACCGTGGCGAGCTTGTCGGCAAACTGGTTGAACGCGCGGGCGATCTGCGTGACCTCATCGTTGCCGTCGGCCGGCAGGCGCTTGGTCAGGTCGCCGTGTCCGGAGCCGATTTCGTCCATCGCCTCGCGCACCTGGGACAGCCGCCGGAACGCAGAGGCAGTCATGACCGAGCCGACTCCCGCGGCGAGGAAGGCCACCGCCACCAGGGTCATGAACATGGCTTGCAGCACATTGCGCAGGCCGGCCAGCGCTTCGTCCTCATCCATGGCAACCACCACTTCCCAGTCGGAGTTCTTGACCGGCTCCGCATGCAGCAGCTTGGTGGCGCCGGCGATCTTGACCGCGAGGGGCTGCTCGGGATCCGACAGGCTGGCCAGGGCGTTCGCCGTCAGGTCGGCGGACAGATCGGTGGCCGGCTTGAGGTTGAGCTTGGCATCCGGATGCGCCACGATGCGCCCGCTCTTGTCTGCCAGGAAGGCAAAGCTGGCCGGGGTGGGATGGATGCCGTTCACGGTGGAGGTCACGGCGTCCAGGTTCACATCGGCGGCCACCACGGCCTTCAACTGGCCATTGGCCAGCACAGGCAAGGCCAGTGTCACCACGAGCTTCTTGCTCGCGACATCTTCGTACGGCTGCGTGATGACGAGCCTGCCGGCGCTGACGGCGGCCTGGTACCACGGGCGGCCCGTGGGATCGTAGTCGGCTGGGATGCCGAGATCGCGGGAAAACACCGCGTGCTTGTCCGGGTAGCCCGCATAGGCCACGATAAAGCCGCCGGATTTTTCCAGCTGCGTGACCGCGGCCATGGGATCGGTGGAAAGGCTCTCCGGCGAAACGGCTTGCACCATGGCGGCCCGCGCGTTCAGCCACTCGGTGATGGCTTGCGCGTTGCCTTGGGTGATGGTGGCGAGGTTTTGCCGCAGCGTGCGTTCGTCGCTGCGCTTCGTGACAACGTAGGTGATGCCGGTGGATGCCGACAAGGCGGTGACAACGATGGCGACACAGGTCGCCGTAATGCGTGTACGGAGCGAGAGATGCATGCGCGTTGGGTAGGGGGCGGTGGTTAAAAAAAGGCCTCCGACAATTTTGTTGTCGGCCAGCATGCCCCGGCTAACGGAAGGCTGGAGGGGAACTGTAGGGCTGAAACGGCAATGTGCAGACATTTCACCGCGATAGTGCATGGCGGCGCCCCGCGGCGTGGTGAATACGCCGCTATTGCACGGCGGGAAGCATTTTCCGCGCTGCCCTTGCCTTAGCCGCCAACCTCAAAAAATGCCAGGAACCGACGCATGATGGGTGACAGCGCTCCGGTGCGATGCGCCACCAGCACCCGGCTGGTGGCATCCTGGCCAGCCAGTGGCCGGTACGTCACGCCGGGGATGCCGGTGCGCGCGTAGATCTCCGGCAGCACCGACACGCCGGCGCCGCTCGCTACCAATCCAATGATGGTGGTCGCCTCGCGCGCCTCCTGCCCGATGCGCGGGGCAAAGCCCGCCCGGTTGCAAAGCGTGGTGACGTGGTCGAACAGCCCGCAGCCCAGTCCGCGCGGGAACAGCAGGAAAGGCTGTGCGGACAGCGCACCGATATCGATCCCGGCGTCATCCACCGGGTTTGCCAATGCGTGCCAGGCAGGCAGCACGGCGACCAGGCGGTCGGCCAGCACTTCGTGCACGGTGATGCTGGCGGGCGGGTAGAACTGGGGCGACGGCCGCAGGAAGCCAATGTCGATCTCGCCTTTCTCCAGTCCTTGCAACTGCTGGCCAGTGGACATATGCACCAGCTCCAGCATGGCGCGCGGGTGGTCCACGCGGAACTGCTGCACCGCGCGCGGAAACGCATCCTGCATCGGCACCGATGCGGTAAAGGCCACGCGGATCTCGCCCGCCTCGCCTGCGGCCACCTGCCTGACCACCTCGCGGGCCTGCTCCAGGTTGGCCAGCGCCGCCCTGGCCTTGTCCAGGAACAGCGTGCCCGCCGGCGTCAGCGCCACATGATGGCGGGAGCGGTCCAGCAGCGGGCTGCCGAGCTCGTCCTCCAGCGCCTTGATCTGGGTGCTCAGCGGCGGCTGGCTGATATGGAGCTTGCGCGCGGCCTCGCTGAAGCTCAGTGCCTCGGCCACGGCAACGAAATAGCGGAGTTGGCGGAAATCCATTGCTTATATCGAAGTGCAATAACAAGGGGTTCGAAAACGTATTGGACAGTATCACGGCAGCTGCCCAGAATGCACGCAAATCGCAAACGGCCTTGAGCCGCACCACAAATTGCACCATCAGGAGATAACCATGCTGCGCCGCCCCTACCTTGCCGGCTTCCTGGCCGCCGCGCTGTCGCTGGCCGCCAGCGCCGCCAGCGCCCAGGCCTACCCGGCCAAGCCCATCCGGCTGGTCGTGCCTTATGCCGCCGGTGGCGCGGTGGACATCGTGGCGCGCTCGGTCGGGCAGAAGATGAGCGTGCTGCTCAAGCAGCCCATCATCGTCGACAACCGCCCGGGCGCCAGCACCAATATCGGCATGGAGGCCGTGGCCAAGGCCGCGCCGGACGGCTACACCATGATGATGGCGTCCAACAGCCTGGCCACCAATGCCGCGCTGTTCGCCAAGCTGCCGTTCGACCCGGCACGGGATTTCACGCCGGTGGCGCGCGTGGGGCAGGCCTCGCTGGTGCTGGTGGTGCCGGCAAAATCCAGCGTGGGGTCGCTCAAGGGCCTGGTCTCCCAGGCGCAGGCCCAGCCGGGCAAGCTCAGCTATGCCTCGGCCGGCAACGGCAGCTCGGGCCATCTCGCCGGCGAGCTGTTCAAGGAAGCGGCGCATATCGACGTGCTGCATGTGCCTTACAAGGGCGGCGCGCCCGCGATCACCGACCTGCTGGGCGAGCGTATCTCGTTCATGCCGATCAACCCGCTCGAAGTCATCACCCATATCCGCGCCGGCACGCTGCGCGCCATCGCGGTGGCAAGCGACCAGCGCACGCCGCTGCTGCCGGACGTGCCGACCTCGCGCGAGCAAGGCTTGCCAGGCTTCACTGCCTCGGTCTGGTGGGGGCTGGTGGCGCCGGCCAAGACGCCGCCGGCCGTGGTCCATGAACTCAACACCGCCGCCAACGCCGCGCTCGCCGACCCCGATGTGCGCAAACAACTCGCGCAACTGGGCGTGACCATCCTGCCGGGCACACCTGAAGCGTTCGGCCAGTTCGTGCGCGGCGAAGCCACCACCTGGAACGGCGTCATCCGCAAGGCGGGCATCACGGCCGACTGACGCCTCACACGCATCCGGCGACCCAACACGATCCACCACGATCCAAGAGAATCCCCCATGTCCGACATCCAAGCCCAAGCCCAGCCGGGCGCGCAGCGTCCCTCGATCCTGGTGGTCAGCGCGCACGCCGCCGATTTTGTCTGGCGTGCCGGCGGCGCCATCGCGCTCTACGCCGAGCGCGGCTACAACGTCAAGATCGTCTGCCTGTCCTTTGGCGAGCGCGGCGAGTCCGCCAAGATGTGGCGCCAGCCGGGCATGACCATCGAGCGCGTCAAGGCGGCCCGGCATGAAGAAGCGCAGCAGGCCGCCGACATCCTGGGCGCGACGCTGGAGTGCTTCGACCTGGGCGACTACCCCATGCGCGTGACCGACGCTGCGCTGCTGCGCCTGGCCGATCTCTACCGCGCGCTGCGGCCCGAACTGGTGCTGAGCCACTCGCGCGAGGACATCTACAACTTTGACCATCCGCTCGCCACGCACGTAGCGCAGGAGGCGCGGGTCATCGCCCAGGCGCATGGCTACAAGCCCGAGGTGCCCGTGATCGGCGCGCCGCCGGTGTTTCTGTTCGAGCCGCACCAGCCCGAGCAATGCAACTGGAAGCCCGACGTGCTGCTCGATATCTCCTCGGTATGGGAAAAGAAGCAGCGCGCCTTCGCCACCATGGCGGCCCAGGAGCACCTGTGGGAGTACTACACCCGCGTGGCGCTGCAGCGCGGTGCGCAGGCCGCGCGCAACTCCGATCGCAAGGTGAAGTACGGCGAAGGTTATGCGCGCGTGTTTCCGCAAGTTGCGCAGAGCCTGTCATGAAGACCATCGCCTATCGCAACATCCTGCGCGCGGCCGCCGCGGACATCGACGCGCTGGGCGCCGCCGGTGTCGCCACGGTGCACGAGGCGCAGCGCCGCACCGGGCTGATGAAGCCCTACATGCGGCCAATCCAGCCCCGTGCCGCCATTGCCGGCAGCGCCGTGACGGTGCTGATGCATCCCGGCGACAACTGGATGATCCACGTCGCGGTGGAACTGGTGCAGCCCGGCGACGTGCTGGTGGTGGCGCTGGTCAGCGACTGCACCGATGGCTTGTTCGGCGACCTGCTGGCCACCTCGCTCAAGGCACGCGGCGCGCGCGGCCTGGTGATCGACGGCGGCGTGCGCGATGTGGCCACGCTCAATGCCATGGGCTTCCCGGTCTGGTCGCGGGCGGTTTCGGCGCAGGGCGCGGTCAAGGAGACCGTGGGCGCGGTCAATGTGCCGGTGGTCTGCGCCGGCGCCCACGTGCGCCCCGGCGACGTGATCGTGGCCGACGACGATGGCGTGGTGGTGGTGCCGCGCCCGCTCGCTGCCGAGACCGCGCGCCGTGCCGCCGAGCGCGGTGCCATGGAGGAGGGCAAGCGCGCTACGCTGGCCGCTGGGGTGCTGGGGCTGGACATGTACCAGATGCGCGAGGCGCTGGCGGCCAAGGGCCTGGTGTACGCCGACCAGACCGTGGACTGGTACAGCGGCTTCGACGAGGCCTGACCGGGCGGCCACCGCCGGTTCGCGATCTGGTATAAGCGTCGCACACACGAATCCAGACACGAATCCAGGCCGGGGAACCCCATGGAACTGCGCCAGCTTCAGTATTTCGTCCGCGTGGTGGAGCTTGGCAGCATGAGCCGCGCCGCGCTCGACCTCGATATGGTGCAATCCGCCATGAGCCAGCAGATCAGCCGGCTGGAGAGCGAGCTGGCCACCCGGCTGCTGCGCCGGACCACGCGCGGCGTGACGCCCACCGAGGCCGGGCTGGCCTTCTTCCGCGAGGCGCAATTGGCGCTGCGCCATGCCGAGCAGGCCAAGCGCGCCGCCCACCATGCGCGGCTTTCCGGCACGGTCAGCGTGGGGCTGGCGCCCACCACGGCTTCGGTCATCGGTGTGCCGCTGATGCGCGCCATGCGCGAGCGCTATCCGGATGTGCGCCTGCACATGGTGGAGAGCCTGTCAGGCCACCTCAGCGCCATGCTCAACGCCCGCCAGCTCGACCTGGCCGTGCTGTTCGACACCGTTGTGGCGCGCCGCTGGAGCGTGACGCCGCTGCTCGAGGAAACCCTGTTCCTGATCCGCTCGCGCCGCGCGCTGCCGGCCGAGGTCGATGCCGAGGCGCCGCTGCGGCTGCGCATGGCGCAGTTGCGGGACGTGCCGCTGATCATGCCCACCGGCCTGCATGGGCTGCGCAGCACGCTCGATGCCGCCTTCGCCCGCGTGAAGATCGTGCCGCAGGTGGTGCAGGAGGTGGATTCCCTGGCCATGCTGATGGACGCCGTCGATCTCGGGTTTGGCGCCACGCTGCAGCCCTGGGCCGCGGTGGGGCGCTATGCGGATGCACAGGCGCGTTTCCACCTGGCCGAGATCGCGGACCCCAAGGTGCGGCGCCAGAACGTGCTGTGCAGCCTCTCGGACGACGAACTATCGCCCGCCGCGCTGGCCTTGCGCGTGGTGCTGGCCGATTGCGCCCGCGAACTGGTGCGCTCCGGCGCCTGGCGGGGTGCGCGGCTGCTTGGGCCGCAGGGGTGACGCGCGGGCGCCCCCCCCTGGGGTATCACGATTCGTGATGCCCCCATGCGATCCGGGGGCTTAGCAGGACGCCGGCGGGCCGCTACAGTGCGGGCATCCCCACCGGAACCCTCATCGTGCTGTCCATTATTCAAATCCGGGAGCCGTCCCTGCCGGCTATCCCTAGCCTTGCCCGAGGCGCACGCCCATGATCGACGTCCTGGTCATCGGCGGCGGCAATGCTGCCCTGTGCGCGGCCCTGATGGCGCGCGAAGCCGGCGCCAGCGTGCTGCTGCTGGAAGCCGCCCCGCGCGAGTGGCGCGGCGGCAACTCGCAGCACACCCGCAATCTGCGCTGCATGCACGACGCGCCACAAGACGTGCTGGTCGATGCCTATCCCGAAGAGGAATACTGGCAAGACCTGCTCAAGGTCACCGGCGGCCTGACCGACGAGCGGCTGGCTCGCCTGGCCATTCGCGCCTCGTCGACCTGCCGCGACTGGATGCGCAGCCACGGCGTGCACTTCCAGCCGCCGCTGTCAGGCGCGCTGCATGTGGCGCGCACCAATGCCTTCTTCATGGGCGGCGGCAAGGCGCTGGTCAACGCGTACTTCCGCAGCGCCGAAGCCCTTGGCGTCAAGGTGCGCTACAACGCCCCGGTGGACGCCATCGAGATGGACGGCGACCGCTTCAAGGCCGCCCGCATCGGCAGCGAGCGCATCGAGGCGCGCAGCTGCGTGCTGGCCGCCGGCGGCTTCGAGTCCAACCGCGCATGGCTGCGCGAGGCCTGGGGCCAGAACGCCGACGGTGACTGGCCGGCCGACAACTTCCTGATCCGCGGTACGCGCTTCAACATGGGCGTGCTGCTCAAGTTCATGATCGAAGCCGGAGCGGACGCCATCGGCGACCCTTCCCAATCGCACTGCGTGGCCATCGACGCGCGCGCGCCGCTGTACGACGGCGGCATCTGCA
>NZ_LZZU01000006.1:0-300950 GCF_014170355.1 Cupriavidus sp. UME77
GCGCGGCGCCTGTCCAAGGATGCCGGCTCGATGAAGATGTTCGACATCGCCGAGCGCCTGGAAACCACCATGTGGGACGCCAAGAAGATGTTCCCCAACCTGGACTGGTTCAGCGCGGTGAGCTATCACATGATGGGCGTGCCCACCGCCATGTTCACCCCGCTGTTCGTGATCGCGCGCACCTCGGGCTGGGCTGCGCATATCATCGAGCAACGCATCGACAACAAGATCATCCGCCCCAGCGCCAATTACACCGGGCCGGAAAACCTGAAGTTCGTGCCGATCAAGGATCGCAAGTAATCTAGCCGGCTGCCGGTTTGCTCCCCTGTACCGCCCGTGGGAGAAGGGGGTAGTTGGCCGCAAAGCTGGGCCACTACCCCCTGATCGTTACTCTCTTTCGTCCCTAAAAAATGAACACTGCAAACCGCAAACCGCTGCCCGGCACCCAGCTGGACTTCTTCGACACGCGTGCCGCGGTCGACGCCATCCAGCCGGGCGCGTATGACAAGCTGCCGTACACGTCGCGCGTGCTGGCCGAGAACCTCGTGCGCCGCTGCGACCCGGCTACGCTGACCGATTCCCTCAAGCAGATCATCGAACGCAAGCAGGAACTGGATTTCCCCTGGTTCCCGGCGCGCGTGGTCTGCCATGACATCCTGGGCCAGACCGCGCTGGTCGATCTCGCCGGGCTGCGCGATGCCGTTGCTGCCCAGGGCGGCGACCCGGTCATGGTCAACCCGGTCGTGCCGACACAGCTGGTGGTGGACCACTCGCTGGCCGTCGAGTGCGGCGGTTTCGATCCCGATGCGTTCGCGAAGAACCGCGCCATCGAAGACCGCCGCAACGAAGACCGCTTCGACTTCATCAACTGGACCAAGAAGGCCTTCAAGAACGTCGACGTGATTCCGCCGGGCAACGGCATCCTGCACCAGATCAACCTCGAGCGCATGAGCCCGGTGGTGCAGGTGAAAGACGGCGTGGCCTTCCCCGATACGCTGGTCGGCACCGACTCCCACACCCCCATGGTGGACGCGCTGGGCGTGATCGCCATCGGCGTGGGCGGCCTGGAAGCCGAAAGCGTGATGCTGGGCCGCGCGTCCTGGATGCGCCTGCCGGACATCATCGGCGTGGAGCTGACCGGCAGGCCGCAGCCGGGCATCACCGCGACGGACACCGTGCTGGCCCTGACCGAATTCCTGCGCAAGGAAAAGGTCGTGTCGTCCTACCTCGAGTTCTTCGGCGAAGGCACCACCCACCTGACGCTGGGCGACCGCGCCACCATCTCCAACATGGCGCCGGAGTTTGGCTCCACTGCCGCGATGTTCTACATCGATGAGCAGACCATCAAGTACCTCAAGCTCACCGGCCGCGACGATGCGCTGGTCAAGCTGGTGGAAACGTATGCCAAGGAAACCGGCCTCTGGGCGGACAGCCTGAAACAGGCCGAGTACCCGCGCGTGCTCAGGTTCGACCTGTCCACCGTGGTGCGCAACATCGCCGGCCCGTCCAACCCGCACAAGCGCGTGCCCACCTCCGAGCTGGCCGCGCGCGGCATCAGCGGCAAGGTCGAGAACGAGCCCGGCCTGATGCCGGACGGTGCGGTGATCATCGCCGCCGTCACCAGTTGCACCAACACCAACAACCCGCGCAACATGGTGGCCGCCGGGCTACTGGCGCGCAACGCCAACAAGCTCGGCCTCACCCGCAAGCCGTGGGTGAAGAGCTCGCTGGCGCCGGGGTCCAAGGCGGTGACGCTCTACCTGGAAGAAGCCAACCTGCTGCCGGAACTGGAGCAGCTGGGCTTTGGCGTGGTGGCTTATGCCTGCACCTCCTGCAACGGCATGTCCGGTGCGCTGGACCCGGTGATCCAGAAGGAAGTCGTGGAGCGCGACCTGTACGCCACCGCCGTGCTGTCCGGCAACCGCAACTTCGACGGCCGCATCCATCCGTATGCCAAGCAGGCCTTCCTGGCCTCGCCGCCGCTGGTGGTGGCCTACGCCATTGCCGGCACCATCCGCTTCGATATCGAAAAGGACGTGCTGGGCACCGACGCCGACGGCAAGCCGGTGACGCTGAAGGACATCTGGCCGTCCGACGAAGAGATCGACGCGGTGGTTGCCGCCAGCGTGAAGCCAGCGCAGTTCCGCAAGGTCTACGAGCCGATGTTCGCCGTGACCGCAGACACCGGCGAAAAGGCCAACCCGCTGTACGACTGGCGCGAGATGAGCACCTACATCCGCCGCCCGCCCTACTGGGAAGGCGCATTGGCTGGTGAACGCGCGCTCACCGGCATGCGGCCCCTGGCCGTGCTGGGCGACAACATCACCACCGACCACCTGTCGCCGTCCAACGCCATCATGCTCGATAGCGCAGCCGGCGAGTACCTGGCCAAGATGGGCCTGCCGGAGGAAGACTTCAACTCCTACGCGACCCACCGCGGCGACCACCTGACGGCGCAGCGCGCTACCTTTGCCAACCCCACCCTGAAGAACGAAATGGTGGTGGTGGACGGCAAGGTCAAGCCGGGCTCGCTTGCCCGCATCGAGCCAGAGGGCAAGGTTACCCGCATGTGGGAAGCCATCGAGACCTACATGGCCCGCAAGCAGCCGCTGATCGTTGTGGCCGGCGCCGACTACGGCCAGGGCTCCTCGCGCGACTGGGCCGCCAAGGGCGTGCGCCTGGCCGGCGTGGAAGCGATCGTGGCCGAAGGCTTCGAGCGCATCCACCGCACCAACCTGGTCGGCATGGGCGTGCTGCCGCTGGAGTTCAAGCCTGGTGTCAACCGCACCACGCTGGGCATCGACGGCACCGAGACCTACGACGTGATCGGCGAACGCACGCCGCGCTGCGACCTCACCCTGGTGATTCATCGCAAGAACGGCGAGCGCGTGGAAGTGCCGGTGACCTGCCGCCTCGATACGGCGGAAGAAGTGTCGATCTACGAAGCCGGCGGCGTGCTGCAGCGCTTCGCGCAGGACTTCCTCGAATCGTCGAAGGCCGCTGCGTAAGCGCGCGCAGGCGCATCGACCAGCAACGTGTTCGGGCGGTATGGCGACGTACCGCCCGCTTTCATCAGGACGAATTTTCCATGGCCCACGTACCCCAGATCAAGATCCCCGCCACCTACATCCGTGGTGGGACCAGCAAAGGCGTGTTCTTCCGCCTGCAGGATCTGCCCGAAGCCGCGCAGGTGCCGGGCGCCGCCCGCGACGCGCTGCTGATGCGCGTCATCGGCAGCCCCGATCCCTATGGCAAGCAGATCGACGGCATGGGTGCCGCTACCTCCAGCACCAGCAAGACCGTCATCCTCTCAAAAAGCAGCAAGCCCGATCACGACGTCGACTACCTGTTCGGCCAGGTATCGATCGACCAGCCGTTTGTCGACTGGAGCGGCAACTGCGGCAACCTCTCCGCCGCCGTCGGCCCATTCGCCATCAGTGCCGGCCTGGTCGACCCCAGCCGCATCCCGCACAACGGCGTGGCCATCGTGCGCATCTGGCAGGCCAATATCGGCAAGACCATCATCGGGCACGTACCCATCACCAATGGCGCCGTGCAGGAAACCGGTGACTTCGAGCTGGACGGCGTGACCTTCCCCGCAGCCGAAGTCCAGCTCGAGTTCATGGATCCCGCAGCCGAGGAAGACGGCGCCGGCGGCGCCATGTTCCCCACCGGAAACCTGATCGACGATCTCGAGGTTCCCGGCGTTGGCACGCTGAAGGCCACCATGATCAATGCGGGCATTCCGACCATCTTCCTGGACGCGGAATCCATCGGCTACAAAGGCACCGAGCTGCAGGACGCCATCAACGGCGACCCCAAGGCGCTGGCGATGTTCGAGACCATTCGCGCCCACGGCGCGGTGCGCATGGGCCTGATCAAACATATCGATGAGGCCGCCACCCGGCAGCACACGCCGAAGGTCGCCTTTGTCGCCAAGCCGGCCGACTACGTGGCCTCCAGCGGCAAACAGGTTGCCGCCGGCGACGTCGACCTGCTCGTGCGCGCCTTGTCCATGGGCAAGCTGCATCACGCCATGATGGGCACGGCCGCGGTCGCCATCGGCACCGCGGCGGCGATCACCGGCACACTGGTGAACCTGGCTGCCGGCGGTGGCGAACGCAACGCAGTGCGCTTCGGCCATCCCTCGGGCACCTTGCGGGTGGGCGCGCAAGCTAGCCAGGTCGACGGCGAATGGACCGTGACCAAGGCCATCATGAGCCGCAGCGCCCGGGTGCTGATGGAAGGATGGGTGCGCGTGCCCGGCGACGCGTTCTGAGGCACGCTGACGTGGCGGCATGGGTTTCGCGCTGGATTGATTGCGCCCGCCACCGGGACTATCCCGATGCTGCCGCTATCTGCAACGATCGCCAGAGTGGAGCAGCCTCTCCCGCCCTGTCCGCGCCGCTCGAATGGCAGTCCGGTCGCGTAGCGAGCGGACTGCCATTTTCCATTCAAGCCTTACCTCTCGCCCTGCAGGCTTGCCTGGCTTGCCGAAGCCGGACGTGGGTCAAATTGCGGTATCCCATGAGGCGGCACCGGTTGGGTCGTAGGGCGAAAATAGCTGGCCGTTAATTGCACTAATGATGTCGAGCCAGGGATCTCAATCGTGCGGCGCAGGTGGCTTGGCGGTCTGTGGCTCGACAGGCACGAAGATAACCTCGCCCGAGGCCACCAGCCGAAGCTCGCCGCCGGTCTGCTCCGCGAACACTTCCGCCCTGGCAAACACCTGCCGCTTGCCTGCCTTGGTCACGCTGGCCCGCGCCACGAACGCCTGCCCTACGGCCGGCGCCATGCAGTTCACCGAATAGTGGGAAGCCATCACCGGCCCCCCTACCGTCGTGGCCGCGAATCCACAGGCGGTATCGACCAGGGCGCCGATCACGCCCGCATGGAGAAATCCCGCGTATTGCGTGGCTTGCTCGTGCCATGCCATGCGCAGTTCCGCTGCCCCGCCCTGCGCGCTGATCACCTCGAAGCCCAGCCACCGGTTGAATGCGGCGGTCTGGTTGACACGCTTGACCGTGTCCAGCGAATAGGCGCCGTTGGTGGTTGCGCTGGCGGTCGCATTGGT
Organism: Cupriavidus sp. UME77; assembly: GCF_014170355.1. Taxonomy (NCBI): domain Bacteria; kingdom Pseudomonadati; phylum Pseudomonadota; class Betaproteobacteria; order Burkholderiales; family Burkholderiaceae; genus Cupriavidus; species Cupriavidus sp. UME77. Next base: position 5,075 of record NZ_LZZU01000006.1, read on the forward strand.
GGTCGCGTTAGTGCTGCTCGTATCTGCTGTCATTGCATTACCCTGCCTGATTGAGATCCACGGAAAAAACTCACTGCATGGCCCGGAACGTCGCGTTGGCCCTGGCGCAAGCCACGCCGTCGGCGGTGACGAAAGCCTGGGCAAAGCACAGCGTGCCGCCGACCTTGGTGAATGACGTTTCGAACATCAGCCACTGCCCGATCCTTGCGACATTGAGGAAGTCGATCGACAGGTTCACGGTGACCAGGCTGCGCGGCTCGGTAAATTGCATGCCGCACGACAGCCCCATGGCGTTGTCCGCCAGGGCCGTGATCAGCCCGCCATGGGCAAATCCGCGTGCGTTGGTGTGGGCCTGGGCTAGCTTCACCGCCAGCACGATGGCCTGGTCCGAGCGCCTCGAGTACAGCGGCTCCCAGGGATCGGTCAGCGGACTATGGCGGAAATGTGGCGCGAAGCCGGCCGGAAGGTCGGCGGGAAGGTCGGCATGTTCGGCCGCGGCGCTGGTCATTGTGGTGTCTCCTGGTCGTATCGTTGAGGCTGTGATGGTTCAACCACTATTTTTAATGTAGACCAGTCTATATAATTCCAGGAGGATATCAACCCCTCCAACGACCGAGGACTTCATCACATGGCCGCTCAAGCCAAACATCGCGACAAGATCGTCCGCGCCGCCGCCGTGCTCTTTCGCCGGTATGGCTACGCCGCCAGCGGCACCAATGACATCGTTGCACTGAGCGGTGCGCCAAAAGGCTCGCTCTACCACTACTTCCCGAAAGGTAAGGAGCAAATCGCCGAGGAAGTCATCGTGTACGCCGGCGAACTGGTGCGTGCGACGCTCACGCAGCTATGCGCGGAGCACGACTCGCCGGGGGCGATCGTGCGGGCCTATGGCGTCTTGATGGCCGGCTGGATGGCCCAGTCCGACTATCGTGACGGCTGCCCGATCTCCACCATCCTGCTGGAAATCGCCCCGGAAGCCGAGGGCGTGGCGGCAGCGGGCAATGCGGCCTTTGCCGCATGGGAAGCCGTGCTGGCCGATGCCTTCGCGGTGCGGGGGATCCCATGGGTGCGCGCCACCGAGCTCGCCGGCCTGGTGATCTGCGGCTGGCAAGGGGCACTGACGCTTGCCAAAGTGGCCAGGAGCGGCCAGCCAATCCGGCGCGCGGTGGATGAGCTAGCGCGACAACTCGACGCCGAGCCGCGGAACATCGCCCTAGGCCAGCCCGGCTGATACGGCCTGCGCGATCAGTACGGCATCCCCAAGCCCGAGACGCATGACGTCCTACAACACAAAGCGTATCGCGAACTCATTTGTACCGGTCCGCCACGTGAGATTGGTGCTAAAGCATCATGTGTCGTGACAGCGCCTACGAAAGACGGTCAAGCAATTGGACTTAGGCAAAGTTGCCATACAACTTTGAGCAAGCGCGTGCCCAAGCCTGGGGCGGTACCGCCCTACCGCACCTGGACAGGACCCGCGCCGGCTCACGACGATGAATCAGGCACCCTCGAAGATTCGACGCCTTGCATTCTCGATATGCCGGCGCATCGCGATCGAGGCTTGAGTCGGTGACCGCTGCACGATAGCCTCGATGATCGCCAGATGCTCGGCCTGGACCTGCTCGAAGCGCGTGGGATTGCGCGTCTGCCCCAGGTTACGGGCCAGTTCCATGCACTGGCGAATCGGGCCGAGCGCATGCTCGACCGTGGGCACGAAGAAAGGATTGTGAGATGCCCGCGCAATGGCCAGATGCAACTGCAGATCCTCCTCCACGCCCGACATCTCGCTGTCCTGCGTGCGGTCCAGCGCGGCATAGGCGGCGCGAATGGCGTCGATGTCCGCATCGGTGCGCATCTGCGCTGAAATCTCAGCCACGCCGACTTCCACACAAAGGCGAAATGCATAGTAGTGCTCGATGTCGGCGATGCTGGAGATCTGGGGAGTGACCGGCTGCCCGCGTACCGGCATGCGCTGGATATAGCTTCCGGATCCCCGCCGCGAGACCACGATGCCTTCGGATCGCAAGCGCGACAGCGCCTCGCGTACGGTTGTCCGGGATACCGCATAACGGCTGGCCAGATCGGCTTCCGTCGGTAGCTTCTGGTCCGCGGAAAACTCTCCCCGCAGGATCGCTCCGATGATCAGCTTGCAAACCTGCTCCGAAAGACTGGTGCTGTCGGTTGCCGTCAATACCAATTCGTCCACACCTTGCTCCTGCTGCTCCGCCGGTTGGCCGGCGTATGGGTTGTTGCGCAAGCTGTCAGACTAACATACCGCATGCGTGGTCCATCAACAGTTCGGCACGCCAATTCACTTTTGAAATATGGCCATTAAGCCATCTTCATCCCGGGGTAAACCCGATTTCCAGATCGTTATCGTTGACAAGCCTTTGAAATCCTAAGAAAGTTGTCCTACTTTGAATGCGCTTGTCGGACAAATAAACTCAATCCATGTTGTATGACGTCCCATGAATGATTGAGAGGCCGGTTCAACTGGCACTCTCCACGGGATCAGAGCACGAGCGCTCCATACGCCAGGCCAAACCAAACAAACAAACCAAACAAGACGGAGTTTTCATATCGTGACCAAGATTGCATTAAGCGGCGCCGGTGGCCAGTTGGGCACCGTGCTGCGGACCGCCCTGCTGGCGCGAGGCTATGACCTGCGTTCGTCGGGCAACTCGCAGTCACTCGCGCCGGTCGCCGAGGGCGAAGAGGTAATGCGTGGCGACTTGCGCGACCCGGCCGTGGTCGACCGCCTGCTGGACGGTGTCGACGTGCTGATTCACATGGCTGGAACGAGTGTCGAGCGCCCCCTGCCGGAGATCATCGACAACAACCTGCGGGCGCTCGTTGAAGTCTATGAGGGCGCGCGGCGCCAGAAAGTCGGCCGCATCGTGTTCGCGAGCTCCAATCACGCGATCGGCATGTATCCGGTGGACCAACAACTCTCGACCGACTGCGCGTTTCGCCCGGATGGCTTTTACGGCTTGAGCAAGATGTGGGGCGAAGGGCTCGCCCGTCTTTACTGGGACAAGCACGGCATCGAGAGCGTCTGCGTGCGCATCGGCAGCTGCGTGGAAAGACCGCAAGAGTTTCGGCATCTGAGTACCTGGCTCGGACACGAAGATCTCGTGCATCTCATCGAGCAGAGCATCGCGGTTCCTGACCTTGGCTTCCTCGTCGTGTGGGGCGTCTCCGCCAATGCGCGCAGCTGCTGGAACAACGCTGGCGCGGCGCGCCTGCACTACCAGCCCAAACAGAATGCCGAAGATTTCGCCGAAGAGATTCTCGCCGGCCCGAACCCGCTCGATGCCATCGGCCGCCAGTACCAGGGCGGCAGTTTTGCGAGCATCGATTTCACGCCAGAGGCACAGCGGCATGGCGGCGCGCGCAGGTAGCGCGTAAGCCAAGAGGCTTGATTTCCAACCGATGCCCCACGCCGAGGATCAATGGCCGCTTGCTTTGGCCGCCTGACCCGCGTGGATTGGCCCTGGGGCCAGCCAGGATCGAGAACGACGTAGAGCGGCACACGGCTTTGCCGCGAATCCATAAATACAAGGAGACATGATGAAACACATAAAGGGCATGCGCTGGTGGATGGTCAGCCTGGTCACGATGGGCCTGATCGTCAACTACCTGGCGCGCAATACGCTATCCGTTGCCGCACCGACGATGATGTCGGAGCTGCATATGACGACCCAGCAGTACTCCTATGTGGTCGTGGCCTGGCAGGTCTGCTACGCCATGATGCAGCCGGTCGCCGGCCTGGTACTGGACGCCATCGGCACCAAAATCGGCTTTGGCATCTTTGCGCTGGCGTGGTCGCTGGCATGCGCCGCCGCCGCATTGGCCTCAGGCTGGCAAGGCCTGGCGTTCTTTCGCGGCTTGCTTGGCCTGGCCGAAGCCGCCGGCATCCCCGGTGGCGTAAAGGCAACGACGGAATGGTTCCCCGCCAAGGAACGCTCGATCGCCATCGGCTGGTTCAACATTGGCTCGTCGATCGGCGCGCTGTGCGCCCCGCCGCTGGTCGTGTGGACAATCCTGAACGGCGGCTGGCAACGGGCCTTCATCATCGTCGGCGCGCTGGGCGTCGCATGGACCGTACTGTGGATGCTTTGCTACAAGCATCCGAAGAATCAGCAGCGCCTGTCGGACCAGGAACGCGAATACATCCTTGCCGGCCAGGAGGCGCAGCACAAGGATGCCAACGTGGCCAAGGCAAGCTGGCTCGAGATCATGCGCAGCCGGAATTTCTGGTCGATCGCGATTCCCCGTTTCCTGTCGGAGCCGGCCTGGCAAACCTTCAACGCCTGGATTCCGCTTTACATGGCAACCGAGCGCCATATGAACATCAAGGAGATCGCGATGTTCGCATGGCTGCCCTTCCTTGCCGCCGACATCGGCTGCGTGCTGGGGGGCTATCTCAGCCCGTGGTTCCACAAGCACCTCAAGGTGTCGCTGTTTACCTCGCGCAAGCTGGTCATGCTGGTCGGCTGCCTGGCGATGATCGGTCCGGCCTGTGTTGGCCTGGTGGACAGCCCATACAGCGCCATCGCGCTGTTGTGCGTCGGCGGCTTCGCCCACCAGACCTTGTCGGGCGCGCTCTACTCGATCACGTCCGACGCGTTCGGCAAGAACGAAGTGGCGACAGCCACCGGCCTGGCCGGCATGAGCGGCTACCTGGGCGCGACCCTGTTCACGCTGCTGTTCGGCATCGCCGTCACGCATATCGGCTACAGCCCGCTGTTCGTCCTGCTGGCAGTGTTCGACCTGATCGCCGCCGCCATCGTCTTCCTGATGGCGCGTGAACGCGCTGCGCCCGGCGCGGCGGCTGCCAACCTCGGCTCCCCCGCACTCCACTCCTGACACCTGACGAAACACAGGCCGCGTCAAGCCTGCCGGGCCCGAACGCACGCGCGTTCGTGGCCCAGGCGAAGTGCTGCCCGCGATTGGCGGATGCACGCCCACCGGCACGGCGCACGGATTGCGTGCTCGCGATTGTGCAAGAACATCGGCACGGGACCAGCCGTGCTCGAAAAATCCAAGAACCTTAAAGGAGATCGTTGAAATGAGAATGAAATTGCTTGCGGCCACAATGGCTGCCCTGGCCGCTGGCGGCGCAAATGCTCAGTCGAGCGTGACGCTGTATGGCGTGGCGGATGCCGGCCTCGAATACACGAACAAATCCTCCGCGACAGCCGCCGGCGCTCCCGGCGGCAACGCTTATCGCTTGACCTCGGGCAATCAGTCCGGCTCGCGTTGGGGCATGCGCGGCGTCGAGGATATCGGCGGCGGCCTGAAGGGCATCTTTGTACTGGAAAGCGGCGTGAACTTCGACACCGGCTCGTCGGGGCAAGGTAGCCGCCTCTTCGGCCGTGCAGCCTATGTCGGCCTGCAGAGCCCGTACGGCACGTTCACCCTGGGCCGCCACACGACCCCGTTCTTCGACTTCGGCCTGCTCTACGATCCGATGGCGATCTCGACACGCTATGGCATTACCTCGACCGCGCCGGAATTTGGCTCGCGCGCCGACAACAGTGGCAAGTACATCGGCACGTTCGGCGGCCTGACCGTGTCCGGTCTCTATAGCTTCACCAACAATGGCAACGAAGTGGCGGGAGCATTCACCAGCGGCCGCGAATACAGCTTCCTGGCCAGCTACGCGGCGGGTCCCTTCGCGGTGGGCGCGGCTTATGACCAGGCGAACAACACCGGTGCCGCCAGTGCGCAGATGATTCGCCGTGCCACCGCGGCTGGCTCGTACACGCTGGGCGCTGCCAAGGCATTCCTGGGCTACCGCTGGGCCAAGGCTTACAACGGCGCCTCGCTGCCCGGCGGCCAGCTCACCAACGGCGGGTCGAACCTGTACTGGGCAGGCCTGGCCTACCAGCTGACCCCGGCATTCTCGCTGACGGGCGCCGCGTACTACCAGGACTTCCGCAATAGCGGTGCCGACCCTTGGGACTTTGTCGCCACGGCGGACTACGCCTTGTCCAAGCGCACCGACCTTTACGCTTCCCTGTCCTACGTCAAGAACAAGGGCAACTCGAACCTGAGCGTAAACGGCTTCAACAATAGCAGCGCGACCGACAGTGCATACGTTCAGGCTGGCGCGAACCAGTTTGGCGCGACGCTCGGCATTCGCCACAAGTTCTGATCCGGTGCGAGCCGCCGGCATCCTGACCGATGCCGGCGTGGCGGCGGCGCCAATTCAGGCCGTTCCCTCTCTCAGGAACAAAGTGCTGCTCATCAAGGCCTTGGCCACCAGTTCAACCTGGTTCTCCCCTTGGGCATAGACCGAGACCTCGGTCACCACCTGGCGGCGCCCTCGCCGCACCACGCTGGCAACCGCGCGCAGGTTGGCCGCGCGGGCCGCTTCGAGATACTGGATATTCAGCGAATTGGTGGCGCCGCCGCGCAGGCTGCCGGCATCGGCGCCGGAAGCCGCCGCCGCCGCGCCCGCCACGTCGATCAGCGTGGCGATCACGCCGCCGTGCACGATCTCGCCGACCGTCACGTTGGCGGCCCGGAACGGCAGTTGCAATTCCACCTGGTCCACCGCCAGCACATCTAGCGTGATGCCCAGGGCGCGGGCCACGGGCGAGCCCATCAGCACCTGCTCGACGGTATGGCGGATACGGGGGTCGACAGCCGGTGTGGCGGCGGCGCTCGCGGCGCTGGACAAGGCAGGAATCAGGGACAGCATCATGGGCTCCTCGGGGTGACCGGTACGATCAGGCTGGCTCCAGCGTAAGCGCTGCGGCGGCGCCGCTCAATTACCTCCCGCGTCATCAACCGGCGGCCAGGGCCGGCGCAGCCAGCCGTTTATAATGAGCGCCCATCCGCCCCGCCACCCAGCCGCATGCCGTCAAACCCGCAAGACCCCAGCCAATCCGCCCAGCAAACCGATGGGCAGCCGGAGTCACAGCCGGAGTCACAACCGAATTCACCGCGCGGCGACGAAAGCCTGTTCGACCGCCCGGACAGCCCGTGCATCGGCATCTGCTCGACCTTGTTCGACGAGATCTGCCAGGGTTGCGGGCGCAGCGCCATGGAAGTCAGCAATTGGGTCTTCATGGACGACGCGGAAAAACTGGCCGTGTGGGAACGCATCACGCGCGAGGGCAAAGGCAAGCGCTTCCGCCAGGGCTGAGCCAGGGCCGAAACTTCCGCCCACGGTGGCAGGCTCAGGCTTTGGCTCAACCGCCTGCCAGCCGCCGCTCCATATCCTCCACCTCCCGCCGCTCGAGCCGCTGGCGCGCCAGCTTGCGCCAGTTCTCGGCCAATGCCGGCAGCGCCGCCATGGCGAACAAGGCGCCCGCATCCAGCCGATCCACATAGAGCACGTGCAGCAGCCGCTGCAAGCTCCAGTCCGGATACGGCCGCTCGACTAGCACCAGGCTGTCGCCCCGCTCCAGGCCGCCCTCTTCCAGCACCCGGTAGTACCAGCCTGTGCGCAGGCTTTGCTGGACCGCGCGCGCCATGCCGGCGTGCCCGAAGCGATGGTTCAGCTTCCAGCATGGCTGGCGTGCCTGCGACACCTCGACCAAGGCCCTGCCCAGGCGAAAACGATCGCCAATGCAGACATCGGCCTCGGTCAGGCCAGCAGTGCTCACGTTCTCGCCAAACGCGCCGGGCCGTGCCAGGACCTCGGCCGCCTGCGTAGATAGCGGCGAAAGTTCTTCGCGCCAGGCCGGATAGTGATTGAAGGCGTAGGGGTGGATGGCCTTTTCGGGGCCGCCATGGTGCTTGGGGTCTCCCTGCCCGTCTCCGGCCAAACCCAGCACGGTGACGCGCACCGCCCCGTCCACCGCCTGCTTGTCGATGCCGCTAGGCACACCCTTGGGCCCAAACGGGCGCACAGTGCCCAGCAACACGCAATCAATGGGAATGGCCACCTCGGTCATCGCTTGCCGGCCGGTTGCAACACCAGCGTGTCGAAGGCCTCGTTGCCCGGCGCGCGGCGGCCCGGCGCCATGGTGATGTACTGCACCGCGGCCCACTTGTCGGTCCAGTCGCGGTAATGGGTCGACGTCACGTTGCCCGATTGCCCGGTCGAATCCATGAAGCGCGACTCGGCCAGGTCTGACAAGTCGTAGATGGCACGCAGGCTGGCCGCGTGCACGCTCTCGAACGGCGCCGCCTCGTCGCGCAGGTTGTGGCGCCCCACGTTGACCGTATAGGTGTCGCCGCCACTGGGTACCTTGACGTTGAACAAACCCGCCAGGTAAGGCTGCTTGCCGAACGGCTTGTGCTCGGAGCGGGCCGCATGCGCCTGGCCCCAGCGCCAGCGCTCAGGCTTGTCGCCGTAGCGCCGGTCCAGGTCGGCAATGGCGAGGCGCCAGGCTTTGGCGATGGCATCGTCGCAGCTCTCCGTTGCCGGGGTCGTGCTGTCGTCGCACCAGAACGCGCCCTGCCCCCGCGGATTGCGCAATACGTTGAGCATGGGCTGCTGCACGTTGCGCTGCTCCCACAGGCGGTTGAACAGCGGATCTCCGACCTTGTCCTCGAACAGCACGCGCGACAGCTCGCGCAGCCATGCGGTTGCGACCAGCGGCTCGGACAGCCTGGGCTGCATATCGCCATCCCATTTGCGCAGCGATGCGATCAGCGCGCGCTCGCGCTCCGGCAGTGCCGGGTCGCTGGCGATGGGAGATGCCAGCAGCAGCGGCAAGGCATCGCGCACGGCGAGCGAGAGCGTGTCTTTCTGGATCGCGCCAAAACTGTCCATGGTGTGCCGCTCGGTGGCGTCGATCAGCGTGCGGATGCGCTGGTAGCGATACGGGACGGTCCATTCGCTGGTCAGGAAGTAAGGGTAGTCGTCCTCGACGATCTTCTGGTTGGCGGTGGCGATCACGCCCTCGGGGGGATTGAAGCTGCGCGGCAATTGCTCGAAGGGGATGAAGCCGCTCCAGTCGTAGCGCGCGTCCCAGCCGGGGGCCGGTGCCAGCCCCTTCAGGTCATTGTCGGCGCGGCGCAGCGGCACGCGGCCCGGCGCGATAAAGCCGATGTTGCCATCGACATCGGCGTAGACGATATTCTGCTGCGGCGAATGGAAATCGCGCATCGCCGCCAGGAAGCTGGCCCAGTCGGTGGCGCGGTTCAGCGCCAGCCCGGCCTGCACGGTCCGGTCGTCGGCACGCAGCGCGGTCCACTGGAAGGCCACCACGTACTGTGCGCCGAGCGGGGCCGCGGCGGTCGCCACCGGCTCGGCCACATCCGAGATCACCGGGCCGTGGCGCGTCTCGCGCACGTTCAGCGTCACGTCGGGCGCGCCCTTGACGTGGATGGTCTCGGTGCGCGTGACGAACTCAGCCCAGCCGTCCGGCGTCTGGTAGCGCTGCGTGCTGCCAGGCTGCAAGCGCTCGATATAGAGATCCTGCACGTCCGGCGCGGTATTGGTGAAGCCCCAGGCGATGCGCTGGTTATGCCCGAGCACCACCCCCGGCATACCGGGCAGCGTGGCGCCCGTGACATCCAGCCCGGGAGCCTGCATCTGGGCAAAGTACCACAGCGCCGGCGCCTGCAGCCCAAGGTGCGGGTCATTGGCCAGCAGCGGCTTGCCCGAACGGGTATGGGCGCCCGATACCACCCAGTTGTTCGAGCCCATGCCTTCCACATAGCCTGCCGGCGCCTGCTGCTCGACGCGCGCCATGGCCGTGGCCAGCGGCGCCAGGTGCCGGTAGAGATTGCCGTAGTCCATGGTGCGCAGCGGCCGTTCGCCAGGATAAGGCGCCAGCAGCTCGTTGATGCGCGACACGGGCAGCACCTGCGCCAGCCGCATGCGCAACGTCTCCTGGGTCCAGTTGCCACCCAGGTCCCACGCCATCATGGTCTGCCAGGCCAGCGTATCGGCCGGCTCCCAGCGCTCGGGCTGGGTACGCAAGATCAGGAACTCCGGCGGCAACGGCCCCTTGCGGCCATCGATATAGGCATTCACGCCTTCGGCATAGGCCTGCAACATGGCCCGTGTCTCGGCGGAGGATTGGGCCAGGATGGCTTCGGCGTTGCGCCGCACGCCCAAGGTACGCAGGAAACGGTCGGTATCCAGCGCGCTCGGTCCCAGGATTTCCGCCAGCCGGCCGGACACGATGCGCTTGCTCATCTGCAACTGCCACAGCCGATCCTGCGCATGGACGAAGCCGAGCGCAAAGTAGGCATCCTGTGCGTTGGCCGCCTTGATATGCGGCACGGCATGGCGGTCCCGGACGATCGATACGCTCTCGCGCAAGCCGGGCAGCTTCAGCGTGCCCGCGGTCTGCGGCTGCGATGCCTGGCGATACCAGACATAAGCGCCAAACGCGCAGACCAGCAGCAGCACCGCCAGCGTCAATACCAGCCAGATCAGCCGTTTCAACCAACGCATCGATCCCTCTCCCCGCGTGGCGTGTCGCGCCCGCGCTTTTATTTATGTTTTTGGTCCCATGCCTCTTGCCCCGTCCGCAGGTCCGCGCGCAGGTCCGCGCTCAGTCCGGCTTTCCGGTCAATGGCACTCCGGCATTATCGCCGAATCATGCGTGCAGCCAACGTGAATCGAGCCAGCGAACCCACCCATGAAAAATGCCCGGACCAGCCGGGCATTTTTCCTCGCGAGCCGCCGGCCTCAGGCAGCCGGCTTCTTCATCTGCAGCGACTTGTACTCGAGGAATTCCTCGAGCCCGTATTTGCCGGCCTCACGCCCGTTGCCGGACTGCTTGTAGCCGCCAAACGGCGCCTGCATGTTGAACGGGCCACCGTTGATGTCGACCTGGCCGGTGCGGATCCGGCGCGCCACGCGGATGGCGCGCGCCTCGTCGCCCGACCACACGCCGCCGCCCAGCCCGTAGATGCTGTCGTTGGCGATGCGCACGGCATCTTCCTCGGTGTCGTAGCAGATGATCGACAGCACCGGGCCGAAGATCTCTTCCTGCGCCACCGTGGCCTTGGGATCGACATTGCCCAGCACCGTCGGCTTGACGAAGAAGCCCTTGTCCAGCCCTTCGGGCGCCTCTGGGCCACCTGCAACCAGCTCGGCGCCTTCGTTGATGCCGCGCTGGATATAGCCGGTCACGCGGTCCTTCTGCGCGGCCGAGATCAGCGGGCCAAGGCGGCTGGTTTCCAGCAACGGGTCGCCCACGGTATAGCCCTCGACCACCTTCTTGGCAATGGCCTTGACCTCGTCGTAGCGCGCGCGCGGCACCAGCATGCGGGTATGCGCCGAGCAGGTCTGCCCGGAGTTGAGGAAACAGGCGCCCACGGTACCCTTGACCGCGGCAGCCAGGTCCGCGTCGTCCAGGATCACCGAAGCAGACTTGCCGCCCAGCTCCAGCGCCACACGCTTGACGCTCTGCGCGCCCAGCTCGGACACCCGCTTGCCAGCGCGCGTGGAACCCGTGAACGACACCATGTCGACTTCCGGGTGACTGGCCAGTACCTCGCCAACCACCGGACCGTAGCCGGTGACCAGGTTGAATACGCCCGGTGGCAGCCCGGCGGCTTCGATCACTTCTGCCAGCACGAAGGCATTGAGCGGCGCCACTTCGGACGGCTTGAGCACCACCGTGCAGCCCGCAGCCAGCGCCGGCGCCACTTTCAGCGTGATCTGGTTGAGCGGGTAGTTCCACGGCGTAATGGCCGCGACCACCCCCACCGGCTCCCGCACCACCAGGGAATTGCCGACTTCTTCCTCGAACGCGAAGGTCTCGAGCAGCTTGGCGGCCTGCGCCCAGTTGTAGACCGGGCCGCCCACCTGAATGGCGCGCGCCATCTTGATCGGCATGCCGACTTCGCCAGCGATCAGTTGCGCCAGTTCCTCGCTGCGCGCCTTCAGGCCCTCGGCAATCTTGCGGATATAGTCCGCGCGCACGCTGGGTGGCGTGGCCGACCAGCTGTCGAAAGCGGCTCGCGCCGCCTGGATGGCATCCTCGGCGTCGCGTGCGTGGCCCTCGGGGATGCGGCCCATGACGGCTTCGGTCGTGGAGTGGATGACGTTGATCAGGCCGGTACCGTGCGGGGCAACCCACTTACCGTTGATAAAGAGTTTGTCTCGTTGTTGCATGGCCACAGTTTTCAGTTGGGTGAATAGGCGGGTGCAAATTTTGTTACTTTTATGGTGCATCACATTGTAGTGCGCTTTAGCGACTCGTTTTTTTGCAGCGCGCCAGCAGCCACAAACAACGTGGCGATAATCGGCACGCAAAGTGCGGTATACCACACAGTGCTGCTCGACCTATAACAACGGAGCGAGACATGACCGACCCGGTTTTTCATAAGACCGAGCAAGGCCAGGACGAAATCCGCACCCGCGCGCGCAAACTGGACCATAAGCTGCGCGCCTTGCTGCTGATCGTCAATGGCGAGCGCCGGCGCAGCGAGCTGCTGGCCCAGACCGGCGGCATGGGCGTCGGGCCGGAGAGCATCGACGCCCTGCTGGCTGCCGGCCTGATCCGCGCGGAGAATGCGCCACAGCCTGCCGCAGTGGCTACCAGCCCCGCAAACCCGCCCGCCAGCGTGGATCGCCATGGCGATGCCAAGGCCGACAGCCTGTTCTCCATGCACAGCATGCGTGGTGCCAATGCGCCGTCATGGGACGACGCCTTGCCTGCGCCGGCCTCCCCGCAACCCGCGGGCGGCACGTACCAGCAGCTTTATCACTTTTATACGGATGTCATCGGCCATCACCTCGGCCTGCGCGGCTACCTGCTGCAAGTCAAGGTGGAAAAGGCCGGCAGCCCGGCGGAACTGGCGGCGCTGCGCGACCCGCTATACAGCGCCCTGCACAAGGCCAAAGGGGAAATTACCGCCGGCGCCATCATCGACCAGCTCGACAAGATGGTGCGCGACGACGGGCATGCATCGGCCTGAGTGGCCGCAATGAGCGGCCGCAATGGATGCCGGCCGCAAAGACAAGAAGGGCCGCACATGGCGGCCCTTCTTGTTGGCTCGGCTGACGCTTGCCGCTTAGCCGTCGATACCCTGCGATTCCAGGTACTCGTCATACGTACCCAGGTAGTCGGTCAGCGTGCCATCGCTGCGCACTTCGATCACGCGCGTGGCCAGGCCGCTGACGAACACGCGGTCATGCGAGACGAAGACCAGCGTACCCGTGAACTTGTCCAGCGCGATCTGCAGCGATTCGATGGATTCCATGTCCATGTGGTTGGTCGGCTCGTCGAGTGCCAGCACATTGTGGCGGCCCAGCATCAGCTTGCCCCAGATCATGCGGCCCTTCTCGCCGCCGGACAGCACCTTGACCGACTTCTTGATGTCGTCGGCCGAGAACAGCAGGCGGCCCATGGTGCCGCGCAGCGACTGGTCGTCGTCGCCGGCCTGGGTCCACTGGCTCATCCAGTCGATCAGGTCACGGTCGACCGGAAATTCCTCGAAGGTGTCCTGCGGCATATAGCCGACATTGGCGTTCTCGGCCCACTTGATGGTGCCGCGATCGACTTCCACGCCGCCCTTGACGGTGCTGCCCAGCAGGCTGCGCAGCAAGGTGGTCTTGCCGGCGCCGTTTTCGCCAATGATGGCCACGCGCTCGCCGGCCTGGATCGCGATCGACAGGTTGTTGATGACCTTGCGATCGTAGGTCTTGGTCACGCCCTCGGCTTCCACGGCCAGGTTGTGCAGCTTCTTGTCGAACTCGAAGCGGATGAACGGGTTCTGGCGCGACGACGGCTTGATGTCCTCGACCTTGATCTTGTCGATCTGCTTCAGGCGCGACGTGGCCTGGCGGGCCTTGGACTTGTTGGCCGAGAAGCGGCGCACGAAGTCCTGCAGCTCGCCGATGCGCTCCTTGGCGCGCGTATTGGCCGCCAGCTGGCGCTCGCGAGCCTGCATGGAGGCTTCCATGTAGTCGTCGTAATTGCCCGGGTAGACCTTGAGCGTGCCGTAGTCCATGTCGGCCATGTGCGTGCACACGGAGTTCAGGAAGTGGCGATCGTGGGAGATGATGATCATGGTGGAATTGCGCTCGTTGAGCACTTCTTCCAGCCAGCGGATCGTATTGATGTCGAGGTTATTGGTCGGCTCGTCGAGCAGCAGCACGTCCGGGTTCGAGAACAGGGCCTGCGCCAGCAGCACGCGCAGCTTCCAGCCCGGCGCCACGTTGCTCATGGTGCCCTGGTGCTGGTCGGTGGGGATGCCCACGCCCAGCAGCAGCTCGCCGGCACGCGCCTCGGCCGTGTAGCCGTCGTACTCGGCATACTTGGCCTCCAGCTCGGCGGCCTTCATGTAGTCTTCGTCGGTGGCTTCGGGGTTCGCGTAGATGGCGTCGCGCTCGGCGGCGGCGGCCCACATCTCGGTGTGGCCCATCATGACCACATCCAGCACGCGCATGTCTTCATAGGCGAACTGGTCCTGGCGCAGCTTGCCCAGGCGCACGCCCGGCTCCAGCATGACGGTGCCGGCGGACTGCTCGAGGTCCCCGCCGAGGATCTTCATGAAGGTGGACTTGCCGCAACCGTTCGCGCCGATCAAGCCGTAGCGGTTGCCCTCGCCGAACTTGACCGAGATATTCTCGAACAACGGCTTGGGGCCGAACTGCATGGTGATGTTTGCGGTAGAAAGCACGTCTGGGACCTTGTATGGATGATGAGGCGCGGGACTTGCCGCGCTTGCCTCGGGCTGCCGCCCTGCTGATGGCTGTGCAAATGGCTAATCGCTTGATTTGCTTGGCTGCGTGGACGGCGCAAAGCCAGGCATGGCAACCTGGTGGCGCGTTGGCGCGGGGCCCGGGCAGGGAAATCGGGAAACAACCCGCGATTTTACCACTGGCGGGCAAAGGAACGAAGCGATAAGCCTCAGATGTGGGCGCAAGACGGCGCTTTCAACACCGGGTAACCCGACAGCGACAGCGAAAATCCATCCGCACGTGCGCTCAACTGCGCCTGCCCGCCCACCGGCAGGGTCAACTTGCGCGGGCAGTGGCCAAACGGCAGGCCGGTGAGGACCGGCACCGACAGGCGCTCCTGCATGTACGCCACCACGGTGGGCAGGTCATAGCCGTTGTCGTAATCCGTCACGCGGTAGTTGGAAAAGTCGCCCAGCAGGATCGCGCGCTGCGCACCAAGCACGCCAGCCTGGTCCAGCTGCAACAGCATGCGCTCGACCCGGTAAGGCGGCTCGTTGACGTCTTCCAGGAACAGGATGCCGCCCTGCACCGCCGGCATGAACGGCGTGCCCAGCAAGCTGCACAGCATCGCCATGTTGCCGCCCCACAGCGTGCCCGACAACGCGCCCGTGAAAGGCTGGCCGCCAGCCTGAGGCGCATCCACGTCGATGGTGTAAGCCGGATCGCGCAGCACGCCGTCGAAGTGCTGCCACATGAACGAATCGACCACGTCCGCGCCAAAATCCGCCAGCAGCATCGGGCCGGCAAAGGTGACGCCGCCGCTGGCCGCCAGGTACGCCAGCTGGAAGGCCGTGAAATCGCTGTGGCCGACGATGGGCGTCTGGCTGGCGCGCGCCTGCTCTGCAATGCGGGCAAAGTCGACCCGCTCCAGCAGCCGTGCGATACCGTAACCGCCGCGTACAGCCAGCGTCAGCTCGTGCGCCGCGCCGGTGCCGATGGCATGCAGGTCGGCCAGCCGTTCGGCATCGCTGCCGCCAAAGCGCAGGTAGCGGCGCGCCAGCACATCCGGGTTGCCGACATGAAAGCCCTGCCCCTTGAGCCAGGCGCAGCCGCGCGCGGCGATGGCAACGTCGTGCGGATAGCCGGAAGACGCGATCAGGCGGACTTCGGTGGCTGGCGTGGGCGTAGGCGTGGACTGGCTCATGCGTCGGGGTTCTGGCTTAGGTCGGTGTCGGTGGGGGCAGCAGGTGCGGCAGCGGCGCAATGCGCGCAGCCAGGCGCATCGCTTGCCCCCGCAGCCTGCGCGGCTTCTTGTGAGGCTACTTGCGCCGCCTTCTGCGCGGCCTTCTGGGCCCGGCGCCTGCCACCGAAGAAATCCTTCAGCATGCGCGAGCACGCTTCGGCCATCACGCCGCCGGCAATGGTGGTCTGGTGATTGAGCTGTGCCTGCTCGAACAGGTTCAGCACACTGCCCGCGGCGCCGGTCTTGGGATCGGTGGCGCCAAACACCACGTGGCGAATCCGTGCATGCAGGATCGCGCCGCTGCACATCACGCAGGGTTCCAGCGTCACGTACAGCTCGCACTCCGGCATGCGGTAGTTGCCGATCACGCGGGCAGCGGCGCGCAGCGCCTGCATTTCAGCATGCGCGGAAGGATCGACCGAGCGGATCGGCAGGTTGTGGCCGCGCGCGATGATGGTGTCGTTCCACACCACGACCGCGCCCACCGGGACTTCGCCGGCGGCTTCGGCCAGGCGCGCTTCGTCGAGCGCGGCCTGCATATAGCGGCAGTCGCGCGCAAGCGCCGGATCCATGGAAAGATCCGGGCTTGCCAGGCTGGCCTCGGGCGGGAGGGTCGGCTCGGTCATCGCGGCTGGGTCATGCGGCGAGTCAGTCCTGCGCCGGCAGGCTGAAGGCGGCGCTGACCTCGGCCCAGCAGTTCGGGGTCTCGAACAGCACCAGGCGGGTGAGCTGCAACTGGTGCCCGAAGCAATCCTTGAACACCGGGGCAAGCATGTCGAAGGCGATCTGCGCGAGGTTCTCCACGGTCGGGATGGCGTCAAGCACCACCGTCTTGTGCCCGTCCATGGTCTGCAGGAAGTTCAGCAGCGCGGTATCGCCGCGATGGATCAGGAAGGCGTGGTCCCACTTGGACACCAGGTGTTCCGTGGCCAGCGCCTTGATATCGCTGAAGTCCAGGATCATGCCCTCGTCCGAGGCGCCAGCACGATGCAGCACCTCGCCCGACAGCGTCAGGTCCAGGCGATAGCGGTGGCCATGGATGTTGCGGCACTGGCCGCCATGGTTGGGAATGCGGTGGCCGGAGTCGAACTCCAGCCGGCGGGTAATGGAAACTTGCTTGTTCATGTGGGCCAATGGGTGCCGAGGTGTGCCGGTGCGTACCGGCGCGATTTGCGCGATTTGCCTACCGGATGCCGAGCAGCTTGTGGGTCTGCAGCGAAAGGCGCCAGAGCGGGCGGCGCTGGCAGAACTCCACCGCCAGCGCGGTATTTTGCCGTGCCAGCGGGCCATCCATGGCCTGCACCAGGAAATAGCGGAAATCAAGGCGCTCGTATGCGGCGAAATCCTGGCCTTCCTGCGGGATCACCACCTTGAGCTCGTCGCCGCGCCTGACCACCAGTTCGGAACCCATCTTGGGGCTCACGCAAACCCAGTCGATGCCCTCGGGCACCGGCAATGTGCCATTGGTCTCGATGGCGATCTCGAAGCCGCGCGCATGCAGCGCGTCGATCAGCGGCGCATCCAGCTGCAGCAGCGGCTCGCCGCCCGTGCAGACCACCAGCGCACGCCCGGCGGCGCTGCTGTCCACGGCCTGCGGCCACTGGGCCGCCACCTTGTCGGCGAGCGCCTCGGCAGTGCGGTACTTGCCGCCCTCGGTGCCATCGGTGCCAACGAAGTCGGTGTCGCAGAACTGGCAGACCGCGCTGGCACGGTCTTCCTCGCGCCCGCTCCAGAGATTGCATCCGGAGAAGCGGCAGAACACGGCTGCGCGGCCCGCGTTGGCGCCTTCGCCCTGCAGGGTGTAGAAGATTTCCTTGACGGCGTAAGTCATGCTGGCTGGTAAAGCTCTGGTAGCTTTTATAGGTGGTGCTGTGGGTGGTGCAGTGAGGCAGTCGGTGCACGGCGCGCGGCGAATGCCGGGCGGGCAACTGGCGACGAGTGGCGACTCTTGGCCAGACTATTGGCCAGGAAACTGCGGCGAACTCGCTATTTTCGCACAGGAGCGCAATCCGCTCCAGCCGCCCCCTTGATTTCCCCTATTGCCAAGCCCATGCCCGGGCGCTGCCCATGGCCCGCGCCGGCCTAAAGTTGCGCCCAAGCCGCTTCGCGCAGCTTGCCGCCGACAAAATCCAGGAAGCTGGCGATGCGTGCCGAAAGCTGGGTGTTGAGGTAGTAAACCGCGTTGATAGACTGACGTTCGTCAATGGTGTGCGCCATCAGTACCTGCACCAGGTCGCCGCGGCGCCGGTCCGCGTCGGTCATGAAGTCCGACAGGCAGACCAGGCCCTCGCCTGCCAGTGCCAGCTGGCGCAGGGTTTCGCCGCTCGATGCCGACAGATGCGGCGTGATCTGCACCTCCTCGCCCACGGCAGCGCACGCGCATGCAGGGTGGAGTCCCGCAGCGTGCCGATACGAATCGCCACGTCGGTGCGATGCTCGAGCAGGTCGATGATCTGGTCGTTGGTATTGAGCTCCAGCTCGATTTCCGGATACGCCCGGCGGAATTCCCCGATCAGCGGCACGATCACGTGCAGCATGAACGGGGATGCAGCGTTGACCCTCAGCCGTCCCGCCGGCCGCTGGCGGCGTACGGCCATCTGCTCCTCCGCCAGTTCCACGGAAGCCAGGATCGCGCGCGCGTGAGCCAGCAGTGCCTCGCCCTCCTCGCTCAGCGCCAGCCGGCGCGTGGTCCGGTGCAACAGGGTGGTGCCCACCTTCTCTTCCAGGCGGCTCAGCGCACGGCTGATGCCGGAGACGGTCTGCCCCAGTTGCTCGGCCGCAGCCGTGATGGAGCCGCTGTCCACGACGGTGGCAAAGGCCTGCAGTTCTTCGAGAGTGATCTTCATTGTTGAATACTAATCAAATATTTTATCCAGATCACCCACTTATTCTGCAAAAAAGACTGCGGCAAACTGCGTCCATCCTAATTCCGGACGCTCCTGGAGCCCACCATGCCCATTGCCCTGTTCGCGCTGACCATCAGCGCGTTTGCCATCGGGACCACCGAATTCGTCATCGTCGGCCTGATTCCCACCATCGCCGCCGATCTGCACATCACCCTGCCATCGGCCGGCCTGCTGGTCAGCCTCTATGCGCTCGGCGTGGCCATCGGCGCCCCGGTGCTGACCGCCCTCACCGGCCGCCTGCCGCGCAAGGCGCTGCTGCTGTCGCTGATGGCCCTGTTCACGCTGGGCAACCTGCTGGCGTGGAAGGCGCCCGGCTACGAATCGCTGATCCTGGCGCGTATCCTGACCGGCCTGGCCCACGGGGTGTTCTTCTCGATCGGTTCGACCATCGCCACCAGCCTGGTGCCGAAGGAAAAGGCCGCGAGCGCCATCGCCATCATGTTCACCGGCCTGACCGTGGCGCTCGTCACCGGCGTGCCGCTGGGCACCTTTATCGGCCAGCATTTCGGCTGGCGCGAGACCTTCCTCGCGGTGTCGGCGCTCGGCCTGGTCGCCTTTGTCGGCAGCCTGATGTTTGTCCCGGCCAATATCCGCCACGGCGCCCCAGCCTCGTTGCTGCAACAGGCCAAGGTGCTGGCCGAACCGCGCCTTTTGCTGGTCTACGCCAAGACCGCGATCGGCTATGGCGGCTCGTTCATCCCCTTCACCTTCCTCGCTCCCATCCTGCAGGATGTATCGGGCTTCAGCGCCGGCGCGGTCGGGCTGGTGATGCTGGTGTATGGCGTGTCGGTCGCCGCGGGCAACATCTGGGGCGGCCGCCTGGCCGACCGCCACGGCCCCATCGCCGCACTCAAGATCGTGTTCCTGCTGCTGTCCATCGTGCTGTTTACGCTGACCTTCACCGCGCCGCACCGCTGGCTGGTGGTCGTAACCGTGCTGGCCTGGGGCGCCGTGGCCTTCGGCAATGTGCCGGCGCTGCAGGTCTATGTGGTCAAGCAGGCGGAGCGCTATGCGCCGGGTGCCGTCGATGTGGCATCGGGCCTCAATATTGCCGCTTTCAACCTGGGCATTGCCGGCGCGGCCTGGGCCGGCGGCCTGATCGTGACCCATATGGGCCTGATGCATACGCCGTGGATTGGCGCGCTGGTGGTACTGGCGGCGCTTGGCCTGACCGTGTTGAGCGGGCGGCTGGACCGGCTGGACCAGCTGGAGCAACACCCCTTGAGCGAGCGCAAGCTGGCCGCCACCCGGGCCTGACCCCGGCGCATCACGCCTGTTCCAGCATGGAGGCGCGGCAGGGGCGGCCGGCAAAGGCCGCCCTCTCGATCAGGACAGGCCGAGGTAGTCGCGCTTGCCCACCGGCACGCCCTTGTGGCGCAGGATGTCGTAGGCCGTGGTCACGTGAAAATAGAAGTTCGGCAGCACAAAGCCCAGCAAGTAGGACTTGCCATCGAGCGTGACGGGCTCGGGGCGCAGCTTGAGCTCGATGGTGCGCGTTTCGCTGCCCTCGAGCTGGGCGGGCTGGATGGTGTTCAGGAAGGCTACCGTCCTGGCGATGCGCTCCTGCAGTTCCGGGAAGGTGGTTTCGGTGTCCGCAAACGACGGCATCTCGATGCCAGCCAGCCGCGCCGCGCAACCCTTTGCGCTGTCGCTGGCACGCTGTACCTGTGCCGGCAGCGGGTCCATATCCGCCACCAGGCGGGTCTGGATCAGGTCGGCCGGGTCCATGCCCTGCGCCTGCGCGAATGCGGCGCCCTTGTCCAGGATGGCCGACAAGTTGCCAAAAGCCCGGATAAAGGCCGGGATCGATACTTCATACATCGAGAGCGACATGGGGGTGTCCTTGGATGGTGATTGCCAGACGCGGCAGGTTGCGCGACACGGCGAGGATAAACCTTCCGGCGGTTTCTCGCCGACCGGCCGGTTCAATCCCGGCAAGGGCCAGCGCTCAGCCGTCCGCTTGATTTAAGATACTCCCTGCCCCTCCGGATGAAGCGCACATCGCCTCGACGACATGAATGCCCCCTTTCCGATTCGCAAGGAGTGTCCGCCAGGCGCCTGCACATGCGGTCGCGAAGCGCTGCTGGACGACCCGCAATCCGACATGCGGATCCTGAGGCTGACCCGGGAAGAGGAAAAGCGACTGATCGCCCGCCTGGAGAGCCTGTCGAGCCTTGCCGAGCTCAAGGACATGGAAAAGCGCATGCATGCGCAGCTGGGCATCGTGGTGACAATCACACCCAGCATCCACGAAGTGCGCACGGTGCGCGGCATCAACATCCAGGTGGAAGAGCAAACCGGCTTGTGCCGCAAGACCAAGCAGGCGATTCCCGCGGCGATACGCCGTTGCCTTGAGACAAAGCCGGATATAGCGTACGCGATCCTGAACGCGCACGACTTGCTGGGCGGCGCCTGAGGCCTCTTCCCCAGCTGTCATTCCGCCACGATCTTCCTGTCGCTGGCGATGTGCTTGCACTGAGCAAGTTGCGCGACACAGGATGCCCTCAGACGACAGACAGCGGCGAAGGCGACAGATCGAGCATGATACGAAGCTCGACGTTGTCCGGATTGCGCGGCTGCCAAACGCGACCGATGACCACAAAGATGATTGGCTGTCCCGGGAACTGAATCAGGTCGCCGATCACGGGTGTTATCGCGCCGGTGTGGGGTGTCAGATCCAGGTCGATGTCTCTTGCTGCGGCTTGAGCGGCCGGGGTGAACTCAAGGGTGATCGTCAGCTTCATATGGACCCGTTCGTGGTTGAGAATATTGGATCATTGGATGCTTCCATTCTTCCACATTGCGCTGGCCCGCTCCTGCGCCACCGCGACCTGCTTGCGCGGCGCATGCGCTTTGCCGGCGTGGCTTTTCTTTTTGGTGTGTCATTGCCAGCATTCCGACAAGTGCGGCCGCATCGGCCAGTAGCAGGAGAGACATTCCTGTGTGCGTTTTGCGTCGCAAAGACCGTGCACACGACGCTCTCGTTACGCCTTCTATTCCGGTAGCTATGTCGCTTCAATGCACATTACGACTGCTATAACAAGCCTATCGACGCGTAATCACCCGACCTGTTCTTCAGACGGATTGCCAGATTGCTGCATCAATGCCCGATACCATAACGGCCGCGATGGCGATGACAACTAGCAACAAGATCAACTCAGCGAGTTTTGCCAACAGGTATGCGCCACCGCCCACTTCTAACCCGCCGATGCATCCGAACTGGCAATCAGCATGCAGCCGCACTCTGTTCCGTCGCCCTCGCAGGCGGCTTCACCGCCATCCAGCATCAGATCCGAGCTGGCCTCGATGATCTTGTTGATACCGTGCGGCCGGCCATCCGGGTACTTGGCCAGGCAGTCCACCAGGTCGCCCAAGCGCGCTATTGGCTCGCCGTCCAGCAAGTCGTTCTCTGAGCCGGTGATAACTACGCCGCCATGGGTGGTCTTGTCGCCCTTCTTGATGAGCTTCTTTGCCATAACATTTCCGCCTTCTGCTTATTCCGCCGTCTCACCGCTGACCGCCTCGCGCGAAACGCCTGGCACAAAATGCCATGCGCCAGCCTCTGGATCAAAGACGGCAATCTGGTTCATGTCGCGCACATCGATATCACTCCGGAAATCATTTGCCGACCGACACATTTCTTTCACCGCGCGGTGGTATCGCTCTGCATCCCACATGCTCTGGCTGGCAACGGTCTCCTGCCACGCAAACAACCCCGCGTTCTCGAAGATGAGATCGACCTCTCGCCAGGCGTCAAGACTGGTGCGGATCGATACACTCTCCCCAACTGGGTAAGCATGAACAGCATCAGGAATGTTATATGCCTGCAACCCGCCGTGCGGTCCCATGATCAGATGCTCATCCTTCGCGCAAAAGCCGCAGATAACCTCCACACACACAAAACCATCCGCACGGGCTAGCCTGAGCCAACCCGGGTCAAGCTGATCCAGCCGAACGTGGGTGTGCGTGCTTGACGACACCTTGCCACTGCGCGACGAGTGCAGCATGGCATCGAGCGGCGACAGGTAGGTCGTCAGCATGATTTCACCTTCCCATTGCATCGCCAGCAGGCGCGCATTTTCATTGCCGTTGGCCAATCGGTCCGAGACACGCACGCAATAAAGCGTAGGCGGCGTTGTGATGGTCGTCATGCCGTGGCCTCCGTCTGCTGCCGGATCAGGTCTTCCGCCTCCGCGCGAGTCAAGGCACCTTCGCGCCTGCGCTGCGGCTCCAGCTCCCACACCCGCGCCAGGTCTTCTCGCGATGGCTTGGATTCGGGTCCACCTGGTACGCCAATGTAGTCGTCGGCATACGGTCTGGCGTAGGGATCATTGGGCTCTGGTTTGCAAGCTGCCTCAATCTCCGGCGGCCACACCGGGTTGCTACACGTAACGAGCACGAGCCAGCGGGCGAAGGCGTCGAGCAGGGCGAAAGGCGAAAAAATGACGTCGGTCAAGTTCAAGAACAGCCCAGACGATTTCCCCCCTGCGCAAATCTTGTAGCCCTCCCAGAACGTTTCCCGTACTGCCAAGAAACGATACGGCTCAGGCAAATTGGTGGGGCCGTCCTGCATGTAACGCCGGTAGTACTCCCATTGCGCGTAAGCTTGGTCGAGCGTGAAGACGAACTTGCCGAGCACGAAGGCCCGCACCACGTTGCCTTGCGCATCAAGTTGGTAATGCCGGATGTCGTACATATCATAGGCGCGCGAGAGCCCGCCCATGCGCCGATGGCCGACGCAGAAAAACTCGTCCTCGCTCCATGGCACTTCCCACATGCCATCGCGGTCCTTGGTGCGCATGGCATAGATGCACCGGGTCTTCCGGTTCAGCCGGATGGGACGCCGCTTCAGGGTGAACAGGTTCCGCCGCATCGGATCGAAGGCCAGCAGGCCGAAGAAACCGGCTGCAGAAGTGCAAAAGATCGTACCAAAAATCACACCAAACCAGTTCCCCTTTCGGGCCATGACTTCCGCTGGGTGATAAAAGGGAAAATACAAAAACATGATCGCTTGTGCTAAACAAAAAAGCGTTGCGACCGAGCAGATCATGCAGAGCATCCCGACATTCTGCATGCGTGTCTGCGACTCGTCGGTGATCTCCAGGCATGTCGAATCAATCCGATAGACGTTGCCGCATTCCATCACGTCCTCACTGGCTGGCTTGTCAATGAACAGTCGGTGTTCCAGCTCCCACCTGCCTAGCGGTTTGCCCTTCTGCCGAAAATAGAAGGGCGTGCGCTCATCTTTCGTCGGAAATTTCATGATGCGATCCCTACTTGTTGTCCTTGAGACCCAATTGCACAAACGCCGCTGATTCCGACTCCAGGCTGCTATAGCGCTCGCCAATGGGCGCTTTACCGAAGTGGCAGCGCGTCGCCCATTTGAGGGTAGCGGGATCATCGAGAGTCAGGATGCCCACGTTCACGGCAAACAGCACTACGAGGAACGGCCAACTTGGAACGCCAACTAGAAAGGCTAGAAACTCCTCTGTTGCCAACGGTAGGACGGCGACACCCAGTCCGGAAATGGATGATGCTGAGTACAGAATCGCAAGAGAGGCGTTCCCCTTCATCCATTCATCGGAGGCGTGATATCCATCCAACCCCACGCCCACCACCGCCCCAGCAAAGCCGATCCAGCGCCCTTTGACCGCGAGTGTTTCACCAGTTTTGATCCACTCCGCCTTCGGTGGCGAACGCATGATGCGCCGCACCAGTGAATGCGTAGGTGCCTTTTCCATCGAGACACCCGCCTGTTCGGCGACGGTGCCGGCCATGGCCACTAGGCCGCCGATCAGCTTGGTGCCTTTCTCCGCCTCATCGAATTCGCCGGCGGCGCGGAAAGATTGCGTGGCGTGGTAGAGCGCCAGCCCTTGCAGGATGCAGGCGACCGCGCCGACGTTCACGAAACGGGAGCCCAGGACTGCCTTGACTTGTCGCACGCCGGGTACGTCGTTTTCCGTGCGCAGCCTGAGCGCGCCAAGTTCAGCATTGCTCGCCAGATCCTCGGTCCTGAACCAGACCAGGTTCGCGCTTTGCCTGAGCTTGCTGCTGGCCCGTCGCGCCCAGGCCGCAGCTTCCTCGCGGCGCTGGGTTCGGCCTAATTGCTTGTGGAGGGCTGGGTTGAGAGCCTCAAGATCCGCCAGCACCATCGCGCGAATCTGCGTGAAACTCGCGGTACGGGAAACCAGCCGCACGCCACTGAACAGGCTCATTCCATACAAGGCCAACCGGGCGGAAGTTGAACCCGCCTTGTTGGCCAGAGTTGGAATAATCTGATCAGCAAGTATCCACGTCAGGCGTGGCACCAGGCCCATCTTCGCCAGCGCTTCCGGTAGGGTGAGGCCCTGTGCCATGGCGTCCATCTTGTCGATGCCGCTTTTCAGGATACCGAAGATGGCCCCATATCCCTGGTCGGTCGGGTCCGGCACGGTGTCGATGATGGGCTTGTGGTCCAGCATCAGCGCACGCGCCAGCAGATTGCTGTGGTTCTCCGGATTCGCGTCGTTAAACCAGCGCTGGACCACCCTGCGGCATTCCACGGTATCCAGCGCATTTTCCAGGCATCGGGTAAGCGACTCGTTGTAGACGTAGCCATGCGGCAGCTCCAGCTTGTCATGGCGGTATTGCATGTAGGCGGCAAGCTGGAGGCTCACGAGCCATTGTGCGAGGGAAGCCGCGATAGGTGCGAGCACATTCTCGTTGAGTGCCTTGAGCCGTGGCGCCAGGTCCTGGTGGCGCTTGCCTGGCGCCAGTTCATCTTCATAAGGCTTCCAGGCGGCGTCACTGGCGGCCTTCAATCTCCCAAGGCGCGTGGCCTCCCGCGCGGCGTCTTCGCGCTTCCAGCGCTCGGCCGTGGCCTTGCCGTTGAACACAGCCTGAAAGAGCTCGTAAGTTGGAAATCCGTCTGGTGTGGTCGCCGTGCGCTCCGCCTCAGCAGTTGCCGCCTCGGCCTCCTTCGTGTGCTGCGCCTCCGCGTTGGCGCGAATGTTCTTTTCAAGCGTATTCAGGAACAGATCGGTTGCCTTGTCCCGGATGACGCCATTGTTGGCCTTCGGATGCAGCTTCGGATTGGTAAGTTTGCCCAGATCCTCTGCAATGCCGAGCGGATCGTTGAAGGCCAGCATCATCGCGTCACCGGGCGAGGTGCGTTCCATGGCTTCGTTGAGGATGGCGCCAGGTGTGGCGCCGATCAGGTCCACCGGCTTCCCTGCACCTGTCCGCGGTGGAGCGCTCAGATACCGGAACGCCTCTTCGTAGGGCTGGGGTTGCATGGCAAATGTTGCAACGCTCTTGCCCAATTCTGTGACGCGCGCCGCATGCGCCTGGCTATGGCTGCCCATCCATGCCTTCACATACAGAGACTGCATGTGCTTCTTGCGCAGGTCTGGCTGGTTCTTGTTGTCATCCAGTTGCGCCTGGGTCCACTGCACATGCGAGTAGGCATACCAGACGGTCGTCGCGTGCTTCGGGTCGGGAATCGTGAAGTACATCGACGTGTAGGCGTGACCGAAGCCCACGCTGCAAAAGAATTCGGTCGGCGGCCTGGGCGGCGCTGGGCGCTCGGGGATGAGCTTCCACAGGTGCCCGCCATTCAGCACGAGATAGCAATCCCAATGTTGCAAGGCTTCGTGGAACACGTACAGAAAGCCCGGCCGCATGACACGCAGCGTGTACTGCGCACCGCCGCCAAGCTGGGCCGGCGCATTCTCGATCTTGAAGTTGCCAGACAAGGCGGGGGCGCCTTGCTTGCCCTCCGGGCCGACCACGGCATACCGCACCGGCAGAATTGCCAAGCCGGGCAGATGGTCGCAGAACGAACAACCCTTGACGGGCGGCGTAAATTGATCCGCAAAATACTTGGCGTTATCCATGGTGTGAGGTGCTTGCGTTCTTCCTGGCGGTTTCCGCCATGATCTTCATGAGTTGCCAATCGTCGGAGGACAATTGGGCCAGCGCCTGGCGTAGGGTCATCTCGCCGCTGGCGACGACCGGCCACAATGCCTGCAATTTCGTGTGGTTCTCGAAGGGCTGACCAAAGGCAGCGGCATAGGTGGCGTAGTGCCGGCGGTCCAGGTCACTTGACACATGCAATTGCGTGGCGGCAAATCGCAGCAGCCGGTCCACGTTGGGTGCCTGCGCAATGGATGGCTTGGCGTTGCCCGCCAGACGAAGCAACACTTGTTCGATATCGGTGGTCTGCGTAACCGTCGGCCATTGGGTCGCATCCGGCCACCAGGGCCGGGGATCGGCACTATCTGGGTGTGCCTGTGATTGCGGCCTCTCGAGTTCGTACCAGCCGCCCGCCCAAACAATGCTCCACGTCTCGCACGGACCGAACAACGCTTGTAGTTGCGCCGGACGCAGCAGCCAGGCCATGTGCATGAAGACGCGCGGATCGTAAAAGCGCCAGAGGGCATGTCCCTCGGCGTGGTCGGTGCCGGTCAGGCACGCCGCCAAATGGCTGGCGACATCCTTCACGGCCGCTGGCCCTCGCAGCCACGCACAAACGACGGGCGGGTCGCCGCGCTGGACCGCTTGCCAGGTATGCAGCAGCAATGCGTGCCGAGCCTCGTGCCGGATCTGCGTTAGGTCCAGCAGCAACGGCATGAGGTGCGCGTTGTCGCCGATCCCGGCCGGCAGACACTCCTGCAAAGGCAGTTCCGACAGGTCCAGCGTCGCCGGATCGTGGTTCAGCAAGTCCAGCACCAGTACGCCGGACTCCCAGATGCGCGGCCAAGGCTTCGCGACCAGATGGTCGGTCGTGTATCTCGCCATGTCCGCCTCTTAATGAAGCGGCACGGTGCCCGCACCGCTGGCGGCCGCCCCCGCTGCGAGGTGGGCGCAAATCTTGGTGGTAGGCATCGCATAGGACGCCGACTTCGGCCCGGTCAACAGCTTGCTGCCCGCGTACACGGCCCATTTGCTGTCCGTCAGGTTCTCGATGCCCTCCGGCGTGATACGGATCTCGCTGCCTCCCACGTTCAGGCGAATGCCTTTCTTGCCGCTGATCTCGACCCAATCGGTGGTGGACACGATGCGCAGCACCTTCTGTGCGATCAGATCCAGGCCGTCCGATTGCGCCTGCACCTCGACCTTGCCCCTGGCGGCGAATAGCTTGATGCCGTCCTGCTGCACGAACAGCGAGAAGCGGTCTGTCGCTGTCGCGTAGATCCCGCCACCGGTCGAGAACGACAGGTGCTGGCCGCTGGTGAGCGCGATGTGTTCGCCGCTGGCAATATGCGTGCTACCCGGCGCGGAGGTCAGGATGCCGGCCTGGCTGGCGACGGTGATATGGGGCTCGCGGAACTCGGCCAGCTTTGCGCCGCCCTTGACGGCATCGGCCTGCTGGTGCAGGGCCTTGGCAACCTCTTGCTGCTGGCCAGTTTGTGCCTGGCCGTTGACCGCACTCTTTGCTAGCGAGTCGGCCAGCGTCAGCGCCTCCTGCATGAGCCCGATCACGTCCTCGACGCTCATCATGCCGCCCTCGGCCTTGTCGCGGCGGTAGGTGGTGAGCAACAGGCCCAAGGCCGCGCGCAAGGCGGCATGGCCGTCAGTGCGCGCTTCCAGCCCCTCGCCGCGCTTGTCCTGTCTCCCGGTGTTGTCAGGTATCCTGGTGAGATACCCCATGCTGATTTGGGAGGTCAGGTGGTCCGATGAAAGCTGCACCTGAATCTGCCCCTTGGTGTCATCGAGCACGAGGTGGTTACTGCGCGAGCCATCATGCTCGCGGCTGCGGATGCCGGTCAGTGCGTGGTGATCCGGCAGTCGCCACGGCGGCATGTTCGAACTATTGGCAATGGCCGCTGTGATGATCGGCTTGTCGGGATCGCCGCCGTCCAGGAACGACACCAGTACCTCAGAGCCAATGCGCGGAATGCTGATCTGCCCATGCTGCGAACCGGCCCACGGCGTGGCGACCCGCATCCAGCAGGCCATCTTGTTGAAGCGGTCCCACGGAAACTGCACGCGCACGCGGCTATAGGCATCGACATGCGCGACGTGTCCCTCTGGACCGACGACGGTCGCGCTTTGGGGGCCGCTGACGACCGGCCACGGAATGCTCAAATCGGGCCGGTAAATCTCCTGCGCCGGATGGCATTCGAACTCCACGCGGCAGTGCCAGCGCTGGCCTTCCCCGGAGGCTTGCGCGATATCCTCCAGCTTGAGCGTCGCGTCGAGAATCACATACTCGCGGTTGGCCGCCTGCTGGGGGTGGCCCTTGATGACCGTAATACAGCCCGGTATCACCGAGCGCAAATTGCCCGCGCCGAAACAACGCAGCCCCTTTGAGCGGATCGCTTCCATGCGGATGCGCGCGATCATGTCGCCTTCGTCCCACGGGCGGTTGTCGGTGCCAGGCTGGGCGTGCTCGCTCGGGAAGTCGTAGACCTCCTGATGCAGGTCTGCGGTGTTCAGACCGGTCTCGCGCGGGTCCGAACTGCTGGCGCTCAGGTCGCCGCGCGGCTGCGTGAAGCTGTAGGCGTTGGTGGTGTACTTGCCTGCGACCACGGCGTCCACCACGGTGAAGCTGTCCAGGTATTCTTCGTCAATCTTGACGCCGGGCGGGTGGATTTCGAGTGTTTGATAGGCTTCGCTCGGGTTGCGGTAGTAGCCCCCCGGCATGTCGGCCAGAATCAAGCGGTGTTTGCTATTTGAATGCTCGAAGAACCACGAGATCCCCCAGTGCTGCATGAGACGGGCAATGAACGTGTAGTCGCTTTCGTCGCATTGGGTGCGATAGGTGCGTCTGGGATATTTCGCCACGTCCAGCCTGCGCTCGACGGGGAAGGAATAGGCTGACAGCACCTCCTCGATGACCTCGATGTCGGTCTTGTTCTCAAAAATGCGGCTATTCCTGTTCTGCGAAGCAATCCACAGCCAGGGACGCAATGTCAGCCCATAGACGAAGTGCCGCCCCTCTGCGCGCAAGTACCTCGCCCTGTCCACGATGCCACCAATCTCGCGCGTCCCTGCACCAACGCCGCCCGCCATGCCAGTGCCCATGCCGTCCAGTTCGATGTGCACGGTCAACTCGCGTCCGTTCATCTGGCGCAGATCGAAGTTGCCTTCGGGACCGCGAAAGTTGTAGTCCTTGTCGGCGGTCTTGAGTTCGATCTCATATTCGAACAGGTCGCAAAGGGCTTCCTTTCCCTCCATGCGCACAAAGGTGAAGGGGGACTGTCCAAGAATCTCCGGCAAGGCGGGGCCGGAGACGGTAACAGTACGAGCGGAAAACGGCAGGTTGTCGCGGATACCCATGCGGGTGGCCTCCTGAGATGAGGATTACCGCAGGGCACCAGTGATACGCGCGAAGCACCTTCTGCGGAGCAGAAAGCGATGTTATCCGCAAAAAGTGTTAACTATTGACACATTTGTCGATATAGATATATTTCCAGATAAATCCTAGTCATCATGCGGCACATTTGACTCACGCCAGTCGTGGCGATGGGGCGTGGCCCAGTGTTGGCGCATCCAAGCGCTACTCATAGCGAATCGTCTTCTTTGGATTGCAATTCCTGCAGGGGCCGCAGCGCGGCGAGCAGCCGGTCAAGCATCATCACCCAGGTCAGCTTGCCGGTGAGATCCGGCATGCCCTGCTGCACGAAGGGACCGTTGAACACGATCTTCCCCAGGTTCCCGATCAGGCCGGACCCGACGTAAGCCAGATTGGGGAGTTCGCCGCCTTGCCCCCCCCCGGCATGCCATGGTTAGCCACGCAGGCCGTATCCACTTCAGGCAGCAAGAATGCAGCCCAGCGCCTAGTCTTTCCTTGTGGCAGCAGCCAGGAGAGCGCAATGAACGAAGAGACCTTCAACCTCAGCATTCGCAAGTTCCTCAAAGTTGTCGGCGTGAGCTCGCAGCGGGAAATCGAGCTGGCGGTGTCCAAGGCGATCGCCGCCGGCACCATCACCGGAACCGAACGCTTCCCGGTCGTGGTCACGCTGGAACTGGCCGCCTTGCAGGTCAAGGTCCGGTTCGACGGCGAGATTCAGCTCGAGTGAAGTCGCTTGCCAATGCACTGGCGCCCTATTGCGAGGGCGCCCTGGCGCCACCATCAGTTGGATGACCCGCTCGACGGGCGAAGCACAACCAACTGGGATCCACCATGCGGATCGCGCTCCATGCCGACACGACGGCAGGAGAACCTTACGGCGTTTGCAGCGACACCCCGTACTGCGCGAAGATCTGCTGCAGCTCGCCGCTGCGGCGGATCGCCGGTCCTGTATGGATTCTCCGGACGCCATTCTTCGCCGAGTTGCGGTGGTGTCTTGGTGTCCACAGCTTGCGGCGTGACGGCGCCATGAGCCGATGCGGCTTGGGGTATCGCACCGGCCAGGAGCGTGCAGATGGCAATCGGGGCAAGTGCGCGGCGTGGTGTTTTCATCAGTGTCAGCCTCTGCGTGACGCACATGCCCCTTCCCGGAGATTGCGACATGGCCATCCAGCTCAACCACACCATTGTCTTCTCTCATGACAAGCAGGTGTCCGCCGACTTCCTCTGCGAGATCCTCGGACGTCCCGCGGCCGTGCCGTTCGGGCCGTTTCTTGCCGTTTCTTGCCGTACGGCTGGACAACGATGCCACCCTGGACTTCATGGACGCGAAAGGCGATGTTGCCCTGCAACACTACGCCTTTCTGATCAGCGACGTCGAATTCGAGCAAAGCCTCGCCCGAATCCGCGCGCGCAATCTGATGTACTGGTCGGACCCGTACCGCCACCACCCCGGCGAGGTCAGCACGGACGATGGCTGCCGCCGGATCTATTTCGAAGATCCGAGCAAGCATCTTCTGGAGATCTTCACGAAGGGATAGGACATGTGCGCATCGTGCGGCGAGCATACCGAAGCCGGCGAGCGCATGCCGCCCGGCGGCATCGGCGGATCACGGCACGGGTCAGACCAGATGCAGCTCAACGTGGACGTTGCCGCGCGTGGCTTTCGAATACGGACAGATCTGATGCGCCGCTTCCACCACCGCCTGCGCCACCTCCCGGTCGAGACCCGGCAGGCTGACGTTCAGGCGAGCCTGCAGGAAAAAAGCGCCGTCGCTGGTGCCGAGGTCCACCTCGGTATCCAGTGCAAGGTCCGCTGGCAGCTTGATCTTCATCTGGCTGGCGGCGCGGCCCATTGCCCCGATAAAGCAAGCCGACCATCCCGCGGCAAACAGCTGCTCAGGGTTCGTGCCGGCACCGCTGCTGCCCGGTGAGGACAGCTTCAGATTCAGCCGGCCATCGTCGCTATGGGCTTGGCCATCGCGGCCGCCGGTGACGTGGACTTTGCCGGTGTACAGGACGTTCTCGATGCGGGTCATGATGTTTTCCTTGAGATGGGTTTGCGCTGGGCATTGCGCGGCCGGAGATCGCTTCGCGTGTGCTTGGCGTCGGGCCACGGAACGTATTAAAGGCGGTCGATGTATCAGGCACGTAGCACGTCGCAGCCTGTTCTGTCTGGATACGTATCCCCATTGCCACGTGATACAGACGCATACAATCCTGCATGGCTGGCCGTACGACATTCACAGCTTTGTCGACGTCGCGCCGGCGCTGGCGGCGGCGGGGTACCGCGTTATCGTGCCGTACGCACGCGGCTATGGCAGCACACGCTTCATGTCCGACGCGACGTTTCGCAACGGCGAGCAGGTGGCGCTCGCGCTCGACACCGTCGCCCTGATGGACGCGCTGGGCACCAGCAAGGCGATCCTCGCCGGCTACGATTGGGGCGCGCGGACCGCGTGCATCATCGCGGCGCTCTGGCCGGAGCGCTGCAAGGCGCTGGTTTCCGTCAGCGGCTACCTGATCGGCAGTGTGGAGGGCAACCTAAAACCGCTTGCGCCGCAGGCCGAGCTCCAATGGTGGTATCAGTTCTATTTCGCCACCGAGCGCGGGCGGATCGGCTATGAGCAGCACCGGCACGCGTTCACGAAGCTGATCTGGCAACTCGCCTCGCCGACATGGAAATTCGACGACCGCACGTTCGATCGTAGCGCCGTGGCTTTCGACAACCCGGATCACGTCAGCATCGTGATCCACAACTACCGCTGGCGGCTCGGCCTTGCCGAGGGCGAAGCCCGATACGCCGATCTGGAACGGCGGCTTGCTGCGTTTCCGAGCATCGGTGTGCCAACCATCACGATGGAAGGTGACGCCAATGGCGCGCCGCACCCGGAGCCGAGTGCCTACGCCAGCAAATTCACAGGTAAGTATCAGCATCGCCTCATCACAGGTGGCATTGGCCACAACTTGCCGCAGGAAGCGCCGCAGGACTTTGTCAGTGCCGTGATCGACGCGGACCAGCTCTGATGCCAAGTTGCATGGTCGGGCTCGTTGCCGCGAGCGTGGCCAGGCTGCCTGGAGGTGGACAGCGGCGCATTGAAACCGACGCCCCGCCTAGCAACCAAGCAGGCCTGCCCCCTCCCCTTTGATCAGCCTAGCCTGACGATCGCTGCCAGCCCGCCCCCTTCGCGGTTGCATAGCTTGAGCGAGCCGCCGATGGCCAGCGCAAGCTGATGTGCAATCGCGAGGCCCAGGCCGGAGCCGCCGGTCTCGCGGCTGCGCGAGCATTCAAGCCGGACGAACGGCTGCAGCACGGCTTCGAGCTTGTCCTCCGGGATGCCCGAGCCGCGATCGAGCACCTTGATGATCACGGTATCGTGCTCGCGCTCCACGCGTAGTTCCGCCGCGCCGCCGAACTTGATCGCGTTGTCGATCAAGTTGGTCAGGATCCGGCGCAGCGCATGGGGGCGCGTCGCGATGGTGCCGCCGATGCTCTGCTGGATGGTCACTGCCTTACCGATGTCCTGATAATCGTAGGCCAGGCTCTCGATGAACGATCCTAGGTCGATGCGTGATGGCTTCTCGCCATCGCCATGCGTGGCGCGCGCGTACGCCAGCCCTTCCTGCACGAGCCGTTCGATCTCGGCCAGGTCCTGCACCATCTTGCGCTTGCCCTCGGAGTCCTCTGCCAGCTCGGCGCGCAGTTTCATGCGCGTGATCGGCGTCTGCAGATCGTGTGAGATGGCCGCCAGGATCTGCACGCGCTCCTCGATGAACTGGGCGATGCGCTCGCGCATGGCATTGAACGCCCGCGCGGCGCGCGTCAGCTCGGTGGGGCCTGTTTCAGCCAGTGGCGGTGATTTCATGTTGGGATTGAGCGTATCCGCGGCATCGGCCAGTGCCACCAGCGGCCGGATCGACACGCGTACGGCGAACCAACTGCAAAGGACCAGCAACAAGAGCTGGATCACCAGCACATAAGGCAGCCACTGCGCGATCGGGACCATGCGCGGATGCACGTCGATGGTCAGGGGGCTGCCGTCGCTCAGCGTCAGGTGCGCCTGCAACTGCTTGCCGTCGCCCGGGATCGACTCCACGGTGACGGGAAAGCGGCCTTCGCTGGCTTGGGTGATCCGCTCGGCAATATCCTTGCCGCGTGGCGTCATCTCGGGCACGCCCGGCGAGCCCGGCCCCAATATGTATTGATAGTTGCCGCGATTCACGCGCGGCAACCATTGCGCACGCTCGGCGGCGGGAACGCGGTCGAGGATGGCAATCGAGGTGGCCACGTCGGTTTCCAGCGTGCCGAGCATGACTTCGCGCGCTGTCATGTAACGCTCGGAGAACAGCACGCCAAACGACAAACCATGCGCGACCACCAGCCCGGCAAGCAAGATCAGGAACAGGCGCGAACCCAGCGAGCGCGGCCAGGGCCAGAGGCGCGTGCTCATTGTGCTCGTTGTGCTCATTGGCGGGCCTCCGTGATCTGCACCGGCGTCGCAAGCACGTAGCCCTCGCTGCGCACGGTCTTGATGTAGCTGGGTTCGCGCGCGTCATCTCCCAGGCGCTGGCGCAGCCGGCTGACCAGCAGGTCGATGGAGCGCTCGAACATGTCCGCCTCGCGGCCCTGCGTGAGGTTGAGGAGTTGGTCGCGGTTGAGCACGCGCTGCGGATGGTCGACGAACACGCGCAGCAGCCGGTACTCCGCGCCGCTCAGCGTGACGATGGTGCCGTCGCTGTCGATCAGGTGGCGCGCGGTGGTATCCAGTTGCCAGTGACCAAACGCGAGCATCTGCCCTGCTTCGGTGATCTGCAGATTGGGCGGCAGCATCCTGGTACGGCGGAGCACGGCCTTGATGCGCGCCAGCAGCTCGCGCGCGGCAAAGGGCTTGGCGAGATAATCATCCGCGCCCATTTCGAGGCCGATGATGCGATCCGTTTCATCGTCGCGCGCGGTCAGCATCAGCACGGGCGTGGCCTTGTGCTTTCCGGATCGCAATTCGCGGCACAGCACCAGGCCGTCATCACCAGGCAGCATCAGATCGAGCACGATCAGGTCGACGGTATTGGCCTCCAGGAACGACCGCATGTGGCGGCCATCCGGCGCCACCGTCACACGCAAGCCGTTCTTGGTGAGATAGGTCGAAACGAGTTCACGGATTTCCCGGTCGTCATCGACGATCAGGATATGGTCGACGTGCGCTTCCATCGGGTTCACCTCGGCGGGATTGGGGGTGTTCGGCCAGTCAGCTTCGCCGCCATTGTATGGCGGCCTTCAGCACCGCGAGTATCGCAATGTATCTGGCCGCCGCACTGCCACACAGAGGTACATGCTCGCCTGTTTTCGCCCCATCCAGGCGGTGTCCGCAGTGCCTGATGGAGGACTTGCCCAGCCGCACCTTCCGAAGTCGGCCGAGCGCCTGATCGATTCCCAAGCCCCGATCTTTCCGCCCAAGGCGGCTTATCAGTTGTCCCGCGCACCGAAGGCTGAAGCGGGATTCGACTGCTTGCGAATCTCGGTGGTCGTCCGGCCCCCGAAGCCCCAGTTGTCCGTATCCACCTCTTCGATTGCGATGTGCGTCCATTCGGGCGGTTTGTGCAGCACGCGCTCCAGGGTCTCGGTCACTTCCTTGATGACCTGGGCTTTCTGCTCGGCGGTGGTTCCCTCGCGGGTAATGCGAATGCTGACGAAGGGCATGGCGGCCTCCTGCATGGATTGACGTTTCGAGATGAGCGCGATGGATTCCGGGGCGCGGCAGGACATAGGTCCGGCCGCGGCTGCCGGCTTCAGCGGCCGGCGCTGAAGCCGCCGTCCACCGGCAGCACGGTGCCGGAGACAAAGTCGGCCTTGGCCAGGTAGAGCACGGCGTCACTGATCTCGGCAATGTTGGCGATGCGGCCCAGCGGGTGCAGGCTGC
Source organism: Cupriavidus sp. UME77 (assembly GCF_014170355.1). NCBI lineage: Bacteria > Pseudomonadati > Pseudomonadota > Betaproteobacteria > Burkholderiales > Burkholderiaceae > Cupriavidus > Cupriavidus sp. UME77. Next base: position 40,971 of record NZ_LZZU01000006.1, read on the forward strand.
CGAGTGCCGCATGAGTTTCGGCGGCATGCATCGGGGTGTCCACGACGCCCGGGGCGACCGCGTTGACCGTCACGCCGTGGGGCGCCAGTTCCAGCGCAAGCGCGCGCGTGGCCTGGTTGATGCCGCCCTTGAGGGCCACGGCCAGCAGCGCTGGCACACCACCGTGAGGCTGAAGCGCCAGAGACGCCGTGATATTGATGATCTTGCCGCGCTTGCGCTCGCTCATGTGCCTGGCCGCTTCCTGCGACGGATACAGCACGCCCTTCAGGTTGGTGGAGATCTGCTCTTCCACTTCATCCGGCGTGAACTGCACGAAGGGCTTGGCGGCGAAAATGCCCGCGTTGTTTACCAGCACGTCGACCTTGCCGTACTTGGCAATGGCCTGCGCGAAGACCTGGCGCGCCGATTCGGGCTTGCCGACGTCACCCGCGACACCCAGGAAGCGCTCGCCGGCATTCAGCCGTTCAGCGGTGGCTTGCAGGCGCTCGGTGGAACGGCCGGTGCCGACGACGTTGTAGCCCGCCTTGAGGAAGGCATCGGCCAAGCCCAGGCCGATGCCGCTAGTGGCGCCGGTGATGATGACGGTGTTGTCGGTGTTGTCGGTGTTGCTCATGATGGTCCTCCGGTGGATCCAGATTCAGGTTCAGGGTCCGGTGCCGGACTCCAAAGCCGTCACCGGTGTGGAGGGACTATATTGCCGCTGTGGAGCGCAATAAACGGGGTTTGCTACACTTGTCCTATTACATGGCGTAAAGAATATGCACCGGCAATTCGACGACATCCTGCTTGGCAGCATCGAGCTGTTTTGCCTGGCCGCCGAGGCCGGCAGCTTCACGGCGGCCGCCAATACCGCAGGCGTCACGCCTGCCGCCGTCAGCCGCTCGATCTCGCGCCTGGAAAAGCGCCTGGGCGTGCGCCTGTTCGTGCGCTCCACGCGCAGCATCCGGCTGACTGAAGGTGGCAAGGAATACTTCGAGCAATGCCGCGCCGCGCTCAATCAGTTGGTCGAAGCCGAGCGCAAGGTCACCGGCGAGCAGGTGCAGCCCTCGGGCACGATCCGCATCAGCGCGCCGACCACCTACGGGCACCATCGGCTGTTGCCGCTCCTGCCCGCGTTTCGCGCCAAGTACCCGCTGATCAAGGTCGAAGCCCACATCAGCAACCGCAACGTCGACTTCCATGAGGAGAACTTCGACGTGGCGATCCGCTTCCGCGCGCAGCCGGACTCGATGATGGTCTCCCGGCACCTTGAAGACGCGGCACTGGTGGTGGTCGCGAGCCCCGCCTACCTGAAGCGCGCAGGGGTACCCAGAACGCTGCCTGACCTGGACCAGCACGAGTGCATCCAGTTCGATCTACCGAGCAGCGGGCGGCAGATCTCGTGGCTGTTCAAGGAAGGTGGGCACGAGAAGGAGATCTTGTCGACGGGCAGCTACATGTGCGCGGAAGACGTGCTGGCCGGCGTGACGCTGGCCAAAGCGGGCGCGGGGCTGTTCCAGACCTACCAATTCGTCGTGGAGCGGGACCTGGCGCAAGGCGAGCTGGTCGAGGTACTGCAAGCTTTTGCCGGGCGCATGCGCCCCGTCAGCCTGATGTATCCGCACGGCCGCCTGCTGCCGTCGCGCGTGCGTGCATTCGTCGATTTCATGATGGAACAGGCGCGTCCGCCAGCTGCCGTTCAACACGGCGCTTGACGACGTTGACAGCCGTATTGAGCATGATTTTCGGTGCATCGGTCGCGGGAAGGCGCGGCGACCTGCTGCGTATGTCACGCTCGGGCCACGCCGCCATGTGTAATTTGGAGCCGGATTTTGTAATTTCAGCCAACACATCAGCTCCTATGCGAGCTGGGTATCGACTAGTGCGAGCGGCTTGCCTCCTTGTTTGTCGCGCGCGTTCGCGCGGCCTTGCGGGCCGCTTCGGAGCGTCCAGCCGGCCCCTTGGTGCTGGCGGCCTTCTTGGCGGAGGCTGAACGATCAGCAGCAGTGCGGGTGCTTGCCGCGCGCTTGGCCTGGGCGGACAGCGCCTGACGTGAAGCGCCCGCTGTGCCCTCGCGCTTGAGCGCCTTGATGGCAGCGCGCGCGCGTGGCCTTGCTTTCCGAGCTGGCCTGTCGCGGCGTCACCTTGCCGTTGCCACCCTTGCCGGCGGACTTGGGCGGCGTTGACTTGGTGCCTGCGGGCCGGGTCCGCGCCCTTGTCGCGCCCTTCTTCGGCGGCACCTCAATGCCAGCGCGGCGTGCCTCCGACAAACCGATCGCTATGGCTTGCTTAGCCGAGCGCACGCCGTGCTTACCCTGGCGCACTGCTTCGATCTCGTCGTGAACGAAATGGCCGGCCTGCGTGGTCGGTGCCTTGCCCGCCCGCTGGTCTGCTCTGGCCTTGGCTATGCTTGATGCTCTTGGCATGGTCGTCTCCATGACTGTCAGCGGTCATCCGCGGCGCTGATATCGGAGCCCGCCATCTGCCAGCGGGCTAAGAATGCTCGACGCAATTGCCGTTCCAGGCTCGCATGCACGGGACCGCTATCGCCAAACAGCAGATGCACTGCTCAGGCGGAAGCACTGCGTGCGCAGGACAGCAACTTGTCCATCCGGGTTCTCTCCGTGTGATGCTGCCGGTCAATGCCAGATATTTGGGATGCACCCAGACGTAACTAAGCCCGCGGCATCGCGGGCTTAGTTCACTGACTACCTTTTATTGAAATGATTGACCCAGCCTTCATCCAGCCATGGTTCGTAACCCTAACTGGCTATAGCCGCCGCATTGGCCCGCGCCTTATGCAGTTTTTTGTAGCTGTCGATCAGGCGGTGGTGCCTGTCGAGGCCCTCCAGTTTCATACTCGTTGGCGTTAGCCCGAAGAAGCGCACGCTGCCGTCCACTGACCCCATTACCGCATCCATCCGAGCGTCGCCAAACATCCGACGGAAGTTGACCGCGTAGTCGTCTAGTTCCAGGTCGTCGTCTAGCAACACCTCCAGCACCACATTCAAGGCCTGGTAAAACAATCCGCGCTCGACCGAATTGTCGTTGTATTGCAGGAACGCGCCCACCAGTTCTTGCGCCTCCTCAAATTGCTGCAAGGCGAGATGAATCAGCAGCTTCAACTCGAGAACCGTTAGCTTCCCCCAGTCCGTATTCTCGTCAAATTCGATGCCGATCAAAGTGGCAATATCGGAGTACTCATCCAGCTCACTGTTATCCAACCGCTCAAGCAGATCTGCCAGGCCGGCATCATCCAGGCGATGCACGTTCAGAATATCGGCGCGGAACAGCAGGGCCTTGTTTGTGTTATCCCAGATCAAATCCTCTACCGGGTAAACTTCCGAATAACCGGGCACTAAAATCCGGCAGGCCACGGCGCCCAACTGGTCATACACCGCCACGTATACCTCCTTGCCCATGTCTTCGAGAATGCCGAACAACGTTGCGGCTTCCTCGGCATTGGAGTTTTCACCCTGGCCAGAAAAATCCCACTCAACAAAGTCGAAATTCGCTTTGGCGCTGAAAAAGCGCCACGACACCACACCGCTGGAATCAATGAAGTGCTCGACAAAGTTATTTGATTCCGTCACGGCGTTGCTGACAAAGGTGGGCTGAGGTAAATCGTTCAGGCCCTCAAAACTGCGCCCCTGCAGCAATTCCGTCAGACTCCGTTCCAGCGCCACCTCGAAGCTCGGGTGCGCGCCGAACGAGGCAAAGACACCGCCCGTCCGCGGGTTCATCAAGGTGACGCACATCACCGGATAGGTCCCACCCAGTGACGCGTCCTTTACCAGCACCGGAAAGCCCTGCTCTTCCAACCCCTGAATCCCGGCCAGAATGCCAGGGTATTTCGCCAGCACTTCGTGCGGCACATCAGGCAATGCGATTTCACCTTCCAGAATTTCGCGCTTTACCGCCCGTTCGAAAATTTCGGACAGGCATTGCACCTGTGCTTCCGCCAGCGTATTACCGGCACTCATGCCATTGCTGACGAACAGGTTTTCGACCAGGTTGGACGGAAAATACACCACTTCGCCGTCCGACTGCCGCACATACGGCAGCGAACAGATACCGCGCTGTACATTACCGGAGTTAGTGTCGTACAGATGCGAGCCATACAACTCGCCATCGGCATTATAAATCTGCAGGCAGTACGCATCCAGAATTTCAGCCGGCAGCGCATCCTTGGGGCCAGGCTTGAACCAGCGCTCGTTCGGGTAATGAACAAAATCCGCATTGGCGATGTCTTCGCCCCAAAACGTACCGCCATAGAAATGGTTGCAATTCAGGCGCTCGATAAACTCGCCCAACGCCGACGCCAGTGCGCTTTCCTTGGTCGCTCCCTTGCCATTGGTAAAACACATCGGCGAGTGCGCATCGCGGATATGCAGCGACCACACATTGGGAACGATATTGCGCCATGAAGCGATTTCAATCTTCATGCCCAGATCCGCCAAAACGCCCGACATATTGGCGATGGTTTGCTCCAACGGCAAATCCTTGCCCGCAATATAGGTGCTGGCGTCAGAATCCGGTTTCAACGTCAGCAACGACTGAGCATCGACATCCAGGTTCTCTACTTCTTCGATGACAAACTCGGGGCCGGCTTGCACCACTTTTTTCACCGTACAGCGCTCGATAGAGCGCAAAATACCTCGACGGTCTGCCTCGGAGATATCCGCCGGCAACTCAACCTGAATCTTGAAAATCTGCTGGTAACGGTTCTCCGGATCAACAATATTATTCTGCGACAGGCGGATATTCTCGGTAGGAATATTGCGGGTTATGCAGTACAACTTCACAAAGTAAGCGGCACACAAGGCCGATGAGGCCAGAAAATAATCGAAAGGACCAGGCGCCGAGCCGTCACCCTTATAACGGATAGGCTGGTCGGCCACTACGGTGAAGTCATCGAACTTGGCTTCAAGACGTAGCTTATCGAGAAAATTGACTTTAATTTCCATGGGGGAATTCTGAAAATGGTGCACAAAATGACGTAGCCACTACTATCCGCCGCCACGCTGGTGCCGTGCAATGCATCGAAGCTCTCGCAAACGCTGCCGCGTACGGATAATTTTTCAGGCGAACGCCATGGCGCAGGACATGGCTGGGACCGGCGAGCTTCCATGTGCCACGCCGACATCCACGGCAGCGCCAAGTGCCGTTGTACCAAACTGAATCGCCACGAGTTGCTCCAACACTCTCCAGAATGCGAGAAAAACCAGGCGACAATCCGAAATATAAAGCCCTGTGAAAACAGGGCTTTAATAGTCAATCAACTAGCGAATAATTTTTCCCAGCGGGGTTTTTACTCCCACTCGATCATCAACAGGCCGCCCAAACCCGCATGGCTAAAGGGACCGGCCGTGATCAGCATGGGACTTTACCGTCGCTTTACCGTCGGCCGCGCTGAACTTTTGCTGGCGCGGGAGATGGAGCGATTTGCGGGGCGACGACTCTGACCGCGCCATTATAAATCAACCCAGAGGATACAAAAGGTGCTGGGCCCGCCACCGCAAGCCCTGGGCCTCGGTGAACTTCATCACCGCGAGCGCGGATATAGGCCGCTACCTGCTCAAGCACCTGGCTCAGATGCGTCTGCAGCGTGGCAAATCCCTCGTGTTTCGCAAAGCGCGCTTCGTCGAGATAGAGCGCCCGGTTGATCTCGATCTGCAAGCTGTGCCGCCCGCGTGTCGGGTCCGAGTAGGCCGCGACCAGTTGCGCGCCCTTGTAGGGAGTATTCACGCCAACCTCGTAGCCCAGGCCGCGCAGCGCGTCCACCACGACCGCGACAAAGTCCGTCGAGCAGCTCTTGCCGTCGCGGTTGCCGATGACAAAGTCAGGCCGCATGGCGCCATTGTCGATATTCATCGCATTGCCGCGTGATTTCATCGAGTGGCAGTCGATATGCCAGACGGCGCCGAAACGGGCGTGCCGCGCTTCGATCAGGCCGGCCAATGCGGCGTGGTAGGGATCGTAGTAGGTCGCAAGCAGACGCTCCACCAGTTCGGGCGACAACTTGCCGTTGTAGACAGGCACGCCGGGCAGCGCGAAGCGGCGCAGCACGCCCATGCCCCGGCGCGCCTTGTCGCTTGGATGGATCGGGTAAGGCAGTAGAAGATAGGTCGGATTCATGAATGCAGGAGAGTGGGCTTTGGAATAGCCATCCCGGCCGGCAACGCCCTGCCGGCCGGGGCGGTGAATCAGAACTTGTGCTGGATGCCGATGCCGTAGGTGGTGACAAGATTGCCGGCCACCCGCGAGTTCGGATCCTCGCGGTCGAAGAACACGTACGGCATGGTGCGCTTGCTGAGGTTATAGCCGTAACCGGCCTGCAGCTTGCCGAGCCTGCCGCCGCGATCGCTTTGCCGATGCGCCACACCCCGCTCTCCACCACGCTCGATACGGATGCGCGCGTAGTACCAATGGAGATGGTGGCACCGGAGATGCGCGCCGCTTCTGCGAGCGTTGCCATCGACATGCAAATGCGCATGTGCACGCGAGGCAGAGAGAGAACGCTGAGAGAATGACAGTGCCGGTTCGATCAATCCGGATGGGCGCTGGAAGTATTGATCGGCTTGCCTGCGATCGGCGAGAAGCTGGCATTGAAGACAGCGAGGCGCAGCTAGCCAGGCGCGTAATTCCCGCTTTTTCGGGGCCACAAAAAACAGAACCCCGGAAGACCGAAATCTGCCGGGGTTCCGCCGCCGGCAGCGGCGGCCAACTACTTTCCTGCTAGAGCGGCGGCGTTTCCTCCGGCTCGTGCCATTGCCGCTGTCTTGCGCACAAGAGAACAAGGAAAAGCACAGAAGTTCAAGCCAGCGGACTGGCACCCCGCGTACATTACTGTTGACGCAGCGTTTCTCCGGCACCGAGCAGATTCGGCTGGCGCGCGTCACGCATGCCACGGGGAGGGCCACGCATGACTGCGATGCTAGCGACGTTCGCCCGCGTCCTCGCCATTAACGGAAGCACGGGGGCACGAGCCGCACGAGAGTGCGCCCCCCATTCCGTCCTCAACCATCTCGAGCCTTTTGCCGCACGTTTTGCCGCACGCTATCCAGCGCACCGTCGTGGTATGCCCGCATCTGCTACCAATCCCAAGGTGGGGTACGGCAGATGAAGCGATCGCTCCGCTTCTGCGTCGAGGGGGATACCCGCGCCCGGATCCTGTGGAAGGATAGCGACCGCGTTCTCGGCCGCTGGATCATCGAACTCGACGGCCGGCAGACGCCCGTTCTGGCGGTCTGGCCCGCCACCGAGCGCCCGACTTCCTCCAATCTCTCCCGCCTCACGCACGAATATGGCCTGAAGGAAGAGTTGGATGGGACGTGGGCAGCCCGGCCACTGGAGCTTGTGCGCGAAAGCGGTCGCACGGCACTGCTGCTTGAGGACCCCGGTGGCGAGCCGCTAGCCGGGATGCTGGGATCTCCCATGGAGCTGGGCCGGTTCCTGCGCCTGGCCATCAGCATCGCCGCGGCCCTGAGCCAACTCCATCGGCGACGCCTGATTCACAAGGACCTCAAGCCGGCCCACATTCTGGTCAACGATAACCTTGGGTCGGCCCGGCTCACGGGCTTCGGCCTTGCCTCACGCCTGGCGCGCGAGCGCCACGCGCCAGGTCCGGCCGAGGAGATTACCGGCACGCTGGCCTATATGGCCCCCGAGCAAACCGGGCGGATGAACCGGCCGATCGATGCCCGCAGCGACCTCTACGCATTCGGTGTCACCCTTTATCAAATGCTGACTGGCGTATTGCCATTCGCTACCGACGACCCGATGGGACTGGTCCACTGCCACCTGGCCCTGCAACCCATGCCACCAGTCCAGCGGAGGCCAGGTATCCCGGCGTTGCTCTCTGACCTGGTGCTGAGGCTGCTTGCCAAACCAGCAGAGGAACGCTATCAGACGGCGGCAGGGCTGGAAGCTGACCTGCGGCGCTGTCTGGCCGAATGGGAGAAGCGGGGCCGCATTGATGCGTTCCCTCTTGGCGCGCATGACGTGCCCGAACGACCGATGACCCCGTCACGGCTCCACGGACGCGAGCGCGAGATACAGGCGCTGCTCGCTGCCTACGATCGGGTCATGGCGGACGGTGTGCTAGAGCTTGTGCTGGTCTCGGGGTATTCCGGGATCGGCAAGACTTCGGTCGTACACGAATTGCGCCAGACCGTGGTATCCCGAGGTGGACTTTTTTCATCGGGCAAGTTCGATCAATTCAAGCGAGACATTCAGTATGCGACGCTGGCACAGGCGCTGCAGAGCCTGATCCGCCCACTATTGGGCAAGAGCGAGACGGAGCTCGAACCTTGGCGCCAGGCACTGGACACGGCGCTGGGACCGAATGGCGCGCTACTGGCGCCCCTCATTCCAGAGCTTGAGTTGATCCTTGGGCCGCAGCCGCCTGTAGCGGTCTTGCCGCCAAGGGACACGCAGCACCGCCTCCATCAGGTATTCCAGTGCCTGTTAGGCGTCTTTGCCCGGGTCGAGCACCCGTTGGTGCTCTTTCTCGACGATTTGCAATGGCTGGATACGGCAACGCTCGATCTGCTCGCATACCTCGCGACTCAGCCAGAGATGCGCCATCTGCTGCTTGTTGGCGCCTATCGCAGCAATGAGGTAAAGCCCAGTCATCCGTTGCTGCAACGATTGTCGGCCATACGCCAGGCCGGCGGGCAGGTGCGTGACGTCAAGCTTGCCCCGCTTGGTGTGACCGACATTGGCCGGCTGATTGCCGATGCCCTGCGCTGCCCGCCGGCGCGCGTTGCCGCCCTGGCTGGTCTCGTACAGGCCAAGACCGCTGGCAATCCATTCTTCGCCGTGCAGTTCCTCACGACCCTGGCGGACGAGGAGTTACTCTCCTTCGATCAACGAGGCGTGGGCTGGTCCTGGGACCTTGAGCAGATTCTGGCCAAGGGCTTCACCGAAAATGTTGCGGACCTCATGCTCAGCAAACTGGAGCGACTTCCCGAGGGGACACGGGATGCACTGCAGTTGTTGGCTTGTCTTGGCAACGACGCCGCGATCACGCTGCTGACGACAGTGCATGGAGGCAACCAGACTCTCCTTGAGGAAGCGCTGTGGCCGGCGATGCATGCTGGGCTCGTGGTGTACCAGGAGGGAACCTGCCGCTTCCAGCATGACCGCATCCAGGAGGCCGCCTACCGGCTGATCCCCGAGGGTGCGCGGCCGGCGGCACACCTTGAAATCGGTCGACGACTGGCCTGCGGCACGCCGCGAGAGGCCGTCCCGGACCGCATCTTCGAGATCGTCGGTCAGCTCAATCGCGGCACCGCCCTGATTCACACTACCAGGGAGCGAGAGCAAGTGGCCGAGCTGAACCTGCTCGCTGGCGAACGTGCCAAAGCGGCAACAGCCTACGCATCGGCACTGAGTTGCCTTGCCGCCGGAGCTGCCCTCCTGCGGGGAGACGCCAGGAAGCGCCGCCCCGAGTTGGCTTTTGCGCTCGATCTCCACCGCGCCGAATGTGAGTTCCTGACTGGCGCGTTGCCCGCGGCGGAATCGCGCCTTGCCGACCTCGCGGATCGCGCCAGCAGCCTTCCTGGCCTGGCTCACGTCACCCAGCTTCAACTGGAGCTGTTCCTGGCCTGCGGCCAACGCGCGCGCGCCGTCGAGGTGGGCCTCGACTACCTGCGCCGTGCCGGTATCCAATGTCCGGCAAAACCGGACAAGGAAGACGTGCAGCATGAATACGGCCGGATGTGGCAACTGATTGGCAACCGCCCCATTGAAGCACTGCGTGACCTGCCACTGATGACGGATGAGGTCTCCAGGGGCACGATGGATGTCCTGACCGCGCTCATGTTGCCAGCCTGGTACACGAACGTTGAACTGGGCTCGCTCATTATCGGCCGGATGAGCAACCTCAGCCTTGAGCATGGCAACTGCGACGCATCGTGCCTGAACTATGCCTGGCTCGGCCTGATCCTGGGTCCGCAATCCGGTGACTACGATGCCGCGTTCCGCTTTGGTCAGCTGGGCGTGGACCTGGTAGAGCAGCACGGACTCGATCGCTTCAAGGCCCGCGTCTACCAGGCATTCGGGGGCCACGTCATGCAGTGGACTCGCCCGATTCGGACCGCGCGCAGCCTGGTGCAACGCGCTTTCGACGTGGCGAGCAAGCTCGGCGATCTCACCTATGCGTCCTTTGCGCGCAACAACCACATTACCCAGATGCTCGCCATTGGCGAGCCGCTCGCCGAGGTGCAGCACGAAGCCGAGTCCATGATCGACTTCGCGTACAAGGCGAGGTTCAGGCTGGCCGTGGACAGGGTCACGCCCCAGCTCCAGCTGGTCCGCTCGCTGCGCGGACGAACGCAGGCCCTCGGTACCTTGAATGATGCCGGCTTCCATGAGGAGTCATACGAGCGATATCTTGATGAGCCCCCGGGCCCCACGCTCGCCACCTGCTGGTATTGGGTCCGCAAGCTGCAGGCCCGCTATCTTGCTGGCGACTACGCAACCGCATTGGCGGCGGCAGATCGGGCGGAACGACTGCTGTGGACGTGTCCATCGTTCTTCGAGCAAGCGGAGTACCACTTCTACGCCGCACTGGCGCACGCCGCTCACGACATCTCGCGCGTGGAGCCAGAATGGACCAGGCGCATCACGGTTATCAGCGACCATCATCGCCAACTGCTGCTCTGGGCAGAACATTGTCCGGAGAACTTCCAGACCCGCGCCGCCTTGGTGGGTGCCGAGCTAGCCCGCATCGAAGATCGAGAAACCGATGCGATGAACCTCTACGAACAGGCGATCCGCAGCGCGCGAGACAGTGATTTCATCCATAACGAGGCGCTCGCCAATGAACTGGCAGCGCGCTTCTACGCTGCGCGGGGATTTGAGAAGATCGCCAGGGTCTACCTTCAGGATGCCCGCCACGGCTACCTGCGTTGGGGCGCCGACGGCAAGGTTCAGCAACTTGACGGGCTCTTTCCACACCTTTGCGGTGAAGAGAGCCCGCCTGAGCCGACTGCAACGATTGGGCTGCCGCTTGAACGCCTGGACCTTGCGACGGTAATTGCCGTCTCCCAGGCGATCTCGGGCGAAGTGGTACTGGACAAACTGCTCGACACGCTCATGCGCACGGCGCTCGAACAGGCAGGCGCCGAGCGCGGAGTACTGGTCCTTTCCCGGGGAACCGAACTGCACATCGTTGCCGAAGCCACAACCCGCGGCGACGCAGTCGCCGTTCAACTGCTCGACGAGAGCGTGTCCGCGACGATGCTGCCTGTATCGATGCTTCACTATGTCCTGCGCGCCCGCGAGAACATCATCGTCGACAACGCCATGACCCAGAACGCGTTTGCTGACGATCCGTACATCCAGCGCCAACACGCCCGTTCGATCCTGTGCCTGCCATTGCTGACTCAGGCCAAACTGATTGGCGCGCTCTACCTCGAGAACAACCTTGCCCCGCGCGTCTTTGCGCCGGCCCGGACCGCGGTACTGAAACTGCTCGCCTCGCAAGCCGCAACCGCGATCGAAAACGCCCATCTGTACCGCGATCTCGCACAACGCGAAGCGAAGATCCAGCGCCTGTTGGAGGGCAACTTCATAGGCATCTTCATCTGGCACCTCGACGGCCGCATTCTTGAGGCCAACGACGCGTTCCTTCACATGCTTGGCTACCAACGCGACGATCTCGCATCGGCCAGCCTCAGTTGGGCTGACCTGACGCCTCCGGAATGGCATGCGCGCGACGCCAGGCTGGCGCAGGAGTTCAGGCTGACCGGGAGCGTGCCGCCGCCGTTCGAGAAGGAGTTCTACCGCAAGGATGGCAGCCGCGTTCCCATGCTGATTGGGTCCGCAAGCTTCGAAGAGAGCGAGGAACAAGGTGTCTCCTTCGTGCTCAACCTGACTGAGCGCAAGCGCGCCGAAGAAGCTCTGCATTCTGCGCAGGCCCAGCTTGCTCACGTCACGCGGGTAACAACGTTGAGCGCACTGACGGCATCGATCGCACACGAGGTCAACCAGCCATTGGCCGCAATCGTCACCAACGCCAATTCGGCTCTGCGCTGGCTCGCCCGTCAGCCTCCCGATCTTGGGGAAGTGCACGACGCGGTGCAGAGCATTGTCCAGGCCGGGCATCGCGCCGGTTCGGTGATCGGGGGGATGCGTGCGCTGTTCAGGAAGACGACCGCCGCCAATATGGCGCTGGACCTGAACCGACTCATCGAAGACACCAGTTCCCTCGTCCACTGCGAGGTGATCCGTCATCAAATCCTGGTCCAGACCGATCTGGCCGCCGACCTCCCGCAGGTCGTGGGAGATCGTGTGCAGTTGCAGCAAGTGCTGCTAAACCTCTTGATGAACGGCATCGAGGCGATGAAGGACGTGACGGACCGCCCCAGGGTGCTGCGGATTCAGTCCCGGCGCGACGCGGCCGGAGCCGCCCTGGTCGCGGTTCACGATACCGGCATCGGGCTGGAACCACAGGCTGAGGAACGAATCTTCGATGGCTTTTATACAACGAAGACGGAAGGCCTGGGCATGGGTCTCACGATCTGCCGAATGATCGTCGAAGCGCAGGCAGGCCGGCTGTGGGCAAGCGCGAACACGCCTTTCGGCGCCGTCTTTCAGTTCACCCTGCCACCCGCGCACGACTAGAGAACTGGACCGGCGTGGCAGCGATGGACACGCCGAATGGAATCTGGGGCCTTCCTCTAATTGGACATTGCCGCTACCAGCCTAGAAGTTGTGCCGCATGCCTAGCGCAAAAGTCTGAGGATCGGCGCCGGCGCGAGTGCCTAGCTGATTGATCGCAAAATCGTAAATCGCATTCTTCTTGTTCTCGATTCGGCTGTAGTACGTGAACAATGCCGTGCGCTTTGACAACGGATACTCGTATCCAATCGTGAACTGAATGGCGCCTGTATCCGACCCACTGCGGAAATATCCAATGGTTTGCGTCGACGTACCGGTGCCGTCAGTCGCATAGGCAAACCCAGCGCGCACACTGCCCGGCCCAAGTTGCTGTACCAATGATGCATAGTAGGCATTGCGCTGCAGGCTGCCGGAGTCGGTTCGGTAATGCAAGTGTTCGTACACCATTGCGATGCGCGTGCCGGTCAGTACCTGATAGGACAGGCCAAGTTTCAGGGCATCGTCGTTACGGCCGGCCGCCTGATAGTTGTGATGAACTTCATAAGCCATGGTGGCATTGAAGGGACCACGGTCGAACACAAGCGCGGCCGAGTACAGCGCGGGATTGCGCGGTACGCTGAGTTTTTCCTCCGGCATGCCCACGCCCAGCCAAAGGCTGGCGCCGGCGAGCTGTGGCGAACGGTACTGCACGATGTTCTTCTGACGACGATCGAACGAGCTGGTGTCTTGGACATTGTCCGAACTCGAGGTCGAGCCGTTGCCAATCAGTGCCATGTAGCCGGCCGTGGTCGGGTAATACGGGTCGTAGGCCATGGTTGCCTCGGTATACGGCGTATGCCAATGCCCCATGAACAGCAGACCGTATTCGCTTTGCAGTCCGATACGCGAGTTGCGGCTCGCGATCTGGCCTTGCCCCGTGTCCACGGACAGGTTGCTTTCGATCTGCCAGACCGCCTTCAGGGAGCCGCCCAGTCCTTCTTCTCCGCGCAGGCCCCACACCGACCGATTGTTGGTCTGCCTGACGACGCTCCCCAACGACGTACCGTCGGTTGCCTTACTGGCGCTCGAGTACTCGATTGCCGTGTTCAGGCGGCCATAGACGGTTACGGAGCTATCGCCAAATGCCGAGGCGCTGATCATCAAGAGCGCCGCACAAATGCAAGCTTGTTGATTAGCGCGCTGCATCTTCTTGATTCGAGTTGCTATCCGTTACCAGCGTCGGGCGCCGTGACCACGAGTGGCCGGCTTCCTGCGTATGTTTTTCTTTGCTCATGGAATGGCTCATTTGGTGTGAAATCGATCAGCGAGCGGGAACCGGGACGATGTGGCCCAACCCCGGAAAGGCGTCTCGAAGTCGCCCAGCATCATGCGATAGAAGCCGGAAGCCTGGGTGCGGGCCTGTGGCGCCGCCGCGTGCGCGACTGGCACGAGCCCATCCACGAGCACAGTGAGAACCAGGCATATTGTGCGGATGCGCAAGAAGCAAGAGCGGACCATGGGGGCAGTATCGATGGCTGGATGAATGCAAAAGCGCCTTGCCCTTTTTAGCGATCACCGTAGACACTGTCCATGGGTCGACGCCGGGCACGCTGCCTGCGGATCATCGCGCATTGCCCCGTAGCTGGCATTCATACAAAGGTATGGGTGGCTAGCCTGTGGGAGCCGTGGTCCAATATGCGCACCTAGGGCGGGCCGGAGCCATTGCCATGATTGATCCAGCCATGCCGGTGCTCGATGCACCGGATAACCCTGACGGCAGCGGGCCGGCCCTGGCGCTGGCAGCCCGCGCGGTCCAGGTCGCACCCACGGAGCAGCAATGGCGGCGGCCTCCACACTCCGAGGCCGCATCGGCATCCTGTCATCACGGGCTTCTGGTGTCGCGCTGGCTTTGCGATGGCGCCGCACCACTTGAGGTCACGCACCCGGGTGACGCCCAGCGGCATTGCATTGCGCTGGCGCTCCGGTCGAGTTCGATCCGCCTGCTGTGTGGCGGCAGGCCCATCATCGATGGCCGCCTGCCAGCCGGCGCCGTGCAAGTGACCGCGCCCTCCACGCCTGCCTCGGCGGTGTTCGGTTCCGCCAGCGACATGCTGCATCTGCACGCGCCGCAGAACGCGATGGCTGAGTGTCACGCCGACCTGTTCGGGCATGCGCCAACCAGCGACATCGTTCTCGATGACCCATTCCCGTATGTCGACCCGGTGCTTGAACGGCTGGGCCAGGCGCTGGTCGTGGCGCACCTGCAGGATCCGGGGCTGGGCCGCATGTTCGCCGAAAGCGTGGCGATAGCCATCGTTTCCCGCGTGGTAGCCAGTCATTTCCACCGTGCTGCCACCCATCGACGCGAACCCTCCAGGTTGCCCCCGTGGCGGCTGCGCCGGGCACTGGAGTACATCGAAGCCAATCTTGCCGCGCCAATCGGGCTGGCGGACATCGCCGCTAGCACGGGCCTGACGCGCATGCATTTTGCTGCGCAGTTTCGGCGCGCCACTGGCATGCGTCCGCACGAGTATCTGCTGCGCCGTCGCATCGAACACGCGCAGGACCTGCTGCGCCATGCCGGGCATGGCGTGCTTGACGTGGCACTGCGCTGCGGATTTCGCTCGCAGGCGCACTTCACGACAGTCTTCAAACGCTTTGTCGGAGACACGCCCCACTGCTGGCGTGTCAAGGTTGCATCCACTTCAGGGAGCTCGCATCCCTGCAGTTCGCGCTCACCGCGATCTTCCATATCCTGTGGCCAATCCTGACGATCAGCCTCGCCGTCTTTGGCTTTGTCGTGGCGTTGGCGCGAAGCGGGCTTCATCGGGATCACGATGTACGGCTGGGATCGGGTTCCAGCTTCCCTGCTCGCGACGGACCGGCCGCAAGGCCAGCCCGTATCGTGAAACACCTGCCTATTTCGCCGCTTCCGCGAGGAACCAGGCGCGACGCTGCGCCTGGTCGATCCAGGTTTCAAGCAAACCGGCGGTAGCCACATCGGCGTGATCATCGCAAGCATGGTGTGCCTCAAGCATGGCCGCCACCAACGTCAGGTTATCGGCATGCAGCTCACGCAGCATCGCATGCGGCGACACCGCCTCCTCGTCGTTGTCTCGTAGCCGCTGCAGGCGCGCAATGTCGCCAATCGAACGCAGCGTGGTGCCGCCGATCTTTCGCACACGTTCGGCGATGTCGTCGGTAGCGGCGAAGATCTCCGCCGCCTGATCGTCCAGCAGCAGATGGTAGTCGCGGAAATGCGGGCCGGACATATGCCAATGAAAGTTCTTGGTCTTCAGATAGAGCGCGAAGACGTCCGCCAGCAGTCCGTTCAGGTGGTCGGAAAGCTCGGTGACAGCAAGTCCGGGGTCAATATCAGTCGAAGCGCGTTGCATGGTGACTCCTGCAGAAGAATGAAGGGCAAACGGAGGCCCGGCTGGAGCATAGCCCCGGAGATCCACGCGCGTCTTTTCCGCAAACCGATGGCTTTCGCAAATGCACTGCGCATCGGGCCAGTACTCATATCTTGATCTGATATCGCCCCCGACTGCATTCCCGTCACTGGCAGACTCCCGCTAACAAGACCCGCGTCCGATGCCGCCCCAGCCCTGCCCCGGTCAGGACTGGGCGATACCCATGATGCGATTGCCCATGTTGATGCCCCACTCGGTCATTCTGGCGCCCTCTTCCAGGCGATCGTGCTGCCAGCTCATCAACGCCGCATCAAGATCCTGTGCATCCGCCAACGCCACGGCAAGGGACACCGCATCGGCAGCCGCCTTTGCGGTACTGCCGGCGGTATGGGGTCGTGGAACGAACGCGGCGTCGCCCGTCAGCAGTACTCGCCCGAACCGCATGCTGGGAACCTGCAGATCCTGAATCTCCTGGACGAAGATCTCGTCAGTGTTCCCGATCAACGCCTGAAACGCGGGATTGGCGTGCGCGACGCCCATCCGCCGTATCCAGTTATCCTGCTCAACCGCGAGCGATCCAGGCGGAACGGAATGACTGCGGCGCTTTCCGTCGTGGTCGGTCAGGACGCCATCGAGCTCGGCGCCGGGCGCAGCTTTCAGATACCAGAGCCAATTGAAGCGGCGGTGCCCCGGGGCGGTGGAACCGTCGACGCCCGGGACCATGTACTGCAGCATCATCGATCCGGGGTCATGCTGGAACACGAAGTTCTCATAGAGCAACGGTCTGGCGGCGTCGGGCAATTGATCTTCCTCGATCAGGCCGCGCCATACCACATAGCCCGCGTAGGTCGGTGCGACATCCGGGAGCATGAGCTGTCGCACGGTGGAGTTCGCCCCGTCCGCGCCAATCAGCAGATCCCCCTCAACCCGGCGCCCGTCGGCAAACGTGGCAATCACGCTGTGATCGTTCTGTTCTACGCCGCTCAGCTGTGCATTGCGATGATAGTGTTCGGCCGGGAAGCTCTTGAGCAGTGCGGAGTAAAGCGTGTTCCAGGACGTCTGGGTCTGCGGCATGCTTTGCCGGTGGCGAATGCCGCCATCACGGCCGAGATAGAGCCTGTCATGCGAGCGAACGCCGAGCGCCCCGTGCGGTTCGACACCCGCAAACGAGAATGCCCGTACCACCTCTGGCTGCAGGACGATGCCGCCACCACGGCTCGTCAGATCGGACGGCGACCGTTCGAATACCTCCACGTCCCACCCCACTGCGCGCAGCGCGGTCGCCGCGAACAGGCCGCCCAACGAACCGCCGATCACCAGCGCCTTGCGCGTTCCCGCGGGTGCAATGCCATCCGCGGCAACGGGCGACGCCGGCCGGCTTCCAAGGGATACATTCGCTTCCATTTCCTGCTCCGCTATGTGAGTACATGGCGCAATGGTAGAAGGCAGCCCGCGATAGCTTAATAGGGCGTCCACGCAACACCGCTTTGCAGAGAAGGCAACACGATGCCCCCTCGATCTGCCGACCTCCCCTCCTCGCACATCGCTTTGCGCCCGATGCAACGCTGGGTTGCGTGCTGATCCCATTCAATCGACATGCGATTGAACCTAACCTTCCCGCATCACAAACGCATCGCGTTGAACCGGAGAATCCACATGGACAAGCAGGCAACCCTTCACTATGTCTACGACCCATATTGCGGATGGTGCTACGGCATGGCGCCGCTCGTGTCAGTGGCCGACGAGACCGAAGGTCTGAAGGTGGTGGCGCACAGCGGCGGCATGCTCGCGGGCGATCAGGCACAGAAGATGTCGACTGAGTGGCGCGACTTCGTCCGCCCGCATGAGGAGCGCATTACCGCGCTCAGCGGCCAGAGATTTGGCAAGGCGTACCAGGAAGGCACCCAGTTCGACTATGACGTGGAGCTCGATTCCGCACCGCCAACGGCGGCGATGCTGGCGGCGGAGTCTGTGGCGGGCACTGGGATCCGCATGCTCAAACGCCTTCAGACTGCGTACTATGTGGAAGGCCGGCACATTTCCGAGCGGGCGGAACTGATCGGCATTGCCGTCGAGCTCGGGCTGGACGCGGGTGCATTCGCGAAGGCCTACGATGCAGCCACGCTGAATGTGACCGAGCACTTCAGGGATACGCAGGCCCTGCTTGAAGCGCTGGGCGGCCGTGGCTATCCGACACTGGCCATCGAAAAGGACGGCAAGCTGTCACGGCTTCACCTGGGACGCTACTTCGGCAAGCCCGAGCGATTTCGCCACGCGCTTGCTGAACTGCTCGCTCCCGCGCAGTCTGCAAACTGAGCGCGCCGCCCGGGTACTTAGCCCGGGCGGTGCGTCGGCCCGGGCAGTGCGGCCAGGAAATCCAGAAACGCCGCTCGACCGGATCGATCGGCATGCCCCGGCTCTCCAGATAGGATGCAAGGAGCTTGTCCATATCAGGCCGCCTTCGCGTGGAAAGCAGGCAGCACCGAAGTTGCGAGTTCATCCAGCACTTCCCGTACCGGCCGCTCCGAGTCCGTGATATTGAAGGCCACGTGATGGATTCCCCCCGCGCGCATCTCTTCGAGAATCGCCACCAGATGCTGGGTGCCCGTCTTGTATCCAAGTCCGATTGCCGTGGGCGGCTCGGATGCGCGTTCACTCAACTGCAGGCGCACCGCAACCCCGAATGCATGGAATTGGCCTGGAGCCACGCGGTCGCACGCCGCTCGCCACATGCTGTGCCGGTCGTGTTGCGTTGCCGGATCGCGATGATAGGTCATCCATCCGATCGAATGACGGGCAATCCAGTCGACGCTCTGCCCGGCGGAGCCGACCGCCAGCATCGGGACCGCGCGCTGCTGGCGCGGCAGCATATAGAACCGGGTCCCATCGTCGGGTTGCCGATCCGCAACGACGCTGGACGGGACACCTACGGCCGCACTCACCACATCCCAATGATTGCGATAGAGGTCTCGCCGCGCGTCGCCGTCTTGCCCGAACGCCGCGTACTCCGGCGGTCTGTCTCCAGAGCCAAGTCCAAGAATGAAGCGCCCCCCCGATAGTTCCTGCGTGGATATCGCCGCCTTGGCGATATGCAGCGGATGCCTGAGCGTAAGGACAATCGCCCCACTCACGAGTATGGCGCGTTGCGTGCGCATGGCGAGTCCCCCCAGTAGCACCCATGGGTCCAGATGACCAACAGGATCGGGGTAGTTGGCGCTGTTGAGCGGCACGTCACGCACCCATAGCGCACGAAAGCCGGCCGCATCCGCATGCTGGGCCAGGTCGAGTTGCGCGCCGTAGTCCACCACTGCCTGGCCTGAACCTAGCAGCGGAAGCACCAGGCCAATGGACAGTTCACGCTCCCGAAAGAGTCTGAGAGCGGCGTCGGCCTGAAACAACTGGGGGTTGTAGTTCGCCATGGTCCATGTATTCGACACAATTGCGTTCCACGAGATGATGCCATTCCTCGTTCTGGACTGCGTAGTGCCGCCTGCAGCAAGGCTTTCCGGCCTTGTATCCACCGCATCACTTTGCGGAATATCATTCCGATGGCCCGAATCAGGGTAAATACCCCGCTCATCAGGCACCGGCACGCTCGACCACATCGCCTTCCTCGCCACCGGCGTCAGACAGATGTGGGAAGCCCTGCACGTGGAAGGCATCCCCTGGCCATCAATCCGGACTCGTGCCCTACCTTTGTGTCATTGCCGATTCATTGCATAACAGGAGCATGACCCCAATAGACATCGTCATCACTGATGACTTCATTTGCCCCTGGTGCTGGATCGGACACCAGTCGCTGAAAGCCGGCATCGAGCAGGCTGGCAGGGAATAAACGCCGTTCGATCGGCGATTCGGAAATTGGCGCAAAGATCTGAAATGCAACAACCCTCCTCTATGGGATCGACGACTCGATCATTGACGATCACATCGAGCTGGATGCGCCCCTTATGTTTGACAAAACACATCCCCCCCCACTTGAGTGGGGAATCCAAAACCGTATTCGACCTTGCCCTTGCTCCAGTTTGGGATAACGTTTTAGAGACAGGTAAAAGAACGCTGTGCATATCCGCGCGCCCGGGTGGCGGCGGCCCAGCAGTAGCCGGCTGACACCATCGCCGCTTGATCGCTTAGGTCTGCAGTCCACAGGTCACGTTCCTGGGGGATATCGTGTGCGCAAGCTACTGACGCAATTGCTGCGTCCGATCGGACGCGTCAGTACAACCGCCATCACACTCGGCACGCTGCTGCTCGGCCTGCTTAGCACGATCGTCGTGCATTCGCTCTACACAGAGTTGCTGGAGAGGGATGCGCGCCTGCGATTCAAGAGCGATACCGACGATATCGCCCAGCAGATCGATACGCGTATCCGGCTCTACACCGACGTCCTGGTAACCATGCAGGCGCTCTTCGGCGCTAGTGATGATGTTTCGCGCGAGGAATTCCGCGACTTCGTCAATGGCCTCAACCTGGAGCAACGCTACCCCGGGTTCCAGACGCTGAACTACGCGCCCTATGTGCCGGCCTCCGAGCTGGCCAGCTTTGTCGCCAGCCAGCGCAAGGACCCAGTCCTGCGCGAGGCTGGAGTGGCGTTCTCCGTCCACCCTGCAGGGAAGCGGCCAGCCTATTTCGTGTTGACTTATGCCGAGCCGTTCCAGAACAACCTGCCGTCGATCGGCATCGACATGGGTGCGGAGCCGGGGCGCCTGGCCGCTCTCGAAAGAGCCCGTGACAGCGGGCAGGCAGTGAGCAGCGGGCGCCTGATCTTCAGCGAGGCCAAAGGTCCTCACGTCGGCATTGCCTTGCGCCTTCCGGTCTACAGAAAAGGCCAGCCGCTCGATTCAGTGGAGCAGCGCCGCCTTGCCTATATCGGCTCCGTTGGTGCTGGCATACGAATCAGCGGGCTGCTTGGGGAGATCGCCGGCAGCGAGCGCGTGTATGGGACTCGTTTCGAACTGTACGACGCCGGGAAACTCGATGGTGATCCGGTGCGACCGTCCCCGGCGACTCTGCTGTATGACAGCGCCGGCGGCATGACGGCCACCGCCCCCACCAGTGCCAAGGCGGCTAGCCAGGCCGGCGCCGCACGGCTCGCCGCCAGCGACGAGCCCCCCGCGCGCCAGCGGGCAAGCGTATCGGACGATCGTTCCCTCCAGCGCAAGGAGTTGACACAGCCGTTTGGAGGGCGGCGCTGGCTCATTGTCTTCTCCGCCGACGCCCAGGCCATGGCGGGCCCGCAACGCTACCTGAAGCGTGTGGTGCTTGGGGCCGGGCTGATCATTACCGCGCTGCTGGCCGGGCTGGCCTACGCGCTATCCAGTGCCCGGTCACGCGCCCTGGCGGTGGCCGATGGCATGACGCACAACTTGCGCGAGAGTCAGGAGGGGCTTGCCCAGGCACAGAGGATCGCGCACCTGGGCGATTGGCGTCTCGACCTTGAGCGCAATGCGGCCTATTTTTCCCGCGAGATGGCCCGGCTGCTGGGTGTGCGAGCGCTGGATCCCACCCCCGACACACTGCTAGGCGCAGCCGATCCCCGTTTTCGCGGGGTGTTGCGGCAGAGGATGCAAACCGCCTTGCGGGAGCACGTCGCTTTTGAGCTCGAATGCCCCTACCGCTCGTCACGCGGACGCATGGGTTGGCTTCACTTCATCGGCCATGCGCATGGCCCACCGGGCACCGCCGTCCTGCGCGGTACCGCGCAGGACATCACACAGCGAAAGCTCATCGAGCAGGCTCGCGCACAGGAGCATCTGGTTGCCTTGCATCTCGCCACCGAGTCTAGCGAAGCCGAAGTCCTGGAAAAAATCATCCATACCTTGGTCGCGGGAATGGAATGGGAGGCGGGTGCATTCTGGCCTTCGGATGCAGGACGTGGCTTGGCGCTTGCGCCGGTTTGCCGGGCCAAAGAGCAAGAACTGGAACCTTGGCTGGCACGGCGGCCGGCCGAGCCGCAGGCAGATCTGGCAAATCAGGCGGACGCACTGACGGAGCCGCGTTGGTATGCGGGCTGCGGTGCCATCGCGCGTTTGCCTCAGCATCGCTGGCTGGCCGACGGGGGCGTGCGAACTGTATTCGCTTTCCCGCTGCGCAAGGGCACGAGCACGCTTGGACTGGTGGAGATGTATTCGCGCACCAAGCGTCCGCGCGATCCACATGCGCTTGCCATGGCTAGCGCGATAGCTAGCCACACGGGCCACTTCCTGCTGCGTTGCCAGGCCGAGGAGACCCTGCGCTTTTTTGCCAATCATGATGCGCTCACTGGTCTGCCCAACAGGTTGATGTTCAAGCGCCATCTCGAGAGCAGCCTCGCTCGTTCCCGCTCCCGGCAACATCGTCTCGATATCCTCTTTGTTGATCTGGACCAGTTCAAGAGGGTCAACGACACAATGGGCCACAACGCAGGCGACGTCTTGTTACGCGCCGTGGCAGATCGCTTTAGCGCCACGCTTGGCGAAGCCAGCCTGATTGCCCGGCTCGGCGGTGACGAGTTTGTCGTACTGGTCGAGCCGATCGACGACTTTTCCCTTTTGCACCGCATCATCAAGCGTATCCAGGCATCTCTCGCCTCCGGCTTTGTCGTCAATGGCAAGGAGCTGCAGGTGACGGCCAGCATTGGCGTCAGCTCCTTTCCTGAAGATGGCAATGACGCGCAGACGCTACTCAAGCATGCGGATCTCGCCATGTATGCCGCCAAGCAGCTCGGCAAGAACGGCTTCCAATACTATGTGCGCGAGATGAGCGTGACGCTGCAGCATCGCATCGACATGGAATCGCATCTGCGCGGCGCGCTCGAACACAATGAGTTCGTGCTGCACTACCAGCCACGCATCTCGCTGGACACCAATGCCTGTACCGGCGTCGAAGCCCTGATCCGATGGCACCACCCGAAGCTCGGCATGGTGATGCCTGCGGACTTCATCCCGGTTGCGGAGGAATGCGGGGCCATCGTGCAGATTGGGGCGTGGGTACTGCGTGAGGCCTGTCGCCAGAATGCGCAATGGCTTGCCGACGGCAATGCCCCGATACGCGTCTCGGTCAATCTTTCCGCAAGGCAATTTGCCGACAAGGACCTGAGGCGGGTCGTGCTCGATGCCCTGAAGCAAGCCGGCTTGCCCGGGTATCTGCTCGAGCTTGAACTGACCGAAAGCATGGTCATGCGCGATGCCGAGCAAGCGGCCCGCTGGCTGTCGCGCCTGAAGCGAACCGGGGTACGGCTGGCCATTGACGATTTCGGCACCGGCTATTCCTCGCTCGCCTACCTGAGCCGCTTCCCGATTGACACCGTGAAGATCGACCGCTCGTTCATACGCTATCTGCCCGATAGCAGGAGCGATGCGCAAATCACGAGCGCAATCATCGGGCTAGGACATCAGATGGAGCTGGAGGTCGTGGCCGAAGGCGTCGAGAACGAGGCTCAGCTGGGCTTTCTTCGCCGCGAAGGCTGTGACGAAGTCCAGGGCTACTACTTTAGCCGTCCTATGCCTGCCGAGGACGTCACCGCGTTCCTCGCCGGCCATACCGTGCACGATCCGCTGCCTGAGCAGGGACCGCAGCCGATGCGCGCCTGATTCTGAATTCGGGCGCGCGCTCCAGCGTCAACTCAACAATAGGAGGGATACATCATGACAGTGCAGAAACGATCGATTGAAGGGTCATGGCAAGCCATCGATGCGCTCGATTTCTCGAGGATCAAAGCCAAGCTTCTACATGGCAACTCCGCCCATTGGAGCCCCGAAAGCCTGATTGATGCCGAGTCCGGTTACCGCAGGTTTCTCAAGCTTGCGGCGAAGTACCCCGACGCACCCATCGTGCCAAGCGAACAAGTGGACGCGTTCTGGCACGCCCATATTGTCGATACCAGGCGCTATGCGAGCGACTGTGAGCACATTTTTGGCCATGTCCTGCATCATGACCCCTACGTCGGTATCGATGGTCCACAGGATGAAGCCCGCCTGCGCGCGTTGGCCAAGGCAAGTGCCCAGCTTAGCACGCGCGAGTTTGGGTTGACACCGGCGACGGCGGCCTACTGTGCGGTCACGAGCGAGGGGAAACCCGCGCCAAGCGCGCCCGCGGACGCCAAGGCGGCGTATTGCGCAATCACCAATGGGAACCAAGCGGCTTACTGCGCGATCACCTCCGGAGTCGCTTCGTGCAGCGGTCGGGATGCGGCTTCCCCTGCGAGGCTTGCGCGTCACTGATGCGCAGTTGCAACTGTTGGCCAGATCACCCCCGTCGATGTCCTGCCGGTCTAACGGGTTAAGTCAGTGCCGTGCCAACTGGCCGTAGGCGCATTCGCGGCACCCCGCCCACGTCCGGGAGGGGTGCCATTCTGTGGGAGACGATGCGATGATGGATTCATTGCTGTTTAGCAAGCCGTTTACCTTCCTGGCCTGCCCGCCGATTGCAGAGCTCAAAGAAGCCATCGATGCGCTTAACACCTTGCCGGGACATTCGCGCTGGCTCAAGGAGGAAAACGCCATCCGCCGTGAGCATGTTCCAGCCTTTGTCGAGCAGAGCCGCCAGGCCCTGGAGGCGCTTGTTCCGGGCCGGTCCTTCATGGTCGACAGCCTCGCCGATCGGATTCGGCACACACCACGGGTGCTACAGGAGTTGCGCGAGTACGGTCCGGAGGTGGCAGCTGCCGCTCACTCCTATTTCTACTGGCGCTATTCAGCTGACGTGCTCGGACGGGCGCAGGGCATTCCGCGCAGTGCGCTGGAACGTCAATTCGGCAGGGTGGCGGCACGCGATGGCTCTCACAAGATCATATGGGGATGCCCGTGCTGCGATCATCCAGCGCGATACCAGGTCGATGGGCTACTTGCCAATCAGCGCCCGGCGCGCCAGGGCGGCTTTGCGCTTGAGTGCGATCACTGCGGGCATCAGGAACGGGTGTATGCCGGATTTCTGCATTACGGGCGTCTCCAGTGCCAATGCGCTGCGTGCAGGAGCTATGTTGGTGTTCTCGCCTATGACATGGCCAGGGCCGCGCGAAAACTTGCTGAGAACCTCGAGAAGTACGCCTGGAGCCAAGCTGCCGAGACCATTGCCGAGATCCAGGAGTACAAGGACGAGTTCCTGCAAATGCTCCAGCGCCGGGCTAGCCCATCACGCAATGCCATCTCCTTCGCACTCGAAGTTGCGTCCGGCAGGCACCAATCGATGCCAGCGATTCTAGCGAGCCTGGACCCTGGCCTGAAAGGATGCATGGAGAAGAATCCCAGGGCTTGGGCGTTGCTGTGCGAACTGCTGCGCGAAGGCGTGGTTGACAACGAATACCTCATCTACGAGGAAGCCGACCGCGAGCGCGTGGCGCTGCAGCTGTCACTGCTAGATGAGCCCTCCTCCCAAACGGAAGGCTTGCCACAGAAGAATCTCGAAACGCTGCTGCAAGGCTACCAGCCTGCGTCTCGCGAATCGTTTGTCGCTTGGCTGAAGGCAAGCATGCAACTAAAGATTTTCACCGGCAAGTTCTGTACCGCGGTGGAGGTCACCTGGAAACCCAACGCGCAGCGGTGCGAGATCGTCGCCGGCAGCCAGGTCGAACATGCCCAGCCGCTCGCGCACGATGCGGCGGCAAGATCAGCTACGTCGTTCGTGCCGCATTCAAAACACCTGCCTCACACTGACGCTGAAATTGAGGCGGTGACGCTATTGAGATCGCTGGGGTACATTGTTGTGGATCCCGCCGTCATTGAAGCGCATGGCTACGCAAAACTGGAAGAAAGCACACCGCTCAACAAGTAGCTCTGCGTAGCATGCATCGGTGATCTTCATCTGACGGCCCGGAGTACTTTGCTTTCGGCAAGGGGGCAGCGCCTTGCGCCACCGGTTGCGGCCCCTTTCATTCTCGATCAATATCTGCGGCTACCGCCCGCAATGCGAGGAGGTAGCTCTGCATACCGAAGCCGCAGATCTGCCCCCGAACAATTTCCGCGAACACGGAGTGGTGACGGAACGGCTCTCTGGCGTGGATGTTGGACATGTGCAATTCGACGACCGGGCAGGTGAGCATAGCCAGCGCATCGCGAATCCCGTAGCTGTAGTGTGTCCAGGCGCCGGCGTTGATCAGAACGGCGTCTTGGCCTTCTTCGAGTGCACGATGGATGCGTTCGCACATCGCCGCTTCGCTGTTCGTCTGGAAGGACTCAACCCGTATGCCCAGCTCGCTGCCCAGAGCCTGCAACTGTGTATCGATCTCGTCCAGCGTGATCGCCCCATATTGCAACGGGTCTCGCTTGCCGAACATGTTGTGATTGATGCCGTGGAGCATCAGGACCTTGCTCATTCATATCTCCGCTGCGGGTTCAATCGAGTGGCACCGTGAGTCGATCGATGACGGCCCCTGTCTGAGGGCGCACGCCACGCCACCAGGCGAAGGCTTCCGCCGCCTGCTCCACCAGCATGCCGACGCCGTCCGCGACACCCGCCACGCCAGCATTGCGTGCGAGCCGCAGGAAGGGCGTCAACCGCTTGCCATAGGCAAGTTCATATGCCGTGCCCTCCGTGCTGAAGACGCCTGGGGGCACGGGCGGCAGGTCGCCAGTGAGACTGGCCGACGTGGCGTTGACCACAAGATCGAAGCGTCCCATCGCCTCGAGATCGCCATAGCCGCAAGCGAGCAGCGGACCGCGCCCGCCGGCTTGCGCGACCAGTGCCTGGCCCTTGGCGATCTCTCTATTAGCGATGACCAGTTCAGCCGGCCGCGCTGCGAGCAAGGGCAGCAATGCGCCACGCACCGCTCCACCCGCACCGAGCACCAGCACGCGCTTGCCGGCCATCGACAAGCCCAGATTGACCTCGATATCGCGCACCAGTCCGAGCCCATCGAAGTTCTCGGCCACAATCCGCCCGTCCTCAAATCTCAGGGCATTCGCGGCGCCGGCGAGTTTGGCGCGCTCACTGCGTTCATCTGCCATCGCGAACGCCTTCAGCTTGAACGGCGCTGTCACGTTCATCCCCTTGCCGCCCGCGGCGGCGAAAGCACGCACTGTCACGGCAAAGGCGTCCTGCGGCTCCAAGGGACCCTCGATGGCCGTATAAGACATGTCCTGCTGCGTCTCCCGCGCAAAGAGACCGTGGATCAAAGGAGATTTCGTGTGTCCGATCGGGTTGCCGATCACCGCGTACTGGTCAGTCATCCTGGCCTCGCTTTGAATACAGAACGCCATCGGTCTGCATGGCGTCGATTTCGGCCGGGTTGAAGCCCAGCGACTGCGCCACTTCCGCGTTATGCTGACCGAGGTCCGGCGCTACCTCGCGGATCGTCGTGTCGCAATCCGAGAAGCGAAACGGCAAGTTGGGCAAACGCAGCATCCCATAGCGCGGGTGATGCTGTTCGACCACCATGCCCCGCGCGATGATCTGCGGATCGGCGAGCACTTCGTCAATGCGCTGCACCTTGGCGCAAGGCACGTCGATGCCATCCAACAGTTCCAGCACCTGCGCGACCGGTCGGCCGGCCACCCATGGATTCACAACCGACAGGATCTCCTCGCGATGAGTATTACGCCCCGTCAGGTCGTGGAAGCGCGTGTCGGCGCCAAAGCCAGCGGGCCCTCCGTGCGCTCCGACCAGTGCGGCGAAGCGTTTCCAGGCGTCGTCCACCTGCGCCGCGATCACCAGGTTAGCGTCGGCGGCACGGAACACGCCATATAGCGTCGACGTGGGCATGTCGTGACCCGTCTGCTCAGGCAGCACACCTTGCATCGTGTAGCACTGCACGGCGTATTCGTGCATCGACACCAGCGTGTCGTACAGCGCCATGTCGATGTGCTGGCCGCGCCCACTCTTCACGCGACCGAGCAGTGCGGCGTTGATGGCCGCCACCGCGTGAATACCCGTGTACATGTCGCCAAGCGAGATGCGCATGAGCGGCGGTGGCTCGCCGGGCTCGCCGATCATCTGCATGATGCCGCTCTTCGCTTCGGCAATCAGACCGAAGCCTGCGCGGTGCGCATCCGGCCCGGTATGGCCGTAAGCCGAAATCGAGCAGTAGACGAGGCGCGGATTGCGCGCCGACAACTCTGCATAGCCCAGCCCCAGCTTGTCCAGCGCGCCCGGCCGGTAGTTCTCGACGAACACGTCCGCCGAATCGCACAAGCGCTGTATGAAGTCCTTGCCGCGGGGATCCTTCATGTTGACGCTGACGCCGCGCTTGCCCATGTTGAGTTGCAGGAAGTAGCCGCTTTGCTGGTCATCGAGCACGGTCGCATGCTGGCGCCCTGCGTCGCCGCTGCCTGGGCGTTCAACCTTGATGACTTCGGCGCCAAGCGCCGCGAGGCAGCGCCCTACGTACGGGCCGGCCAGGAAGTGGCTGTAGTCGACGACGCGAATACCTTCGAGAGGACGGTCCTGCATCACATTGCTCCCGGCCGGCGCGGCACCATCAGGCGATGCTCGCCACGCTGGACGACCTTGCCGTCCTGATTGACCAGCTCGGACGGCAGTACGACGATGCCCCAGTCCGGTCGGCTCTTGCTCGCGCGCATGGCACCCACGCGGAATTTCACTTGCAGCACGTCATTGACCTTGATTGGCAAGAGGAAGTCCCATGTCCAGCCCAGCGACATGCCCGGCAGGAAGCGGTAGTCGCTCTGCGTCTTGAGGCCATCGGCGATCGACAACCCGAACAGGCCGTGCGCCACGATTGAGCCAAAGTGGCTGGCATTGGCATACTCTTCGTCGACGTGTACCGGCGTGTGGTCACCCGTGAGGTCGGCGTAGGCCAGAATGCGCTCTTTGGTGACTGTGTAAGTGGCGCTCACGCACTCGTCGCCTTCGCGGGCGTCGTCCCAGTATTTTTCAATGATCGTCATGTCACACCTCTGCACGTGGGTTGATCGCCAGCGCCTGCGCAACGCATGCGGCGGGCCTGGCCTGAATCAGTTCGACCGCGAGGCCGTCCGGCAGGCGCAGCCAGTTGCGGCCTTGCGGCATCTCGGTGATGCCGAAGCGTCGGGCTGCCGCCAGCGCGGCCTCCAGGTCCTCGCACATCACGCCCAGGTGCGCGAGGCGGCCTTCGGGACCCTCGAATGCGGGGTTGGCAATGAACTGCATGCCGCCCAGCGTCCAGTACTGCCGCGGCTGTTCCGGCGTGCCGTCCACCTCGCGCAGGGTCATGCCCAGCACATCGTGAAAAAAACGGATATGCCAGTGGATGTCCTTCACCCAGACGGCGACATGCTCCACATAGGCTTTGGTTGCGACTCCCATGTCAGTCATGTCATTGGCTCCCCGCGGCCGGCTGCTGCGGCAGGCCGCGCTCGATGCCCTTGATGCAGGCCACCAGCGCCTCGTTGACGGGCGTGGGAACGCCGCAGCGCGCGCCGGCTCGCACCACTGCCCCGTTGATGAAATCGATCTCGGTGGGAGAGCCCTTTTCCAGGCTCTGCAGCATGGACGCCTTGAAGTCCGGCGGCAGGCCATCGGCCGCCATCGTCCAGGCATCGCGCGGCTCAGCGATCGAAAGCCTGACCTGATTGGCGCCCGCCACGGCCATGGCCTCCGCAACCGCCGCCACAGCGCAGGCCTCCACCTCTGGCACGGCGTAGAGGCTGCCGTAGGGCAGGCCGGTGATGCCACTGAGCGCGCCAGTGGCCACGTTGATCAGCAGCTTGTCCCACATCGTGCCGACGATGTTCTCGCTGACCTCCGTACGCAGGCCAGCGCGCTGGAATTCGGCTGCGATGGCCAGTGCACGATCACTCAGCGTGCCGTCGAGTTCGCCGATGATGGTCAGCTTGCCCTGGGTGCCGGCAATGATGCGGCCGGGGCCAAGAAACACACCGCCAACATAGGTCTTGCCGGCCAACACGTGTTCGCGGCCTACGGCCTGCGCCAGGACATCTTCATGGCCCATGCCGTTCTGCAGCGACATGACCACGGTCCGCGCGCCGACGACGGGCATTGCCGATGCGATCGCTTCGGCGGTATGGAAGGATTTAACGAGCACGATCACCAGGTCGGCCGGCGCCAGGCCGGCGCAACAGGTGGCAGCTTTCACCCGGACGCAATGTTCCGAGTCGCCGTCCCGCATGATCAGGCCATCGTGGTTGATGGCATCGACATGCGCCTGGAATCGATCGATCAGCGTGACATCCGAGCCGGCCTTGGCCAGTGTTCCGCCGATCGCGCAACCGAGTGCGCCGGCTCCGAGGACATAAATCTTCACCTTGTCTCCTTACGCCGCGTCGAAGGGATACGGCCATGGGTGAACGATATGGACCGCGAGCGCATCGGTAAATACAATGACGGCAATAGTATTCATTGCAAAATGCAATATGGATGAATCACTCGCGCCATCCATGCATTGCATGAAGCACATAACCCTGCGCCGCCCATGCCCAACTTGCAGCACATCCCCAACCCCGATGAGGATCTGATCGAGCCGCGCATGCTTCGCCTGCTGGATCTGCTCTACCGCACCCGCAGCGTGACGCAGTCGGCGGCGGCGTTGGGGCAAAGCCAGTCCACGGTCAGCATCTGGCTTGGCAAGTTGCGCCGCCAGTTGAACGATCCTTTGTTCGTGCGCACGCCCACTGGCATGCAACCAACACCGCGCGCCGACGCGCTGATCGAGATGGCGCGCAATGCGCTGGAATCCCTGCGCCTATTGACTACGTGCGACGTAAGCTTCGACCCCGCCACAGCGCAACGCACGTTCCGAATCTGCATGACCGACGCCAGCCACATCACGCTGCTGCCGCTGCTGCTGGCCCGCTTGCGCGCGCTCGCCCCAAACGTGCGGCTGGTGGCAACGCGGATCGATGGCGAGACGGCGGCTGCGCTGCAGTCCGGCGAAGCCGACCTGGCGCTTGGGCTGGTGCCCTGGCTGGATGCGGGCTTCTACCAGCAGAGCTTGTTTCCACAGGACTGGGTGTGCCTGGTCAGCGCGCGCCATCCGCGCGTCGGGGAGGTGCTCTCGTTGCAAAGTTATCGCGAGGAAGGACACATCGGCATCGTTGGCGGCACTGGCGCGCAACTGCTGGAAAGCGCGCTGGAGGCCCAGCAGATCCAGCGCCGCATCATGCTGGAGTTGCCAGGCTTTCTCGGCCTGGCGGCGATTGCCTCATCGACCGACCTGATTGCCACGGTGCCGCGGCACATCGGCGAGACGCTTGCGGTCATGTCCGAGCTATCGGTCCTGCCTTGCCCCGTGGAGATTCCGTCGTTCACGGTCAAGCAGCATTGGCATGCGCGCTATCACCATGATCCCGCCAACCGCTGGCTGCGCGGAATCTGTGAGACCTTATTCCAGGGACGTCAGATCAAACGCGGCGAGCCGATAGGCAGGGCGAAAGCGGTACCGGGAAAGCGTACGGGAAGACGTCCAGGAGAAGGTCCATAGGAAGCGACGATCGCGGACCTCGCGCCCCGTGCTCGCATTCAAGCCAACAAGCTCCACCCGGCAGGAGGGCGGCAGGATTTCCCGAACGGCCCGCAGCGGCCAATGGTGAGCGTCCCGCGCCGGCCATTGAGACGGTAATCGTAGCGGAGGGTGACGGTAGCGGTAGGCGATAACGTTGCCCCGGGAATCCCTATCTCTTTGTCGCGGACATCGCCTGCTCCCAAGAATTTGGGCTGCGTGTCCTCATCTGCTACTCGGCATATCCAGTTCGTACGCTTGAACGATACGTGCGACTAGGTCAGGCACGGCGGCATTCCCCAGTTGCAGTGTTTTTGGATCGATCGAAGTGTCTGAGGCCACGGCGGCGAGAAAACGTGTCATGTCGGTGGCAATCTTCTCGTTGAGCGAGATGCGAGTAGCTGGTGCCAAGAGTTGAGACAGGCGCAGCACATCGTTGAGATGCTTGCGCACATCTTTCGCATCCACCTTGGCGCCCTGCTCTTTCCGTTCGCTCAGTTCCAGCCACGCGATCGCTTTCAGTGGGATCAACCGGTCCTCTCCGACCCATGGCAGACCGGCGACCTCACGGCGGCCGGACATGATGAATGCGTAGTAGGCCTCGTCCAGCAAGATGGCCGATAGGCTTGAGACAGCTTCGTCCAGGGGTATCGGCGTGAGTTGGCTACCTTCAGTCGGCTGCAATCCGTCGGGCGTTCGAGCGAACAACTCGATCATGACGGGGTAGCGGTTGTCGACAGGTTTCTGGAATCGATAGAAGATCGGTTTGCCGGTGTCGCTGGCCTGCCGGATCTCGTACCCGCCGGCTTCGACGAACTGCCAGAAGGCTTCGCCGAATGCCGGCGTCAACGCCTCGACGTGCAAGACGATATCGAGGTCTTTGGTGGCGCGGAACGCCAGTCCGGCCTCGTCCATGGTCAAGCTGGCGGCCGTACCGCCGATCAGGACGTACTGGTCGGCATAGGCCGAGAACCAACTTTGAAAGACATCCAATCCTCTTACCATGGAAACCGCTCCTTCAGTTCATCCAGCGCGATCTGGACACGGTCGTCGCCGCTATCCTGCAGGCTGAGCAGCAGTGACAACGGGTCGACCGTGGCTGCGTCGGGCGCAAGAGCCGGGCTATAGCTCCACAGCTGCCATTCCTGGGCTCCGGCGATGGGTTCCGGCAGCTCTCGAACGCCGGCGTCCATCGCGGCTTTCCATTCAGCGCCACCTACTGCATACACCGGCCACTTGGGTTCGGCCAACATCGAATACCGGGCCAGCGCACTGAGGCCGGCCAGCCGACTTGGTCGAGCGTCCAAGTAGCCTTGCGCGAGCACCCAAACGGTCCGCTTGACCGGTGTTCGCAGCACCGCCTTCGCCCGCTCCCAGAGCTGCTGCGGCGAAGGGTCCATGCGCAGCCAGCGCGTGCGACCGACAGCATGCACAGTCGCAAGCCCGGCGGCCGTGAGTTCCTTGACCGCACGAGACAGGGTCATTGGCGTGTAACCCAATGCGCTGCCGGCTGTCGAGGGCAGCCATTCGGCCTCCCAAGGTTGACGCAGCAAAGCGGCAATCAACATGGCCTGCGCGGAGGGGCTCAATGCCGCCTCGGCCGCCGGTGCACGTTGACGGAAGTATTCGCGCAGGTCGAGGCCCAGATCGGGCAGGTAGAGTTGGTTTCCCGGTACGATGAACGGCACCTTGTACTCGATCAGGCGCCGGCGTTCGTAGGAGGCCAGAGCCTCTGTGACATAGATAACTGGCTGCTCTGCTATCGCCCTCACCTTGTCAATCCATGTGTGAACGTCGCTGAGAGACGGCCGTTGTTCGGAACGCGCCGTCGCCAGCACGATGTGCTGCCCCAGCAGCTCGAGCTCGCTGAACTCGAAAGCGTCCCGCAAGAAGTACGGCAATTCGTTTGCGCGCGCCCACGGCGCCAGTTCTGGCTTGGGTACGCCGAGGATCTCGTGGAGATACTGACGGACGGCGGCAGAAAGAGGCTGCACAGGTGACTCGCTCAAATAACAACAAATTGCACGATAACATAAACAAGGTTATCGTGCGAACCCCTGTTATCCAAGCAGGACAAGCTCATCGGGACTCGCTAACAGTGGTCAATGGCGCGTCAGTTTGTGCAACAGGGCGGCCGCTCCCAAGAGCGCTCCGATGCCTGCCACAGTCCAGCAGATTTACTATGGAGTTCGGAGGCGGCATCTCCGTTGGCCGAGCCAAGCCCTGTTTGCGCAAAAGGACGCCGGCCATGGAATCGCCAAGTCGGCCAGCAGCACGTCATCGAGCAGTGGGCGTAATCGCCTCCAGCTTGAGCCGCCCAAATTCGTCCGCCAGGTTGCGGTCATAGACCGCCTTGCGCATGGCTCTTGTGGACTCGGCCAAGTCCACCTCAGCAAAGTACTTTTCGGCCCACTCACCGAAAGTCAGTGCCTCAGTGGCTTCAATGCGCTTCTCAACCTTCGTCCGTGAAGGACTCTCCCCTTGTTCAACGGATCTTCTAGCACAGGCCAGGAGCAAGCGTGCCTCCGCCAACGAGATGGACATGTCGTAGTTCAACTCGTCCAAATCGCACGGCTTCCTAGCGCCAAGACTGGGATCGTACTGGCCAATCGTCAGCGTTTCACGTCGGCCGTTCAAGCGGTAGTCGAAACGAAAAACTGATCACACTAGTCCGCGTAACGGCCAGCGTACAAACCTTGCTGGTCCACTACCTTGTAGATTTTTCCTGTGGGCTTCAGCGTCCGCAGCTTCATATCGTTGAGCATCCTTACCGCCGAACTGATACCGTCAACGCCGTTGACGGTATCAAATGAGTCGTTCGAAAGTCGGCTCTCAGTACCGTCAGCAATACCGACAAACTGGTCGAGCACTGCTGAGTCGCCACGGGACGACATGCGACACTAAGCTACTGATATTAAAGGGAAAATCTCAAAAAACGGGACGAATCGAATCGACCTGAACTAATGATAATTCACTCCCACTCAATCGTCGCCGGCGGCTTGCCCGACACGTCATACACCACGCGATTCAACCCCCGAACCTCATTGATGATGCGGTTCGAGCAGCGGCCCAGCAGCGCGTACGGCAAATGCGCCCAGTGCGCCGTCATGAAGTCGGTGGTCTGCACCGCGCGCAGCGCGACCACGTAGTCATAGGTACGACCGTCGCCCATCACGCCAACCGACTTGACCGGCAGGAACACCGCAAAGGCCTGGCTGGTCAGGTCGTACCAGCTCTTGCCCACTTGCGAAGGCTCGCACATGCCGGCAGCGGCATCCTGCTCGGTCGCAACCGTGCCACGCAGCTCTTCGATGAAGATCGCGTCGGCGCGGCGCAGCAGCTCGGCGTAGTCACGCTTGACCTCGCCCAGGATACGCACGCCCAGGCCCGGGCCGGGGAACGGGTGGCGGTAGACCATCTCCGGCGGCAGGCCAAGCGCCACGCCGAGTTCGCGGACTTCGTCCTTGAACAGGTCGCGCAGCGGTTCGAGCAGCTTCAGGCCCAGTGTTTCCGGCAGGCCGCCCACATTGTGGTGGCTCTTGATGGTGGTGGCCTTCTTGGTCTTGGTGCCACCGGACTCCACCACGTCGGGGTAGATCGTGCCTTGGGCCAGCCACTTCGCGTTGGTCAGCTTCTTGGCCTCGGCCTGGAACACTTCGACGAACTCGCGGCCGATGATCTTGCGCTTTTGCTCGGGATCGGTCACGCCGGCCAGGTGGCCGAGGAACTGCTCGGACGCGTCGATGGCGATGACCTTGGCGTGCAGGCGGCCGGCGAACATGTCCATCACCGTCTTGCCTTCGTTCAGGCGCAGCAGGCCGTGGTCAACGAACACGCAGGTGAGCTGGTCGCCGATGGCGCGATGGATCAGGGCTGCGGCCACCGAGGAATCGACGCCGCCGGACAGGCCGAGGATCACTTCTTCGTCGCCGACCTGTTCGCGGATCTTGGCGACGGCTTCGGTGATGTGGTCATGCATGACCCAGTCCGGCTTGGCGCCCGCGATCTTCAGCACGAAGCGCTCCAGGATGTCGCGGCCCTTGGCGGTATGCGTGACTTCCGGGTGGAACTGCACGGCGTAGTAGCCGCGCGCTTCATCGGCCATGGCGGCGATCGGGCAGCTGGGCGTGGAGGCCATCAGCTTGAATCCCGGCGGCAGCTCGGCGACCTTGTCGCCGTGGCTCATCCAGACCTTGAGCATGCCGTGGCCTTCGGGCGTGGAGAAATCCTCCAGGTCCTTGAGCAGCGCGGTGTGGCCATGCGCACGCATCTCGGCGTAGCCGAACTCGCGATGGTCGCTCCACTCCACCTTGCCGCCCAGTTGCACGGCCATGGTCTGCATGCCGTAGCAGATGCCCAGCACCGGCACGCCGAGGTCCCATACGGCCTGCGGCGCGCGCAGCTGGTGGTCTTCGTAGGTGCTGGCGTGGCTGCCGGACAGGATGATGCCCTTGGGCGCGAACTCGCGCACGAATTCGTCCGTGACGTCGTTCGGGTGGATTTCGCAGTAGACGTGCGCTTCGCGCACGCGGCGGGCGATCAGCTGCGTAACTTGCGAGCCGAAATCAAGGATGAGGACTTTGTCGTGCATGATGGGCGGATGGCGTTTCGTCCGGTGCGGGCTCGGTCATCACTTCGGTGCCCGGACCATAGCCGGGCGGCGGCGTGACACCCGGCTCGCGCCGGTATTCGGGTGATTGCGGCCGGCGTGCCACGGGGGCGGTGCCGGCATCCTTGTTTTGCGTCTCTTTTTGCAGCTCGCGTTGTTCACGCTGCTCGCGTTCGCGCACGCGTACGCGCTTGGCGGCCGGGATCTGCACCGCGGCGAAGAAGGCCAGGACCGCGGCCAGCACCGGCAGCCAGATCTTGCCGGCGCCCTGCACCGGCAGGTCGAACATAAGCATCCACGCCACGATCAGCACCGCGCTGGCGAGGTTGACCTGCCCGACTGTTCGCGCCACCGCCACCGTGAGTTGCCCGTTGACGGTTGCCTGCCACAGCAGCAAGGCCAGGCCGACCAGGGCCACGCCGAGCAACTGCCCGTACATCGCGGGCTGCGGCTGCGGCAGTTGCAGCGCGCTATAAAGGGTCGTGAAAGGCGACAGCAGCATGACGATGCCGAGCAGCAGATTCAGCAACGCGTCCAGGAACAGCACGGCACGCAGCAATACTTTCATGAGAACTCCTCCGGCCAGGCGCAGTGCCTGGCTTGCGGGCGGCGCCGGTCGGCGCAGCCGGCGTGCGGCTGGCGGGACATCCAGGCCGCGCCAGCCGCCAGTTCATAAAGACCTGCCTGGCCGACTCACTGACTCGACTTAGTCGATGTAGTAGTTCGGCGCTTCCTTGGTGATCTGCACGTCGTGCACATGCGACTCGCGCATGCCCGCGGCGGTGATCTGCACGAACTCGGAGGTCTCGTGCCAGTCGGCGATCGAGCTGCTGCCGCAGTAACCCATGGAGGCACGCACGCCGCCGCACATCTGGTGGATGATGGCGGTGACCGAGCCCTTGTAGGCCACGCGGCCTTCAATGCCTTCGGGGACCAGCTTGTCGACGTTGGCGGTGTTGTCTTCCTGGAAGTAGCGATCTGCCGCGCCGTCCTTCATCGCGCCGACCGAACCCATGCCGCGGTAGCTCTTGAAGGAACGACCCTGGTACAGGAACACTTCACCCGGTGCCTCTTCGGTACCGGAGAACATGCCGCCCATCATGACCACATGCGCGCCGGCAGCCAGTGCCTTGGCGATGTCGCCCGAGTAGCGGATGCCGCCGTCGGCCACCAGCGGCACGCCGGTGCCCTTGAGGGCTTCGGCCACGTTGGAGACCGCCGTGATCTGCGGCACGCCCACGCCAGCGACGATACGGGTGGTGCAGATCGAGCCCGGGCCGATACCGACCTTGACGCCGTCGGCGCCATGATCGACCAGCGCGCGCGCGGCAGCACCGGTGGCGATGTTGCCGCCGATCACCTGCACTTGCGGGTAGTTCTGCTTGACCCAGCGCACGCGGTCCAGCACGCCCTGGCTGTGGCCGTGGGCGGTATCGACCACGATCACGTCCACGCCGGCCTTGACCAGCAGGTCCACGCGTTCGTCATTGTCGGGGCCCACGCCGACTGCGGCGCCGACCCGCAACTGGCCGCGGTCATCCTTGCTGGCCAGCGGATGTTCCACTGCCTTCTGGATGTCCTTGACGGTGATCAGGCCGTTGAGCTCGAAGTCCTTGTTGACCACCAGCACACGCTCGAGGCGGTGGCGGTTCATCAGGCGCTTGGCGTCTTCCAGCGATGCGTCTTCGCCCACCGTGACGAGCTTTTCGCGCGGCGTCATCTTGGCGCGCGCGGGCGCGTCCAGTTCTTCCTCGAAACGCAGGTCGCGGTTGGTGATGATGCCGACCACGGTCTTGCCTTCCACCACCGGGAAACCGGAGATGCCGTATTGATGTGATAGTGCAATCACATCGCGGATCTTCATGTCGGGGGGAATGGTGATCGGGTCACGCAGCACGCCGGATTCGTAGCGCTTCACGCGCGCCACTTCCCGGGCCTGGTCGGCCGGCTTCAGGTTCTTGTGGACGATGCCGATACCACCGGCCTGCGCCATGGCAATTGCCAGGCGGGCTTCCGTGACGGTATCCATGGCGGCGGATACCAGCGGAATGTTCAATTCGATCGAACGGGTCAGGCGGGTACGGAGCGAAACATCCCGGGGCAGTACCGACGAATAGGCCGGCACGAGGAGCACGTCATCGAATGTGAGTGCTTTCTGGACAAGACGCATAGCAATTCCTCTAGGCGCAAAACCGAATTATACAGGAATGGCACGTTTCTTGACGCGCCTGCGAGTGCCCTTGTTCAAGTCTGCTATGCTCTTTGTCTTTTTTTCAGGGATAGGCAAGCCACAATGGGTATTGGCGTACTGTGCGGCCTGCTGGCCGGCGCCTTCTGGGGCATGGTGTTTATCGCCCCCAAGCTGCTGCCCGTCTTCTCCCCCTGGGAACTCGCGATCGGCCGCTACCTGGCCTATGGGCTGGTCGCCTTCATCGCCGCGCTGCCGCTGATGAAGCGCATTGCGCGCAAGCTCACCCGCGCGGACTGCCTTGCGCTGCTGCGCCAGGCCTTCACCGGCAACCTGCTGTACTACGTGCTGCTGGCGTTCGGCGTGCAGCTGGCCGGCGTGGGCCCCACCTCGCTGATCATCGGCATCCTGCCCATCTCCGTTACCATCATGGGCCGGCGCGACCATGGCGCCGTGCCGCTGTCGCGCCTGATCTGGCCGTTGCTGGTGGTGGCCGCCGGCATCGCCTGCATCAATATCGACCTGTTCGCCGGCGGCGGACACGCGCACGGCGCTGCCGCGGGCGAGGCGATGCGCACCGTCTGGCAACGGCTGGCCGGCGTGATCTGCGCGGCAGGCGCACTGGTGTGCTGGACACTCTACGCGGTCGACAACGCACGCTACCTGCAGCGCAACCCGCAATACAGCGGCAATGAATGGTCCGCGCTGTATGGTATTTCCACAGGCGTGGTGTCGGTGGTGCTTGCGCTGCTGGCACTGCTGGGCTGGCTGGTGGCCGGCGACAGCCTGGATGCGGCCAGCGGCGGCCGCGACTGGCAATGGTTCTGGATGGTCAACGCGGCTGTGGCGCTTGGTGCGTCACTGATCGGCAACAACCTCTGGAATATCTCCAGCCGCCGCCTGCCGCTTACGCTCTCGGGGCAAATGATCGTATTCGAGACGCTGTTCGCGCTGGCGTACGGCTTTGTCTTCGACCATCGCCTGCCGCGCCCGCTGGAGATCGCGGCCATCGCGTTGCTGATGATTGGCGTGGCCTGGTCGGTTCGCTTGCACGCTGTCGACAAGTCTGCCTAAACTAGCGGCCAATCCCGGCAGCCAAGGGCGCGCGAGTCACTCGCACAGCGGGGTTCCAGCCCTGCGCGCCCCGCTGCCGCACTCACTCTCACCGCAGGCTGCCCCAACTCGCTAAGCCATGAAACGATCGACCGCGCACATCAAGCTCGCCACGCTGGCCGCCCTCGCCTGCCTGTGCCAGGCAGCCACCGCCCAGGCGGATTCGCAATGGCAGTGGCGCGACGGCAGCGGCCGCATGGTCTACAGCGACGTGCCGCCGCCGCCCTCGGTGCCTGCCTCCAGCGTGATCAAGGCACCTGGACGCTTTGCCGGCAGCTTGCGCCCGGTCGAGCCGCCAGCCGCTGCAGCCAGCCCCGCAGGCGTTGCCGCCGCCACCCAGGCTGCGCCAGCGCCGGGTGCAAAGGGCAATGGCAACGCGAAAAAAGAGCCCGTGGCAAGTGCCGAGGAAGCCTTCGAGAAACGCCGCGCCGCGCAGGCGAAGGCCGAAGCGGACCAGGCCGCCAAGGACCTGGCCGCGCAGGAGCGCCAGGTACGCTGTGCGCAATCGCGCAACTATGCGGCGTCCCTGCAGCAGAACCGCCGCATTGCCGTGTCAGCGCCAGACGGCTCGCTGCAGCAACTCAACGATGACGAGCGGCAGGCCGAATTGACGCGCGTCAACGCCACGCTCGAGCAAAACTGCACCTGAGCGCCTGCGCAACGCCGCGCCGGGGCCTGTCAGCCGCCACGCAGCCATTTCTGCCCTTCGCGCGTGCCGCCCTTGCGGGTCTTTTGCACGCGCCGGTTGCGCGCCGACTGGGGATCGGCCACCAGCGGGCGATAGACCTCGACGCGGTCGCCGGCCCGTACCAGGGTATCCGGCGTCTTGAGCTTGCTGAAGATGCCGACCCGCATGGTGGCGGGATCCACCTCCGGACAAGCCTGCAGCAGGCCCGAGGCTGCAATCGCGGCGACAATGCTGGTGCCGCAGGGCACCTCGACCTCCTTCAGGAAGGCGTCGCCAGGACGGGCATAGCAAACCGAGATGCGCACCGGGGCCGCGGTGCCGGCGTGCTCAGCCATTGCCGTACACCATTTCGGCACGCTTGACGAACGCATCGACAAACGTATTGGCGATCATGCTGAACACCGGACCGATGATTTTCTCCAGCAGGAAGCTGGAAAACTCGTAATGCAGGTGGAATTCGATCTTGCAGGCATCCTCGCGCAGCGGCGTGAAGCGCCAGGAACCGCTGAAGGTCTTGAAGGGGCCGTCCTCGAACACCATATCGATCTTGGTGGGCCGCTCCTGCGTATTGCGGGTGTGGAAATACTGCTTGATGCCGTTGAAGTGGATGTAGATCTTGGCGTCGAGCATCGTCTCGGTCTGCTCGAACACCTCCACGCCACCGCACCAGGGGAGGAACTTGGGATAGTCCTCGACTTGCGTGACCAGGTTGTACATCTGCTCGGCGGAATGGCCGAGCAGCACGGATTTATGGACGTCTGCCATGTAGTGGGGAATCATGGTCCGCGCGGGCGCCGCCAGCGCCATGACGCGCTGCGGAATCCACCGGAGCGGGCCGGTTTGCTAGAATCCCGATTTTAGCCCACGCGCGGGCCGACGGCACCCCGGACGCGCACGATAGCGCCCAAACCGCGGCCTGATGGCCTTGCACGGCCCTGCAGCGTCTTTCCCCTTCGTTGTTTGGTGTTTGTTTTACTTATCTCCATTTCCACTATCCGGACCGCATGACCATCGCAGACAACAAGAAGGCCTTTTTCGACTACTTCATCGAAGAGCGATATGAGGCGGGGATCGTGCTCGAGGGCTGGGAAGTCAAGGCGATCCGCGCGGGACGCGTGCAGATCAAGGAAGGCTACGTGGTCATTCGCGACGCCGAGCTGTTCCTGATCGGCGCCCATATCAGCGCGCTGAACAGCGCCTCCACGCACATCTCGCCCGACGCGGTGCGCACCCGCAAGCTGCTGCTCAAGGCAGAAGAGATCAAGCGCCTGATTGGCAAGGTGGAGCAGCGCGGCTTCACGATCGTGCCGCTCAACCTGCACTACACGCGCGGACGCGTCAAATGCGAGATCGGCCTGGCCAAGGGCAAGAAGATGTTCGACAAGCGCGAAACCGAGAAGGACCGCGACTGGCAGCGGGAGAAGGCACGCATCATGAAGGGCGCGGGCAAGGAGTAAAAGACCGCGGCGGCCCGGCGGCACGCCGCAAGACTGCCTCCCCTGTGCAAGCTTTCTCCTTAACCCTCCTCGCTTCAAGCCCCCTTCTGCTGGCCTTTGACGATCTGCAGCGCTGACGCAATCATGGTGCTCATGTCGCCAAGGTTGCCCGGCACGATCAGCGTGTTGCCTTGCTTGGCCAGATTGCCGAAGGCGCTCACGTACTCCTCTGCCACCTTCAGGTTCACCGCCTCCATGCCGCCGTCCGTGCGAATGGCATGCCCGATCTTCTCGATGGCCTGCGCGTTGGCCTCCGCCACCGCCAGGATCGCCGAGGCCTCGCCCTGCGCCCGGTTGATGGCCGCCTGCCGCTCGCCTTCGGACTTCTGGATAGCCGCCTCGCGCGCGCCCGTGGCCAGGTTGATCTGCTCCTGGCGCTTGCCTTCCGAGGCGGCGATCAGCGCGCGCTTTTCACGCTCGGCGGTAATCTGCGCCTGCATCGCATGCAGGATTTCCTTGGGCGGCGTGAGATCCTTGATCTCGTAGCGCAGCACCTTCACGCCCCAGCTCGCGGCGGCCTCGTCCAGCGCATTGACCACGCTGTGGTTGATGTACTCGCGCTCCTCGAAGGTCTTGTCCAGCTCCAGCTTGCCGATGACCGAGCGCAGCGTGGTCTGCGACAACTGGGTGATGGCCACCACGAAATTGCTGGACCCGTAGGATGCCTTCATCGGGTCGGTTACCTGGAAATACAGCACGCCGTCCACCTGCAATTGCGTGTTGTCCTTGGTGATGCAGATCTGGCTCGGCACATCGAGCGGTATTTCCTTCAGGACATGCTTGTAGGCCACGCGATCGATGAAGGGCAACACGACAGTCAGCCCCGGCGTCAGCGTGGCGCGGTACTTGCCTAGGCGCTCCAGCACCCAGGCATGTTGCTGCGGCACGATCTTGAAGCTTTGCGCCACCAGCACGATGACGGCGACCAGGATCAGCAGGGGCAGCAGGCTGCCGAAGAATTCGAACATGGGACCTCCGTGACGGGGTTGAGAAAAGCGAACTGCAAAAAACGGGGAAAACCGAGGCCGCACCCAGCCTCGCACTACGTTGCGCTAGCGCGGGCTGACGAAGAGCGTGTTGCCGCGCACCTCGACGATACGAAAGCGCCCGGGCGCTGCCGGGCCGGCCGCCTGGAGCTCCACGTCCCAGTCGGTGCCGCGGTAACGCACGCGTGCCCGGCCCGCGTCGCCCCAGGCCGGCACCTCGAGCTCCTGGCCGATGTCCGGGTTGACGTTGGGATCGCGCTCCGCCGCATCGCGCCTCACGCGTCCATAGCGGGAGCGCCGCAGCGTGACAAAGCCGGCTAGCGCCACCAGCGCCGCCAGCAGGGTCTGGGCGGCTGCGCCAAGCCCGGCCAGCGCACCCAGGCCACCTGCCGCGGCGCCCAGCGCCACCATCAACAAGTACAAGGTGCCGAGCCCCAGTTCCGCGATCACCAGCACCGCGGCCAGCGCAAACCAGATGTAGTACGGCGCCATCTTTGCCTCCTTGCTTACCTGCTGCTTACCTGCGTATGTCCTGGCCATGGCCAAAACAAAAACCCCCGCAGCGCCAGGGCGCCTGCGGGGGTTCGGAACACCTGGCGCAGGGCCGGTGTACCGCTATTGTGACGTCAAATGCCTCAGGAAGCCAGTTGCTTCCAGGTATCGACCACCGAATCCGGATTCAGCGAGATCGACTTGATGCCCTCCTTGGCCAGCCACAGCGCAAAGTCCGGGTGGTCCGAGGGGCCCTGGCCGCAAATGCCAACGTACTTGTCCAGGCGCAGCGCGGTAGAGATAGCGCGCGACAGCATGAACTTGACGGCCGGGTCGCGTTCGTCGAAGTCCTTGGCCAGCAACTCCATGCCGGAGTCGCGGTCCAGGCCCAGCGTGAGCTGGGTCAGGTCGTTCGAGCCGATCGAGAAGCCATCGAAGTACTGCAGGAACTCTTCAGCCAGGATGGCGTTGGACGGCACTTCGCACATCATGATGACGCGCAGGCCGTTCTCGCCGCGCTTCAGTCCGTGCTTGGCCAGCAGGCCGATGACCTTCTCGGCCTGGCCGAGCGTACGCACGAACGGCACCATGATCTCGACGTTGGTCAGGCCCATGTCGTCGCGCACGCGCTTCATGGCCTTGCATTCCATCTCGAAGGCCTCGGCGAAGTCTTCGGAGATGTAGCGCGAGGCGCCACGGAAACCCAGCATGGGGTTTTCTTCGTCCGGCTCGTAGCGCGAACCACCGATCAGCTTCTTGTACTCGTTGGACTTGAAGTCCGACAGGCGCACGATGACGGGCTTGGGGTAGAAGGCCGCGCCAATGGTGGCGATGCCTTCGGCCAGCTTGTCCACGTAGAAGGCGCGCGGGCTGGCATGGCCGCGGGCCACGCTTTCCACGGCCTTCTTCAGGTCGGCATCGACTTGCGGGTAGTCGAGGATGGCCTTCGGGTGGACACCGATGTTGTTGTTGATGATGAACTCGAGGCGGGCCAGGCCAACACCCTGGTTCGGGATCTGGCAGAAGTCGAAGGCCAGTTGCGGGTTGCCGACGTTCATCATGATCTTGACGTCGATCTCCGGCATTTCGCCGCGCTGCACTTCGGTAACCTCGGTTTCCAGCAGGCCGTCGTAGACGCGGCCTTCATCGCCCTCGGCGCACGACACCGTCACCAGCGTGCCGTCCTTGAGCAGGTCGGTGGCGTCGCCGCAGCCGACCACGGCGGGCACGCCCAGCTCGCGCGCAATGATGGCCGCGTGGCAGGTACGGCCACCGCGGTTGGTCACGATGGCGGCGGCGCGCTTCATCACCGGCTCCCAGTTGGGATCGGTCATGTCGGCGACCAGCACGTCGCCGGGCTGCACGCGTTCCATTTCGGACGGGTCATTGATCACACGGACGCGGCCGGTGCCGATCTTCTGGCCAATGGCGCGGCCGCTGGTGAGCACGGGCGCGGTGCCCTTGAGCTTGAAGCGCTGCTCCGCCTTGCCGGCCGACTGGCTCTTCACCGTTTCCGGGCGGGCCTGCAGGATGTAGATCTTGCCGTCGCGGCCGTCTTTGCCCCACTCGATGTCCATCGGGCGGCCGTAGTGCTTCTCGATGATCATCGCGTACTTGGCCAGCTCCGCCACATCGGCGTCGGTGATGGAGTAGCGGTTGCGCAGTTCGATGGGCACGTCGACGGTCTTGACGCGGCCGGCTTCGCCCGGCGCGGTGAATTCCATCTTGATCAGCTTGGAGCCGATCGAGCGGCGGATGATGGGGTACTTGCCCGCTTGCAGCGTGGGCTTGAAGACGTAGAACTCGTCCGGGTTGACCGCGCCCTGCACCACCGTTTCGCCCAGGCCGTAGCTGGAGGTGATGAAGACGACATCGGGGAAGCCGGATTCGGTGTCGATGGTGAACATCACGCCTGCGGCGCCCACATCCGAGCGCACCATGC
This sequence comes from Cupriavidus sp. UME77, assembly GCF_014170355.1. Classification (NCBI taxonomy): domain Bacteria; kingdom Pseudomonadati; phylum Pseudomonadota; class Betaproteobacteria; order Burkholderiales; family Burkholderiaceae; genus Cupriavidus; species Cupriavidus sp. UME77. The sequence goes on from NZ_LZZU01000006.1 coordinate 85,856, forward strand.
GCTGCACGCCGGCGGACAGCGCGACGATGTCGTGCGCGAAGCCCTTGTGCACGCGATAGGAAATGGCGCGGTCGTTGTACAGCGAGGCAAACACGTGGCGGATCTTGTCCAGCACATCGTCAATGCCGCTGACGTTGAGGTACGACTCCTGCTGGCCAGCGAACGATGCATCCGGCAGGTCTTCGGCGGTCGCCGACGAACGCACGGCGAACGAAGCCTCGGCGCCTTCGCGCTCTTCGGCACGCGCGTAGAATTCGCGGATTTCCTTTTCCAGGCGGGGCTGGAACGGCGCTTCGACGACCCAGTTGCGGATCTCGGCACCGGCTTCGGCCAGGGCCTTGACGTCGTCGACGTTGAGGGCCTTCAGGCGATCGGAAATGCGCTGGGTCAGGTTGCTATAGGCGAGGAAGTCGCGGAAAGCCAGCGAAGTGGTGGCAAAGCCGCCGGGCACACGCACGCCAGCCTCGGCCAGCTGCGAGATCATCTCGCCGAGCGACGAATTCTTGCCGCCCACGGTTTCCACATCTTCCTTGCGCAACTGCTCGAACGGCAGCAGGTATGCGCCGTCAATTGCCGGGTTGTTCATAAAAGCCTCAAAACAAAGTAAGAAACCTGTTGCTGACGCCCGGAATATTGTTGGAGTTCTGCTACCGGACGGATCGCTTGGCTAAACAGCCCCAGCGGCTCACAATCGGTGTGCGATCGTGATTGCTGCAGCGCACATTGTTGACAATTCGTGGCCGAATCGTTGTGCCAACAGCGCTGGCGGAATTGCTTAGCGAAAAGATCGCCGCTATTCTACCGTGCCGCACCGCACTTTCGCGGAACGCGGATTCAAAAATAATTGTCCATACATGTCCCTCCCCGACGCTCCCCAGCCCGACGCTCCCGCCGCGCCACTTGCGCCGCAGCAACCCCAGGAACCGCGTAAGGAGGAGGAGCGCCCGGCCATCCGCACGGTCTTTATCGTCTCCGATGGCACCGGCATTACCGCCGAGACCTTCAGCCACTCGATCCTGGCCCAGTTCGAGATGCGTTTCCGCAAGGTGCGCATGCCGTTCGTCGACACGCCCGAAAAAGCGCACATCGCCGTGGGCAAGATCAACGAGGCCTTCTACGCGGAGGGCGTGCAGCCCATCGTCTTCACCACCCTGGTCAACCAGGAGTCGAACAAGGCGATCCGCCGCGCCAAGGCCATGATCCTGGACATGTTCCAGACCTTCATCGAGCCGCTGGAGAAGGAACTCGGCCTGAAGTCCACCCATGCGATCGGCCGTTTTCACCAGAATGCGGACACCGAGGCCTACCAGAACCGCATCGAGGCGATCAACTTCTCGCTCGCGCATGACGATGGCCAGTCGCACAAGAACCTGGCCGAGGCCGACATCATCCTGGTGGGCGTGTCGCGCAGTGGCAAGACCCCGACCAGCCTTTACCTTGCCATGCAGTACGGGCTGAAGGCGGCCAACTACCCGCTGATTCCGGACGACTTCGAGCGCGGCAAGCTGCCCACCGCGCTCTACGCGTTCAAGAGCAAGATCTTCGGGTTGTCGATCAACCCGCAGCGCCTGGCCGAGATCCGCAACGAGCGGCGTCCCGGCAGCAAGTACGCCGCGCCGGAAAACTGCCGCTACGAGGTCAACGAGGCCGAGGCCATGATGCGCCGCGAGGGCATCAAGTGGCTGTCATCCACTCACAAGTCGATCGAAGAGATCGCCACCACGATCCTGCAGGAGATCAAGGTGGATCGCGACAGCAACTATTGAGTCAGGCTGACGCCGCACGGCGGGCACGCAGGCCCGTCGGTGCGGCGAAGCGGCGGCAGGCGCGGCAGGCTTAACCAGGACGGCGCTGCCGCACCGCCTCGAACAGGCAGATCGCCGTTGCGGCCGCCACGTTCAGCGACTCCAGGCCGCCCGGCTGGGGAATGCCCACCGTGCGGCTGACCTTGGCCATCCATTCCGGGCTCACACCCGCGCCTTCATTGCCGACCACCCAGCCCACCGGTGCGCGCAGGTCCGTGTCGAACACAGCTGCCTGCGCGTGCGAGGACGTGGCCAGCAGCGGCACCGCCAGGCGCGGCGCCAGCATGTCGAGCGTGCAGTGCTCGACAATGTTCAGGTGGAAATTGGCGCCCATGGCGGCGCGCAGGGTCTTGGTGGACCAGGCGAAGGCGCTGCCCGTGACGAGGAAGGCGTGCTGGATGCCTGCGGCCGCGGCGCTGCGCAGGATAGAGCCGACATTGCCGGCATCCTGGACGCCGTCCAGGATGATGCAATCGGTGTCGATATGCGACGGCAGGTGGCCGGAGGGCGTTTCGATGACCAGCATCAGGTCGATGCCGTTGACCACGCCGGCGATCAGATCGAACAAGGCATCCGCCAGCAGGACCACGCGCTCCGGCTCGATCTGCCTGAGCAGTTGCGCCACCTCGGCATGATCGTAGTGCCGCTCCGACACCACGCACTGCACCGGCTGGCCCAGCGCGTCCAGGTAGGCTTGCGCCAGGTGCACGCCATCCAGCACCGACTGCCCCGCCTTGCGGCGCGCATGCGTGGAACCAGTCAGTGCCTTGAGATGCTTGAACAGCGCGTTTTCGCGCGACGTGACGTGTTTCACAGCAGCGGCTCCGGGAAAGCTGGCGCCGGGATGGCGGCCACGGGCGCGATCCGCCCCATCGCGATGGCTTCGCGCACGGGCGCGAACGAGCGCCGGTGGTGCGGCGTGGCGCCGAACTCGGCAAGCGCGGACAGGTGCTGCGGCGTGCCGTAACCTGCGTGGGCATCGAAGCCGTACTGCGGGTATGCGGCATGCAGTACCAGCAGCTCGCGGTCGCGCGCCACCTTGGCGAGGATGGAAGCCGCCGAGATGGCCTGCACCTTGGCATCGCCTTTGACGATGGCCTCGACCGCAAAGCGCACCTGCGGGCAGCGGTTGCCGTCGACCTGCACCAGGTCCGGCTCCAGGCCGGAATCGGCCAGGCCGTGCACGGCACGCTGCATGGCCAGCATGGTGGCATGCAGGATGTTGATCGTGTCGATTTCTTCCACCGAAGCCTGGGCGATATGCCAGCCCAGGGCGCGCTCGCGAATCTCGTCGAACAGCGCCTCGCGGCGCCTCGCGGTCAGCACCTTGGAGTCCGCCAGGCCCTGGATCGGGCGGGCCGGATCCAGCACCACAGCGGCAGCGTAGACCGGGCCGGCCAGCGGGCCCCTGCCCGCTTCGTCCACGCCGCACAAGTGGCGTACCTGCGCGGCGGTGCCGGCCAGGTCAAAGCCGAGCTGGGCCGAATCGCCCTTGGCGGTGGCAGTGGGGCGGCGCGCCATTACACGCCCCTCCGCTGCCGGATCAGGTCGGCGACCACGGCCGAAGCGATCTCGGCGGTATTGCGTTTAAGCGTCTGGTGCATCTGGGTGAAATGGTCCCGCAGGAACGCGGTATTGCCTTCGTCGTTCAACTGCAGCAGCGTCTCGCGCGCCAATGCCTCGGGCGTGGCATCATCCTGCAACAATTCGGGCACGACAAAACGCCCCGACAGGATGTTGGGCAGGCCCACATACGGCAGGTAACCCTGCCGCTTCATGATCTGCGCGGTCAGCCAGGGCACCTTGTACGAAATCACCATGGGCTTCTTGTACAGCGCGGCCTCCAGCGTGGCGGTACCGCTGGCCAGCAGGATCACGTCGGCAGCTTCCATGGCCAGGTGAGACTGCCCGTCGATGATGGTCAGCGGGATCTGCGGATACTGCTGGTGCAGGCCCGCGACGATCTCTCGCAGCGGCGCGCTGGCGACCGGCAGCACAAAGGCGAGATTGCCGTCCATGCTGTGCATGCGCGCCATGGCCGCGAAGAACGTCGCGCCAAGGTTGCGCACCTCGGACTGCCGGCTACCGGGCAGCACGGCCACCACGCGCGGCCCGGCCGGCAAGCCAAGCTTCTCGCGGGCGCCTTGCGTGTCCGGCACCATCGGGATCACGTCGGCCAGCGGATGGCCCACATAGGTGGCGGGAATCCCGGCGCGGGCGTAGATCTCCGGCTCGAACGGAAACAGGCACAGGATGTGGTCGACCGCGCGTGCGATGGTGCGGATGCGCCCGCCGCGCCAGGCCCAGATCGACGGGCTGACGAAGTGCACCACCGGGATGCCGGCACGGCGCAGCGGCACCTCGAGCCCGAAGTTGAAATCCGGCGCGTCCACGCCGATAAAGCACAGCGGCGGCTGCGCCAGCAGCTTTTCCCTGATGGCGCGGCGCGTGGCGAGAATCTCGCGCAGCGAGCCCAGCACCTCCACGTAGCCGTTGACCGAGAGGGTGTCCATCGGCCATTGCGACTCGAACCCCTGCGCCATCATGCGGGGGCCGCCAATGCCGGCGTAGCTCACTTCACCGAGGCGGGCCTTGAGCCCGCCCATCAGCAAGGAGGCAAGCAGGTCGCCGGAGTTCTCGCCAGCCACCATGGCAATGGTGCCGCGATTGCCCGCGCCCGCCGCAACCGGCGTGGCCTCCATGGCCGGTAGGACACCGTCGACCATGGCTGTATCCGGCTTCAGCGCACAATGCCGCGCTGCGTGGCGGCAATGAAGTCGAGGAAATCCCGCAACGGAGCCGTGGCGGTGCCTTCGGCCTGCGCAATCAGTTGCGCGATCTCGTTGCGGGCGGCTTCAAAGCTCAGGTCGGATTTGTACAGTACCTTGTAAGCCTGGCGCAGGGCCGCGATCTGCGCGGCGTCAAAGCCACGGCGGCGCATGCCTTCCACGTTGATGCCGTGCGGCGTGGCCTTGTTGCCACCCTTGTCGCCAGCGGCGATCACGAACGGCGGCAGGTCCTGCACCAGGGCCGAGGCGCCGCCCAGCATGGCGTGCGCGCCGATGCGCACGAACTGGTGCACCCCGCTCATCCCGCCAAGAATGGCCCAGTCGCCCACCTGCACGTGGCCGGCGATCTGCGCATTGCTCGAGAACACCGTGTGGTTGCCCACCTGGCAATCGTGCGCGATGTGCACGTAGGCCATGATCCAGTTGTCGTCGCCGATGCTGGTCACGCCCCGGTCCTGCACCGTGCCGGTGTGGATGGTGGTGAATTCGCGAATGGTATTGCGATCACCGATCACAAGCCGGGTCGGCTCGTTGCGGTACTTCATGTCCTGCGGCGTGCCGCCCACCGAAGCGTAAGGCCCGATGCGGTTATCCGCACCAACGGTGGTATGCCCTTCGATGGTGGTATGCGCGCCCACCTGGGTACCGCTGCCAAGGCGCACATGCGGACCCACGATGGAAAACGGCCCGACGGTCACGTCGGCGGCAAGCTCGGCCTTCGGGTCAACCAGTGCGCTGGGATGGATTTGCGTCATGCGTCCTGTCCTATGGTCTGAGATGAAAAGATTGAACGGTCAACACAGTGAGCCGAATACGTCCAAGACCTGCCCTCAAGACGTAGCCCTGAAGGCGGGTTTCTTAGTCGGCTTGTTTGACGGTGCACATCAACTCAGCTTCACAAGCCACCTTGTCGTCGACGGTGGCAAATGCCTTGAACTTCCAGATGCCGCGGATATAGCGCTCGACAGATACCGTCATGTGCAGCTGGTCGCCCGGCGTCACGACCTGCTTGAAGCGCGCGCCGTCGATGCCGACCAAGTAATACAGCGAGTCTTCCTTGCGCTCTACGTCTTCGCCGAAGGTCAGCAAGCCGGCCGACTGCGCCAGCGCTTCGAGGATCATCACGCCCGGCATCACGGGGTGACCCGGGAAATGGCCCTGGAAGTACGGCTCGTTCATGGTGACGTTCTTCAGCGTTTTGATACGCTTTTGCGGCTCCAGTTCAAGCACGCGGTCTACCATCAGGAACGGGTAACGATGCGGCAGCAGCTTGAGGATCTTGCGGATGTCGATATCGACGGCGTTCATGTTTTTTTCTCTTCGGTATGCTGGATAGATTTGCCGGCGTCCTGCCCTTGCAAGCGCTTCTCGAGCTGGATCACGCGATCGCGCAATTTGCTCAGGCCTCGCAAGGTGGCTGCGGTGCGCTCCCACTCGCCATGCGGCTGGACCGGGAACACGCTGGTGAAATGCCCACCGGGCTTGGAAATGGATTTAGTGATCGAAGTGCCACCGGACACCGTGGTGCGGTCGGCAATGTTCAGGTGGCCGGCAAAGTTGGCCGAACCCCCGATCACGCAGAAGCGCCCGACCTTGGTACTGCCGGCAATCGCCGCGCATCCCGCGATCACAGTATGCGCGCCCACCCGCACGTTATGCGCGATCTGTACCTGGTTGTCGAGCTTGCAGCCGTCCTCGATGACCGTGTCGGCCATGGCGCCGCGGTCGATCGCGGTATTGGCGCCGACCTCGACGTCATTGCCCAGCACGGCGCGGCCGGTCTGGGGAATCTTGACGTATTCGACGCCAGCCGGGCCGATGTCCGGGGCAAAGCCGAAGCCATCCGCACCCAGCACCACACCGCTGTGCAGTATGCACCTCATGCCCACCACGCACTGGTGGTAGACCGAGACATTGGCGTAGATCAGCGTGTCATCGCCAATCTGCGCCCCGGCGCCGACAAAGCCGTTGGCCAGGATGCGCACCCGCTCGCCAAGCCGGGCGCCGCTCTCGATCACCACGTTGGGGCCGATAAAGCAGGACGCCGGGACCACGGCATCGGGCGCCACGCTGGCGCGCGGGTCGATGCCGGTACGGTGATCGGTATTGGCGCGGCGATCGAACCCCTGCGCGATACGTGCGAAGCACACGTAGGGATTGCGTGCCACCAGCCAGTTGCGGCCGTCGGCCTGCCCTTCGGCGCGAATGCGCTCCAGGTCGGCCGCCGACACGATCACGGCGCCGGCCCCGGAGGCCAGCGCCTGCGGCAGGTACAGGGGATTCGAGAGAAACGAGAGCTGGTCGGGGCCGGCCTGGTCGAGCGGCGCGAGGCCGCGCACGGCGAGGTCGGGATCACCCACAACCTGCGCGCCGGTATCGGTGGCGAGCTGACCCAGTGTGGGTGTTTGCATGGCAGTACTTCCTTGGACGGCGAAAACTGGCAGCTTACTTGCTGCCGGCGTTCAACGCTTTCATCACATCGTCGGTAATGTCGATGCGAGGATTGACGTACACGGCCTCTTGCACGATCAGATCGTACTTGCGCTGCTCCGCAAGCTGACGGATCACGCGGTTGGCGCGCTCGAGCACCTGGGCCAGTTCCTCGTTGCGGCGCTGGTTCAGGTCCTCGCGGAATTCACGCTGCTTGCGCTGGAATTCGCGATCGAGATCGGCCACTTCGCGCTGACGGCGCTGGCGGTCGGCATCGGCCAGCACGGCGGTGTCCTTGTCGAGCTTGTCGGCCATGCCCTTGATCTTCTGGGCCATGTCCTGCAACTCGCGGTCGCGCTTGGAGAACTCCTGCTCCAGCTTGACCTGGGCCTGCTTGGCAGGCACCGAATCACGCAGGATACGCTCGGAATTGACCGCGGCGATGCGCGCTTCCTGCGCCATGGCCGGCGCGGCTGCCAGCAGCGCGCCAACCGTCAGCGCGGCCGCCGTCAGGCTTTTGATCAGTGGGAATGTTGTTTTCATGAATCCGTTCCTCAATCTTCTATCTTCTATGCCCGATCAGAACGCAGTACCGATCTGGAACTGGAAGCGCTGTACCTTGTCGGTCTCGTCCTTCTTCAGCGGGAAGCCCACGCTGATCTTGAGCGGACCGATCGGCGACAGCCAGGACATGCCCAGGCCCGTCGAATACTTGAGCTGGCTGAACAGCAGCGGTGCGCCTTCTTCGTACACGTTACCGAAGTCGAAGAAGGTGAACAGGCGCAGCGTCCGGTCCACGCCCGAACCCGGCAGCGGGAAGATGAATTCGACGTTGCCGATCATCTTGGAAGCGCCACCAATCGGGTTGCCGTTCTGGTCCTTCTTGCCCAGCGTGCTGGTCTGGTAGCCGCGAACCGAGCCGATACCACCGGCGTAGAAGTTCTTGAACACCGGGAACGGCGTATTGCCGTAGCCGTGCCCGTAAGCCACCTCACCGTTGAAGGCCAGGGTAAAGGCCTTCGACAGCGGATAGAAATACTGCTGTTGCACACTGGCGCGATAGTACTGCGTATCGCCACCGGGCACGCCCACTTCCAGGTTTGCCTGCGTGTAGGGTCCCTTGGTGGGGACCAACGCGCTGTCGCGGCGGTCGCGGGCCCAGCCGATCGTGAACGGGAAGTTGTTGATCGGGTCGCCGCTGGACTTGCCGATCTTGGTCAGCCACTGTCCGTACTGGATCGGCGTGTTCGGCGAAATGGTCACCTGGGTACGTTCGTAGCCGATGCCGAAGAACACGGTATCCGTTTCCGTGAACGGCACGCCGAACTTGATGTTGCCGCCCTCCGAAACGATCTTGTAGTCCTGGTCGCCGGTGTAATACAGCGGCCGCGACGTACGGTAGTAGATATCGGTCGAGCGGCTGATGCCGTCCACCGTGAAATACGGATCGTATTGCGTCAGCGAGATCGTGCGGAAGGACTTCGCGGTGTTCACGTCCAGGCCAAGGCTGGTACCCGAGCCGAACACGTTGTCCTGGCGCAGGCCGGCTTGCAGCACCAGCTTGTCCGTGGAGGAGAAGCCCAGGCCCAGGCTGATCTGCCCGGTCGGCTTCTCGGTCACGTTGACGTTCACATCGACCTGGTCGGGCGCGCCGGGCACGTCCTCGGTGGTGATGTTGGTGTCGGTGAAGTAGCCGGTACGGTTGATACGGGCCTGCGATTGCGTCAGCTTTTCGCTGTCGAACCACGAGCTTTCCATCTGGCGCATTTCGCGGCGCACCACTTCGTCGCGCGTCTTGCTGTTGCCCACCACGTTGACGCGGCGCACATAGACGCGACGGCCCGGATCGACCATCAGGGTCAGCGCGACTTCACGCTTTTCCTTGTCGATCTGCGGCTGCGGGTTGATGGTGGTGAACGCGTAGCCGTAGGTGCCCAGCAGGTCGGTAATGGCCTTGGTGCTCTGCGTCAGCTTCTCGGACGAGAAGACCTCGCCCTTCTGCAGCTTGAGCAGCTTTTCCATCTCGGCCTGCTTGCCGAGCAGCTCGCCCGCCAGGCGGATGTCCGACACCTTGTACTGGTCGCCTTCCTTGATGTTCAGCGTCAGGAAGATGTCCTTCTTGTCCGGCGTGATCGACACCTGCGTCGATTCAATGGCGAACTCGAGGTAGCCGCGGTTCAGGTAGTACGAACGCAGTGCTTCCAGGTCGGCGGTGAGCTTTTGCTTGGAATACAGGTCGTTCTTGGTGTACCAGGACAACCAGTTCGGGGTCGACAGCTGCATTTCATCGCGCAGCGTGCTTTCCTTGAAGGCCTTGTTGCCGACAATATTGATCTGGCGGATCTTGGCCACCGGACCTTCGTCGACATTGAACACCACCGACACGCGGTTGCGGTCGACCGGGGTGATCGTGGTCTGGATGTCGGCGGCATAGTAGCCGCGCGCCACGTACTGGCGCTTGAGCTCCTGCTCTGCCTTGTCGATCAGGGCCTTGTCGTAGTACCGGGCCTCGGCCACGCCCACCGCGCGCAGCGAGCGGCGCAGGGTGTCCTTGTCGAATTCCTTGATGCCGACGAACTCGAGCTGCGAGATGGCGGGACGCTCTTCCACTTGGACCACCAGCACGCCGTCCTCGGAACGGATCTGGACATCCTTGAAGAACCCGGTGTTATACAGGGCACGAATGGCGTCCGCGCCCTTGTCGTCACTGAAGGTTTCGCCGACCTTGACCGGCAGGTAGCCGAACACCGTACCCGGCTCGACCCGCTGCAGGCCCTCGACACGAATGTCCTTGACGACGAATGGCTCCGCGGCCCAACTCACTGGGGTCCAGGCCGCGATGATGGCACTCGCCAGCACGCCCAGCGAGATGCGCTTATGTCTGATCAATCTTGATCCCCTCTTTGATTCCATGCAGGATTGGGCTCCGATGCTTCACGGGGCTGCGCCTTGGCTCGGCATCCGGCGCGGGGTGTCAGTGACACCCGCACGCCGCAGCCGGCAACCTATGTCTAGCCGCGCGCTAAAAACAGCCGGCTGACATCGTTGAACAAGGCGAGCGAAGTCAGGAGCAAGACGCAGGCGATGCCGACCTTCTGCAGCACAGCCTGCCAGTGGTCTGGTACGGGCCTGCCAGTCAAAAATTCAACGCAATAATACAGCAAATGCCCCCCATCCAATACCGGAATAGGTAACAAATTCAATACACCGAGGCTAACACTGACCAACGCCAGGAAGCCGACAAAGGGCTGCCATCCGAGGTGGGCGGCGCGCCCCGCGTAGTCCGCCACGGTCAGCGGGCCGCTCAGGTTCTGCAGCGAAGCCTGCCCCACCAGCATCTTTCCGAGCAACTTGAGCGAGAGCGCGCTGGTGCTCCAGACCTGTCCGACCGCGCGGCTCAGCGCCTCGACCGGCTGGTAGCGCACGGTTTCCATCTCGACCGCCTGGCTCAGCGCGGCGCCCAGCTTGCCGGTGGCGGCGGCTGCCGCGCTAGCGCCCTCCGCCGCGGGGACCACATCGAGCTTCACGGGCACATCCAGGCGCCGGCCCTCGCGCTCGATGCCAAGCGTGACCTCGGCGCCGGGCTGCGCCCTGACCCCGCGGATCAGTTCGCCAGCCTGGGTCAGCGGGCGTCCTTGCCAGGCCACCACGCGATCGCCCTGGCGCAGGCCAGCGCGTTGCGCGGCGGAGTCCGGCAGGACTTCGGTGATCGTCACCGGCCCGCCCTTGAGGGCCAGGCCCAGCGTGGCAAGCGGGTCTTGTTCGGGATTGCCGCCGGTATTCGGCAGCCGCGGCAGCTTCACATCGCGCTCGGCGCCATCGGCGGCGCGCACGTGCAGCACCGCGCTAGCATCGCCAAAGCCCTGGGCGAACACAGCCATGCGCAGGTCGTTCCAGGATCGCACCTGTTCGTTCTCGCCGTTGGCCTGCAGCGCCAGCACGCGGTCGCCCTCGCGCAAGCCCGCCGCAGCCGCCGGGGTGCCGGCAGGCGGCGCCGCGACGATGGGCGCGGCCTCGCGCATGCCGCCGGCAAACAGCACGAAATACAGCACGATGGCCAGGGCGAAGTTGGCCAGCGGCCCGGCCGCCACGATCGCGAAGCGCTTGGCCACCGGTTGGCGGTTGAAGGCGCGTGGCAGATCCGCGGGATCGACCGGTGCATCATGGCCCGGATCGCTCTCCCGCTCATCGAGCATCTTGACGTAGCCGCCGAGCGGAATCGCGGCGATGGTCCACTCGGTACGGTCCCGCCCCTTGGACACCCAGCGCACCAGTGGCCGCCCGAAGCCGATCGAGAAGCGCAGCACCTTGACCCCGCACAGGCGCGCGGCCAGGTAGTGACCCATTTCATGGAAATAGATCAGGATGCAAAGGGCAGCGACGAAAGCAATTACGGTTTGCATGGCAGGTAGCTTGTCGTCAGGGGCGGGAACGCCCCGATGGCACAAAGTAGACGCCGGGCACGAGGCCCGGCAACCGGTGCGCCGGCATGGGCCGATGCGCCGCTATTGTCGCCGATCCCGGCCGCGCCGCCACCGGCATCAGCACGAACGCGCGCTTTCCAGCAAGGCGCCGGCGCTGCGGCGCGCATCCTGGTCGATGTCCATCACGCCTTCCAGCGTGTCGACACTGCCCGGCGAGGCCTGCGCCAACACCTGCGCCACGATGCGTGCGATGTCGGTAAAACGGATCCGGCCTTGCAGGAACGCCTCGACGGCAACCTCGTTGGCGGCATTCAGGACGGCCGGGGCCACCCCGCCCGCCCGCAAGGCGTCGAATGCCAGGCCCAGGCAAGGAAAACGCGCCAGGTCCGGGGTCTCGAAGGTCAGCGCGCCGGCACGGGTAAGGTCCAGCGGGGAAACGCCCGCGTGCATGCGCTCGGGATAGGCGAGCCCGTAGGCGATCGGCGTACGCATGTCGGGGTTGCCGAGCTGGGCCAGCACCGAGCCGTCCGCGTAGGACACCATCGAGTGCACGATGCTCTGCGGGTGGATCAGCACCTCGATGCGGTCCGCCGGCGCGGCGAACAGCCAGTGCGCCTCGATCACCTCCAGCCCCTTGTTCATCATGGTGGCGGAGTCGACCGAAATCTTGCGGCCCATCACCCAGTTCGGGTGGGCGCAGGCCTCGCCCGGCGAAATATCGTGCAAGGTGGCCGGGTCCCGGGTCCGGAACGGGCCGCCGGAAGCCGTCAGCAGTATCTTGGAGACGCCGGCGCTCAGGCGCGGATCGTCCGCCGGCAGGCACTGGAAGATGGCATTGTGCTCGCTGTCGATCGGCAGCAGCGTGGCGCCGTGCTCGCGCACGGCATCCATGAAGAGCCGGCCCGACATCACCAGCGCTTCCTTGTTGGCCAGCAGCACGCGCTTGCCCGCCCGCGCCGCGGCCAGCGTGGGACGCAAGCCGGCGGCGCCGACGATGGCGGCCATCACCGAATCGGCCGCGGCATCGACCGCCACCGCTTCCAGGGCCGCTTCGCCATAGCCCACCTCGGTTTTGATGCCGTCGGCACGCAACAGCGCCTGCAGCTCGCTCGCGGCCTGGGCCGTGCCTACCACGGCGTACGCCGGGCGGAACTCGCGGCACTGCGCCGCCAGCTTGTCGACCTGCCGGTGCGCCGTCAGCGCATGGACGGCATAGCGCTCGGGGTGGCGCTTGACCACATCAAGCGTACTTTCCCCGATCGAGCCGGTGGCACCCAGGACGGTAATACGACGCATATCAGATCAACTCAAAGATAGATGGCCAGCAAGGCGGCCAGCGGAAACACGGGCAACAGCGCGTCGATCCGGTCGAGCACGCCGCCATGGCCGGGCAACAGGCGGCTGCTGTCCTTCATGCCAACCTGGCGCTTGAGCAACGACTCGAAGAGATCGCCGACCACGCTGGCGACCACCAGCAGGGTCGACAGCAGCGCCACGACAGCCAGGCCGTTACGGTCGGCCATGCGAGAGAACCAGGTCGGGGAAAAGGCTTGGGTAGCGGCCAGCCCGAGTGCGATCAGCAGCACCAGCAGCCAGCCGCCGATGGCGCCCTCCCAGGACTTGCCCGGGCTGATGGTCGGGGCAAGCTTGCGCCGACCGATGGCCTTGCCAACGAAATAGGCGCCGATATCGGCAGCCCAGACCAGCACCGCTACGGACAGCAGCACCCCGATGCCCAGCTCGCGCAGGATCAGGGTGGCATGGCCGAACGCCGGCAGCATGAACAAGCCGAGAATGGCGCCCAGCAAGGTAAAGGAAGGGCTCGCCTGGCGCACGCCGCGCGCCAGCAGCACCACGGCGACGCCCCAGCAGGCCACGCCGATCTGCAGCAGGCGCGTCAGCGCCTGGCGGTCGGCTGCGTCATGCCAGCCGATCAGGGCGACCAGGCAGGCCACCGCATAGACATAGGGCCAGAAGCCACGCAGCCCGATCAGGCGGCCAAATTCCCAGCCCGCCAGGACGACGATCACCGCCACCAGGCCGGCCAGCGCCGACGGAGGTGCCAGGAACAGGATCGGCAGGATCAGCAGCAACAGGCATACGGCGGTGATGACACGGGTAAGAAGCATGCGCTGCGGGATTCCGGTGAAAAAATGGAAAACGGGCTTCAGGCGGTGCCGGAAAGGCCGGGTGGTGCGACCACTTGCGCGCTGGTGCGGCCGAAGCGGCGCTCGCGCTGCCGGTACGAGGCAAACGCCTTGTCGAGCTCCGCAGCGCTGAAATCCGGCCAGAACACGTCGGTGAAATAGAGCTCGGAGTAGGCCAGCTGCCACAGCAGGAAATTGCTGATGCGCTGCTCGCCGCCGGTGCGGATGAACAGGTCCGGCTCCGGCGCGTAGGCCATGGCCAGGTGCGGCGCGAGCACGGATTCGTCCACGGATTCCGGATCGAGCATGGGCGAGCGCGCCAGCATCTTGCGCATGGCCTGGAGCAGGTCCCAGCGGCCGCCATAGTTGGCGGCGATAGTCACCGTCAGGCCGGTGTTGCCGTCCGTGCGGGCCTCGGCATCGGCGATCAGCTGCTGGATGCGCGGGCTGAAGCGGCTCAGGTCGCCAACCACCCGCACGCGGATGTTGTTGGCGTGCATCTTGATCACCTCACGGCGCAGCGCGGTCATGAACAGCCGCATCAGGAACGAGACTTCGTCCGCCGGGCGGCGCCAGTTCTCGGAACTGAACGCGAACAGGGTCAAGTACTGCACGCCACGCGCGGCGCAGGCCTCCACCACGGCCCGGACGGCATCCAGGCCACGGCTGTGGCCGGCTACGCGTGGCAGGTGCCGCTGGGTCGCCCAGCGGCCGTTGCCATCCATGATGATGGCGACGTGGCGGGGCACATAGGTAGAGTCGGGGACGCTGAGCGTGGAACTGATGTGATGCATGATGGGAAACGGTACCGGACACAGCGGCGGCTGGCAAGCCGCCGCATCATGCGTCACACCGTCATGATCTCCTTGTCCTTCTCGGCAACCATCCTGTCGATCTCGGCAACGAACTTGTCGGTCAGCTTCTGCACATCGTCCTGGCCGCGGCGCTCGTCGTCCTCGGAAATGGCTTTGTCCTTGACCAGCTTCTTGAACTGCTCGTTGGCATCCCGGCGCAGGTTGCGCACGGCGATCTTGGCGCCCTCGGCCTCGCCCTTGACGACCTTGGCGAGTTCCTTGCGGCGCTCTTCGGTCAGCATGGGCATGGGCACGCGGATGGTCTCGCCCATGGTCGACGGGTTCAGGCCCAGGTCCGCGTCGCGGATGGCCTTCTCGATGGCGCTGACCATCTTCTTTTCCCAAGGCTGCACGCTGATGGTGCGCGAATCGGCCAGGCCGACGTTGGCCACCTGGCTGATCGGCACCGGGGAGCCGTAGTAATCCACTTGCACGTGGTCGAGCAGACCTGTGTGTGCACGACCAGTGCGAATCTTGGCCAGGTCGGCCTTGAACGCTTCAATGGTCTTTTGCATTTTCTGCTCGACGCTCTTCTTGGTGTCGGCGACGCTCATCTTTACCTCCGAAAACGGGTAATCATGATCCCGGACGGTGGGATCGAAAATGAATCATTCTACTCTTTGCCGGCACGCGCGCCACCTTCGGCGGCAGCGCGCCAGCGACTGGTGCTGCACTTATACGTGCACCAGCGTACCTTCGTCTTCGCCCAGGATCACGCGTTTGAGCGCGCCCGGCTTGACGATGGAGAACACCTTGATCGGCAGCTTCTGGTCGCGGCACAGGGCGAATGCCGTAGCATCCATCACCTGCAGGTTGCGCGAGATCGCCTCATCAAAGGAGATGGTGGTGTAACGCGTGGCGCTGGGATCCTTCTTGGGGTCGGCGGTGTAAACGCCGTCGACCTTGGTCGCCTTGAGCACGATCTCCGCGCCGATTTCCGCGCCGCGCAGGGCCGCCGCGGTATCGGTGGTGAAGAACGGGTTGCCGGTGCCGGCGGCGAAGATCACCACCTTGCCCTCCTCCAGCTGGCGGATGGCGCGCGGGCGGATGTAAGGTTCGACCACTTGGTCCATGCGCAGGGCCGACTGCACGCGGCCCACGATGTCGGCGTGGCGCATGGCGTCCTGCAGGGCCAGCGCATTCATCATGGTGGCCAGCATGCCCATGTAGTCGGCAGTCGCGCGGTCCATGCCCGCTGCCCCGCCGGCCACGCCGCGGAAAATATTGCCGCCGCCGATCACCACCGCGACCTGGACGCCCAGCCTCACGATCTCGGCGATGTCATTGACCATGCTTTCGATGGTGGAGCGGTTAATGCCGAAGGCATCATCGCCCATCAGGGCCTCGCCGGACAATTTCAGTAGGACGCGCTTATAGGCTGGCATATTGATCCCCGGAGCTGGTTCGGCTCGTTCTGTTGAGCCGGATATTTGAAGGCGGGCGGCACGGATCGGCGTGCCACCGCTATAAAAGCCGGTTTTCGGGGTGGCCTGGTTCCGGCACGGCAACAGCGCGATAGCACACGAAAACTCGCGTTCAAAGCGCCCCTGAAGCACGGCTGGACAGACGACTGCGGAAACGGGCTACCAAGCCCGCGCCGCACGGGTAAGCGCGGCGCGGTCATTTGTGCCGAGGGGCACCTTGCGGTGCCCCTCGGCATTATACGGCGACCGGTGAGGCACCCTGCCGGGCACCCTGGCCGCCAGGACTTCAGGCCTTTTGGGCAGCTGCCACTTGGGCGGCCACTTCAGCGGCGAAGTCGTCCTGCTTCTTCTCGATGCCTTCACCAACCACGTACAGGGTGAAACCCTTGACCGTGGTGTTGGCAGCCTTGAGCATCTGCTCGACGGTCTGCTTGTCGTTCTTCACGAAGGTCTGGTTGAACAGCGACACTTCCTTCAGGTACTTCTGCACCGAACCGTCGACCATCTTGGCGACGATTTCGGCCGGCTTGCCCGATTCGGCAGCCTTTTGCTCGGCGATGCTGCGTTCCTTGGCGATCAGGTCGGCCGGCACGTCGGCGGACGACAGCGACACCGGCTTCATCGCGGCAACGTGCATGGCCACGTCCTTGGCGGCGGTTTCGTCGCCGTCGAACTCGACCATCACGCCGATGCGGGTGCCGTGCAGGTAAGCAGCCAGCTTGCCGCCATTGGCGTAGCGGGCAAAGCGGCGGATCGCCAGGTTTTCGCCGATCTTGCCGATCAGGGCGGTACGGGTGGCTTCCACGGTCACGCCGTCGATTTCCAGCGCCGACAGCGCAGCCACGTCGGCCGGGTTCTGCTTGGCGACCAGTTCGGCGACCTTGTTCGAGAACGCCATGAAGTCATCGTTCTTCGACACGAAGTCGGTTTCGCAGTTCAGTTCCACCAGCGCGCCGGTGGTACCTTCGATGAAGGACACGACCACGCCTTCGGCTGTCACGCGCGAAGCGGCCTTGCTGGCCTTGTTGCCCAGCTTGACGCGCAGCAGCTCTTCAGCCTTTTCCAGGTTGCCTTCGGCCTCGGTCAGGGCCTTCTTGCATTCCATCATCGGCGCGTCGGTCTTCGCGCGCAGTTCTGCCACCATGCTTGCGGTAATTGCCGCCATTTGTCACTCCTTGAATGGTTCGCCCCGCCCTACCCCGCCGTCGATGTGGCGCGATCCGGGACCGGAGGTAAGTTCAACTTCACCCGCGCCAGATCATGCCAGGGGCGGATGACAACAATTCGAAAAAAGGGGGCGTAAGATTCGCCCCCTCGTTTGCCGGAAAGCCCCCGGCTGCGCGCAGCGCCCCGGCCCAGGGGCCGGTTGGCTAGCGATGATGTGTCAGCTTGCGATGCGCGCGGTACGGGGTCCTCTGGGCAGCAAGCCTTTAGGCTTCTTCGACTTCGACGAAATCGTCGCCGCCGCGTGCGGCTTCAACCACGTCCTGCACGGCGTTTGCACGGCCTTCCAGGATCGCGTCGGCCACGCCGCGCACGTACAGGGCAACTGCCTTGCTCGAGTCGTCGTTGCCCGGGATCACGTAGTCGATGCCTTCCGGCGAGTGGTTGGTATCGACCACGCCGATGACGGGCACGCCCAGCTTCTTGGCTTCGGTCACGGCAATCTTGTGGTAGCCGACGTCGACCACGAAGATGGCGTCAGGCACGCCGCCCATGTCCTTGATGCCGCCGATGGACTTTTGCAGCTTGTCCATTTCGCGCTCGAACATCAGGGCTTCCTTCTTGCTCATGGTTTCCAGCGCGCCAGCTTCCTTGGCGGCTTCCATGTCCTTCAGGCGCTTGATCGAGATCTTGACGGTCTTGAAGTTGGTCATCATGCCGCCGAGCCAGCGGGCATCGACGTAAGGCATGCCGGCGCGGCCTGCTTCTTCAGCCAGGATTTCGCGCGATTGACGCTTGGTGCCAACGAACAGCACGGTGCCGCGGTTTGCTGCCAGTTGACGCACGTACTTCAGCGCGTCCTGGAACATCGGCAACGTCTTTTCGAGGTTGATAATATGGATCTTGTTGCGATGGCCGAAGATGTACGGAGCCATCTTGGGGTTCCAGAAGCGGGTTTGGTGGCCGAAGTGGCAACCGGCTTCCAGCATTTCGCGCATGGTAACGGACATGAAAATCTCCAAAAGGGTTAGGTCTGAAGTCCGCCCCGACATTCCTGAAAAGGAACACCCCGGATGGACGGACTCGCAATTTCAATAACTTTGTATTTAATAAGCGCAAGGCGCTTGCCAAATACCGTAGCACTACCGCAGCACAGTTGTGACTGCCCGGCCCGCCAGCTGCTGCCCGCAAGTCACATCGACCTGCCAGGTAGCCGCAAGAAGGCTAGCCAGCGATTGTAGCAACAAAATAGGACTTCGCTCAAGGGGCCACTTACCATGGAAAGCAGGCACCTGTAGCCGGCGCGGCCCGTTTTCGGCTGCGGTTGGTGCCCGATGGTGCGATAATCCCACTTTCAGATTCAATTTGAGGCGCAGCCCGTGGCTTCGCCGCCACTTTTGCGAGCAGCATGAGCATCCATATCAAGAACGCCGACGATATCGCCCAAATGCGGGTAGCCTGCCGGCTGGCCTCCGAGGTCCTCGACTACATCACGCCCTTCGTCAAGCCGGGGGTCACCACCGGCGAACTCGACCGGCTGTGCCACGCCTATATGCGCGATGTGCAGGGCACGGTACCCGCGCCCCTGAATTATGCGCCGCCCGGCTACCCCCCCTTCCCCGGCGCCATCTGCACGTCGGTCAACGACGTGATTTGCCATGGCATCCCGGGCGAGCGCGTGCTGAAGTCCGGCGACGCGGTGAACCTCGACATCACCGTGATCACCAAGGAAGGCTACTACGGCGACACCAGCCGCATGTTCATTGTCGGTGAGGGCTCGATCCTGGCCAAGCGCCTGGCGCAGATCACCTTCGAATGCATGTGGAAGGGCATCGCCCAGGTGCGCCCCGGCGCCCGCCTCGGCGATATCGGCCATGTGATCCAGGTCCATGCGGAAGCGGCCGGCTATACCGTGGTGCGCGAGTACTGCGGCCATGGCATCGGCAAGAACTTCCACGAGGACCCGCAGATCCTGCACTACGGCCGCCCCGGCACCGGCATGGAAATCCAGGCTGGCATGATCTTCACGATCGAGCCGATGGTCAACGCCGGCAAGCGCGATATCCGCACCATGCCCGACCACTGGACCGTCAAGACGCGTGACCGCAGCCTGTCCGCGCAGTGGGAGCACACCATCCTGGTGACCGAGACCGGCTACGACGTGCTCACCGTCTCCGCGGGCACGCAGGCGCCGCCGTCGTTCGTCACTGATTCTGTTGCAGCCTGACGCTACGGGCGCCAAAGTTGGCGCCCTTCTTGTTTCAGCCGTCCCTTCGATGCCCCCAGCCCTAGCCATGGACGCCACGCCGGAAATCATCCTCGCCACCCGTGTTCGCGATCAGTTGAAAGCCGACAAGCAAGCCGTGTTCGCGGACTTCAACGCGCACGGCCATGTCGGCCACCTGCTGACGCGCCTGCGGCGCGCGGTCGATGCCGCGCTGGTCGAAGCCTGGCGCGGCCTGGGCCTGCCGGACGACAGCGCGCTGGTGGCGGTGGGCGGCTACGGGCGCGGCGAGCTGTTCCCGTTTTCCGATGTGGATGTGCTGCTGTTGCTGCCCTCGGAACCCGACGAGGACACCACCTCCAGGCTGGAGAAGTTCATTGGCCTGTGCTGGGACCTGGGCCTTGAAATCGGCTCCTCGGTGCGCACCGTGGACGACTGCATCCGCGAATCGCGCCAGGACGTGACGATCCAGACCTCCTTGCTGGAAGCGCGCCTGCTGACGGGCAACCGCAAGCTGTTTGCCGAGCTGCAGACGCGCTACCAGGCCGACCTGGACCCGCGCGCCTTCTTCCAGGCCAAGCTGCTGGAAATGCGCCAGCGCCACGCCAAGTACCAGGACACGCCCTACTCGCTCGAGCCCAACAGCAAGGAAAGCCCCGGCGGCCTGCGTGACCTGCAGGTGATCCTGTGGATGACCAAGGCCGCCGGGCTGGGCGACAGCTGGAAGGAACTGTTCGAACGCGGGCTGCTGAGCGAGCGCGAAGCGCAGGAACTCGCCCGCAACGAGCGCCTGCTCAAGACCATCCGCGCGCGCCTGCACCTTGTGGCCGGGCGCCGTCAGGACGTGCTGGTGTTCGACCTGCAGACCGCGCTGGCCGAGGCCTTCGGCTACCGCCAGAACAATAACAAGCGCGCCAGCGAGCAGCTGATGCGCCGTTACTACTGGGCAGCCAAGGCGGTCACGCAGCTCAATATCGTGCTGCTGCTCAATATCGAGGCCATGTTGTTCCCGAGCGAATCCAAGGTGACGCGCGTCATCAACGAGCGCTTCGTGGAACGCCAGGGCATGCTCGAGATCACCAGCGACGATCTCTACGAGCGCGAGCCCCACTCCATCCTGGAAACCTTCCTGGTGTACGAGCGCACGCCGGGCGTCAAGGGCTTGTCGCCACGCACGCTGCGCGGCCTTTACAACGCCCGCACGGTGATGGATGCGAGCTGGCGCAACGATCCGGTGAACCGCCGCCTGTTCCTCGCCATCGTGCAGGAGCCGCAGGGCATCACCCACGCGCTGCGCCTGATGAACCAGACCAGCGTGCTGGGCCGCTACCTGATCAACTTCCGCCGTATCGTCGGGCAGATGCAGCACGACCTGTTCCATGTCTACACGGTGGACCAGCACATCCTGATGGTGGTGCGCAACATGCGCCGCTTCGCCATCGTCGAGCACACGCACGAGTTCCCCTTCTGCAGCCAGCTGATGGCCACCTTCGACCGCCCCTGGGTGCTGTGGGTGGCGGCGCTGTTCCACGACATCGCCAAGGGCCGCGGCGGCGATCACTCCAAGCTCGGCACGGCGGATGCGCGGCGCTTTTGCAAGCAGCACGGCATCGAGCGCGAAGATGCCGACCTGATCGCCTGGCTGGTCGAGCATCACCTGACCATGAGCCACGTCGCGCAAA
The DNA here is from genome assembly GCF_014170355.1 of Cupriavidus sp. UME77. Classification (NCBI taxonomy): domain Bacteria; kingdom Pseudomonadati; phylum Pseudomonadota; class Betaproteobacteria; order Burkholderiales; family Burkholderiaceae; genus Cupriavidus; species Cupriavidus sp. UME77. Next base: position 106,799 of record NZ_LZZU01000006.1, read on the forward strand.
AGCAAGACCTCACCGATGCGGACGTGATCCATGCCTTTGCCCGCGTGGTCGGCACCGAACGCTACCTGACCGCGCTCTACCTGCTGACCGTGGCCGATATCCGCGGCACCAGTCCCAAGGTGTGGAACGCGTGGAAGGGCAAGCTGCTGGAAGACCTCTACCGCATCACGCTGCGCGTGCTGGGCGGCGCGCGCGTGGACCCGCACTCGCTGTGGGCGCAGCGCAAGGACGACACCATCGCGCAGCTGCGGCTCAAGGCGTTCGACCCGGAACTGGGCAAGCCGTTGTGGGCCCAGCTCGACGTGGCCTTCTTCCTGCGCCACGACGCGCGCGACATCGCCTGGCTCACGCGGCACCTGTACAACAAGGTGGACAGCCCGGTGCCGGTGGTCAAGGCGCGCCTGTCGCCCGCGGGCGAAGGCCTACAGGTGGCGGTCTACGTCAAGGACCAGCCCGACGTGTTCGCGCGCATCTGCGGCTATTTCGAGCGCAAGAGCTTCTCCATCCAGGAAGCCAAGATCCACACCACGCGCCACGGCTATGCGCTGGATACCTTCCAGGTGACTGACCCGGGCATCAGCAGCGATGCCAGCGGCAACTACCGCGACATCATCGCGCTGGTGGAGCATGAACTGGCCGAGCGCCTGCAGCAGCAAGGCGCGCTGCCGGAACCCGCCCAGGGGCGGTTGTCGCGCCAGTCGCGCAGCTTCCCGATCAAGCCGCGCGTGGACCTGCGCCCCGACGAACGCGGCCAGTACTACCTGCTTTCCTTGTCGGCCAACGACCGCACCGGCCTGCTGTACGCGATCTCCCGCGTACTGGCCAAACATCGCACCTCGGTGCATACCGCCCGCATCAATACGCTCGGCGAGCGGGTGGAAGACGTTTTCCTGGTCGATGGCAGCCGCCTCGCCTCGGATAACAAACTGCAGTTACAGCTTGAACAGGACCTGCTGGCGGCGCTGGCCATCTAGGCCGGACGCCCCACATAGAAGATATGACCGATAGCAATTCGCCCAAGCGCAAGACGCTGGGCATCAAGACCGCCGCGCCCGAGGGCAATGCCCGCAAACCCGCCGCCACCCGGCCGGTGCGGGTGTCCGACCTGAACCGCGGACGCGTGCGCGCCGTGGTCGACGGCATCAAGCAGGCCCAGGAACGCGCCGGCGGCCGCAAGAAAGAGCAAGACGCTGGCCAGCGCCCGCCGCGCGGCCCGCGCACGGGCGAAGGCCAGGATCGGCCGCGTCGCTTTGGCCCGGGCGAAGGCCAGGATCGTCCTCGCCGCTTTGGCGGCGACAGCAATGACCGCCCACGTACCTTTGGCTCCGGCGAAGGCCAGGATCGGCCGCGTCGTTTCACCCCGGGCGAAGGCCAGGATCGGCCTCGCCGCTTTGGCGGCGAAGGCAACGACCGCCCGCGCAATTTCGGCTCCGGCGAAGGCCAGGACCGGCCGCGCCGTTTCACCCCGGGTGAGGGCCAGGACCGGCCCCGCCGCTTTGCTGGCGAAGGCAATGACCGTCCGCGTCGTTTCGCCCCGGGCGAAAGCCAGGATCGGCCTCGCCGCTTTGGCGGCGAAGGCAACGACCGCCCGCGCAATTTCGGCTCCGGCGAAGGCCAGGACCGTCCGCGCCGTTTCACCCCGGGCGAAGGCAACGACCGCCCGCGCAATTTCGGCTCCGGCGAGGGCCAGGACCGTCCGCGCCGTTTCACCCCGGGCGAAGGCCAGGATCGACCCCGCCGCTTTGCTGGCGAAGGCAATGACCGTCCGCGTCGTTTCGCCCCAGGCGAGGGCCAGGACCGTCCCCGCCGTTTTGCCGGTGAAGGCAATGATCGTCCACGCAATTTCGGCCCGGGCGAAGGCAACGATCGTCCGCGCCGCTTCAGCCCCGGCGAGAGCCAGGACCGGCCGCGCCGCTTTGCCGGCCAGGGCGACGACCGCCCTCGCCGTCCCGCTCACGGTGGTGACAATGACCGTCCGCGCCGCGCCGGCGATGCCGGCCAGCGCGACTACCAGGGCGGCGCCCGTGCGGAACGTACCGAACGTGCCGCACCCGTGCAGAACGCGCCCCAGCCCAGCTCCGATGGCCTGGTGCGCCTGTCCAAGCGGATGTCGGAACTCGGCCTGTGCTCGCGCCGCGAAGCCGATGAATGGATTCCGCGCGGCTGGGTACTGGTCGACGGCCAACCCGTCACCGAACTGGGCTCGCGCATCAGCCCTGACGCCAATATCGAGATCCACCAGGCTGCACGCTCCGAGCAAGGCGAACGCGTGACCGTGCTGCTGCACAAGCCGGTCGGTTACGTGTCGGGCCAGGCCGAAGATGGCTACGAGCCCGCCGCCGTGCTGTTCGCGCCGGAAAACCAGTGGGAGCTGGACCCCACCCGCAAGCGCTTTGCCCCGTGGCAGCGCAAGAGCCTGGCACCTGCCGGCCGGCTCGACATCGACTCCACCGGCCTGCTGGTGCTGACCCAGGACGGCCGCGTTGCGCGCCACCTGATCGGCGAGGATTCGACCGTCGAGAAGGAATACCTGGTGCGGGTGAGCTGGGAGTCGCCGGAAGGCCTGGTCGAGCGCGACATCTCGCACGTGTTCCCGGTGGAACTGATCGAGAAGCTGCGCCACGGCCTGTCGCTGGATGGCGAAGCGCTCAAGCCGGCCAAGGTGAGCTGGCAGAACGAGGAGCAATTGCGCTTCGTCCTGCGCGAAGGCAAGAAGCGCCAGATCCGCCGCATGTGCGAACAGGTTGGCCTGCGGGTCGTGGGCCTGAAGCGCGTGCGCATGGGCCGCATCGTGCTGGGCGACCTGCCGGTGGGCCAGTGGCGCTTCCTCGGCGCCTTCGAGAAGTTCTGAGCGCCAGGCCAAACAGCAAGCTGGTGGCCGCCATGGCCACCAGCTTGCTTCTGCCGAACCGCATACCCACCAGCTCGAGCGCGTGATGCCACACGTCGCGCCATTGCCAGGCACGTGGCACTCGGCACGCTAGCACTGCTTGCCCGGCCTGACCGCCGGGACAAACCCAGCGGCCTCGCATGGCCAATGCTTCAAGCCATGCCTCACGCCACGCCTCACGCCACGCCGCAAACGCCCGCCCTGCCCTGCGCCAATCGCCTCACAGCTGCGGCGCACGGCAAGCCGCGCCGTCCGCATTGGCCGTCTCCGCCAGCCCGAACACTGCCTTGGCGCCGCATTGCGAGCCAAGCATCCGGTGCTGGTTGTGCCCGACGCCAACCACCTCGAACGCCTGGTGACGCACCGGCGGGCGCTGGCTGCCCATCGGCGCGGCAAGGTACTGCGCGTAGCGCAGGTAGCCGCGCGCGCGCTCCAGCCGGGTCGGCCCTTCGGCCTCGGCGCCGCAGGCCTTGTCGAGCACGCGGTGGTTGGGGTCGTTATCTTCCGAGCCCACAAGGTACGTCACCTGGCGCTGGAGATAGCGGCGGAACAGCGCATCGCCGGTCGCACCGCGCGCATAGGGCACCATGTCGCGCATGCCGTAGCGGTATTTGTCGTAGTCCGCGCAAATAGCCGTGTCATAGGGCGCAAAGCCCTTGCCGCGTGGGCGCTCCGGCGTGAAATACAGATATGACGAAGGATTCGCCACTACGTAGCGCAGATCGATGCCGCCCGCGCGGATACGTTCGTCGACATTGTTCAGCACCGCATAGCGATGCACCAACTGCGCGCCACCCGAGTGGCCGGCCACCGTCACGCGGGTCACCGCGGGAAAACGGGCCTTGTTGGTCACCATGCCGACGAGGTCGTCCAGCACCTGCAGCGAGCTGACCGAGAACGGCGGGTTGACCGCATCCTCCCCGCTCATCCAGCCCTGCACGCTCCATATCGGCATGCCGTCGAAATGCTTGCCCTTGGCCGCGTCGGGCGTGCCGGGGAAGTTCGGCGCGATGAGCAGCACCTCGTCGGGATTGCGCCCGGTTTGCTTGAGCAGCGCCGCGCCGGCCGCGAAGTAGTCGTCGCCGTTACGCTGCAGCCCGTGCTGGACGAAGATCACCTCGCGGATGCCGCGCAGGTCCGCGTCCAGCGGATGGTTGGCGTAGACCGGAAAATCGTAGGCGCCAGCGCCCGTGCCGAGCCTGACCCGCTGCCATTGGGGCGCGGCAGCTTGCGGCGCCGTGCCGGGCGCCGGTGCGGCCTGCTTCGCGCTCGCGGCACTGTCCGCGCCTGGGGCGGCGCAGCCAAACTGGGCCGCCGCGGCTAGCGCAATCAGTGCGATCGATGCGCAACGCGCAAGGCGAAGTGTCTTCATGTCCTGTCTCCCGGTGCTCGATGCGGCGCGCCGCCTGGGGCGCGCGCCCCCGTGTTTTCGTTCGTAAAGCCGTATCATCCTAGGCTGCCGCGACCCGGATGTAAAATATATGCCACAGAGGAAATGCATATCGAAAACATATGCCTTCTGCTGCTTCCGGCCCGCAAGGACACCATGGAACAGAGACACCTTCGCTACTTTCTCGCGGTAGCCGAAACCGGCCACATCACGCGCGCCGCCGAGCAGCTCGGCATCCAGCAACCTCCGCTGTCGCAACAGTTGAAGGCGCTCGAGACGGAGCTGGGCGTGATCCTGTTCGAGCGCCAGCCGCGCGGTGTGGCGCTGACCGCCGCCGGGCACGCGCTGCGTACCGACGCGCTAGACATCTTCGCGCGCCTGGACCAGACGCGCCAGCGCATGCAGCGCATGGCGCGCGGCGAGGAAGGCATGCTTTCGGTCGGCTTCACCAGCTCGGCAGCCGCGCATAAGCTGACGCCCGAGGTCCTGCGCGCCTGCCGCCGCCGCTTTCCCGGCATCGCGCTCAAGCTCAGCGAGAACAACGCCGCCGAGGTCATCGAGCAACTCACCGCGGGCACGCTCGATGTCGCGCTGCTGCGCGCGCCGGTGGGACGCCCGGAAGGCCTGCGCTTCGAGTTGCTGCTGGAAGAGGAAATGGTCATCGCGCTGCCGCTGGACCATCCGCTGCTGCGCAAGCGCGGCGCGCCAGCCCACGCAGCGGCCCAGGAAGCCATCTCGCTGCGCGCGCTGGCAGACGATGCGTTCATCCTGGTGCGGCGCCCGGGCGCGCCGGGCATGTATGGCGATCTGCTGAAGGTGTGCGAGCGGCTGGGCTTCACGCCGCGCGTGGGAGCGGAAGTCGAGCGCATGCTGAGCAACCTGAACCTGGTGGCCGCCGGCGCCGGCGTGACCGTGGTACCGGCCTCGATGGCCGGGCTCAACCCGCACGGCGTGGCTTACCGCCGCATGGAAGAAGCCGACCAGTTGCGCGCGCCGTTGACGCTGGCTTACCGGGAGCGAGACGACAATCCTGCCTGCGCGGCGCTGGTCGCCCTGACCCACCGCATCGCGGCACGCCATCGCCGCCAGGGCGATCGCTGATCAGTCGTCGCCGGTCAGTCGTCGCGGGTCAGTCGTCGCTATTGGGAGGCAGCTCGGGGAACAGCACATCGGTGAAGCCAAAGCGCGCGAAGTCCGTCACCCGCATGGGATAGAGGATGCCCTGCAGGTGGTCGCATTCATGCTGCACCACGCGCGCATGGAAGTCCTCGGCAACGCGCTCGATGCGCCCGCCCATCACGTCAAAGCCGGTGTACTTCAGGCGCGTGAAACGCGGCACCACCCCGCGCAGCCCCGGCACCGACAGGCAGCCTTCCCAGGCTTCATCCTGCTCCTCGCCAAGCGGCGTCAGCTCGGGATTGATCAGTACGGTCTTGGGCACGGTGGGGGCGTCGGGATAGCGCGGATTGCGGTCGAAGCCGAAGATCACCACCTGCAGGTCCACGCCGATCTGCGGCGCGGCCAGGCCAGCACCGTTGGCGTGATCCATGGTGTCGAACATATCGTCGATCAGGATGCGCAATTCGGGCGTGTTGAAGCGCGTGACAGGGCGCGCTACCTGCAGCAGGCGCGGGTCGCCCATCTTGAGAATGTCACGGATCATGCTTGATCTCCGGTATTAAGCTCGGCCAGCAAGGCCAGCAGAGCGGCCTCGTCCAGCACGGGCACGCCGAGCGCCTCGGCCTTTTCCAGTTTGCTGCCGGCTTCCGCGCCAGCCACCACATAGTCGGTCTTCTTCGACACCGAGCCGGCCACCTTGGCGCCGGCCGCTTCCAGCTTTTCCTTGGCGTCTTCGCGCGACAGCGTGGGCAGCGTGCCAGTCAGCACGAACGTCTTGCCGGCCAGCGGCGCGGGCGCGGCGCGCTCCGCCGGCTCGCTTTCCGGCCAGTGCACGCCGGCGGCACGCAGTTGCTCGATGACTTCCACATTGTGCGGCTCGGCCAGGAAGTTGGCGATGGATTGCGCCACCACCGGCCCCACGTCGTTGACCTCGAGCAGGGCGGCCTCGTCGGCGGCCAGCAGCCCATCGAGCTTGCCGAAATGCTTGGCCAGGTCCTTGGCCGTCGCTTCGCCCACATGGCGGATGCCGAGCGAGAAGATAAAGCGGTTGAGCGTGGTCTCGCGCGACGCCTCGATGGCTGCCACCAGGTTGGTGGCCGACTTGTCGGCCATCCGGTCCAGCGCGGCCAGCTTGGCGACGCCGAGCTTGTAGAGATCGGCCGGCGTGTGCACGATCGCCATGTCGACCAGTTGCTCGACCACCTTGTCGCCCAGGCCTTCGATATCCATGGCGCGGCGCTGCGCGAAATGCAGCAGCGCCTGCTTGCGCTGGGCCGCGCAGATCAGCCCGCCGGTGCAGCGCGCGATCACCTCGCCTTCCAGCTTCTCGATGTGCGATCCGCACACCGGGCATGCGGTGGGCATGACGAAGGCGCGTGCGTCGGCGGGCCGGCGCTCCGGCACCACCGCCACCACTTCGGGAATCACGTCGCCGGCGCGCCGCACGATCACGGTATCGCCGATATGCACGTCCTTGCGGCGGATTTCGTCCTCGTTGTGCAGCGTGGCGTTGGTCACCGTCACGCCGCCCACGAACACCGGCGCCAGCCGCGCTACCGGCGTGATGGCGCCGGTGCGGCCAACCTGCACTTCGATGTCCTCGACCACCGTGGTCATTTCCTGGGCCGGGAACTTGTGCGCCAGCGCGAAGCGCGGCGCGCGCGACACGAAGCCAAGCCGCTCCTGCTCGGCCAGCGCGTTGACCTTGTACACCACGCCGTCGATGTCGTACGGCAACGCCGCGCGCCGCTCGCCCACTGCGCGATAGAAGCTCAGCAAGCCGTCCGCACCCCGCACGACTTCGCGCTCCGCGCAGACCGGCATGCCAAGCCCGGCGAACCAGTCGAGCATGGCGCTGTGCGTCTCGGGACGCGGCGCGCCTTGCAGCTCACCCAGCCCGTAGGCGAAGAACGACAACGGACGCTTGGCGGTGATGCGCGGATCCAGCTGGCGCAGGCTGCCGGCGGCGGCATTGCGCGGATTGACGAAGGTCTTTTCCCCGGCCTCGGCCTGCCGCGCATTGAGCTTGTCGAATTCGCGGCGATACATGAAGACTTCCCCGCGCACTTCCAGCACCGCCGGCAAGGCCTCGGCCTCGCCGCGCAAGCGCAGCGGAATCGCCTTGATGGTGCGCACGTTGACGGTCACGTCCTCGCCGGTCTCGCCGTCGCCGCGGGTGGCGGCCTGCACCAGACGGCCGGCCTCGTAGCGCAAGGACATGGCCAGGCCATCGAACTTCAGCTCGCAGGCATACTCCACCGCCTCGGCGGCGCTGAACAGGTCGGCCGTGCCCTCGGCGGGGGCGGCACGCCCCAGCCCCTGCGCGCAACGACGGTCGAAGGCCAGCACATCCTCATCCTCGAAGCCGTTGTTGAGCGACAGCATCGGGATGGCGTGGCGCACCGTATCGAAGGCCGACAGCGGCTGGCCGCCCACGCGCTGCGTGGGCGACTCAGGTGTCAGCAGTTCGGGATGCCTGGCCTCGATGTCCTGCAATTCGCGGAACAACGCGTCGTACTCGGCATCGGGCACCGACGGCGCATCAAGGACGTAGTACTGGTAATTGTGGCGCTCCAGCTCGGCGCGCAGCCAGTCGGCGCGCGCGGCGGGAGAATCGCTGACAGGCGCGGGGGCTTGCGCCGCCGCACCTTCTGGTTTGGTGCTCATGCTGAAGGACTGAATCCGTTGTCGTCGTTATCGTCGATGCCGAACTGGCGTATCAGAGACTGAACAAACGTAGCGTCACCGCCGAGCCCGCAGGCATGCCGCGGGCTTCCAGCTTGTCGTAGAGTGTTTGAAGCTGGCCGAAGATGGCGACGAAGGACGATTCGCTCAACGGCCGCATATTGTCGTCGACCAGTTGCGCGCCCATGCGCTGCGCCAGGCTGTAGCCGTACTCGCACACGGTCTTGAACGGCTTGGTCGCCTGCGCCGCGGACGGCACATCGAGCAGCAGCGTGATCTGGCGGCCGGCCTTGGCCGTGAGGTCATCGCGCAGGAAGTTGGTATCGCCGAACTGCAGCGTGAACAGCGCCCGCTGCACGCCCTCGGCGTTGGCCTGATAGCGCGTGAAGCGAGTGCCGTCGCGCGACAGGACCAGCCCGTCCTGGGTCGCCACCGTCTGCACATAGGCGGCCGACCACGGCGCACCGTCGGAGATCACGTTGACGCCAAGCTGCACATCGCAACTGGCAGCAAACGCATCCAGCTCGCGGCCGTTGGCAACCGTCTCGGTCATGTCGGGCAGTTCGGCCGAGGCGTCGAGCGCTTCGGCCAGTGCTTCCACCGCATTGACGAACTCCGAAAACTCGAGCGCATTGAGCGCGCCGCCGCGGTTGGCAAGCTGCACCGCTACCTGCAGGTCTTCGTACTGATGGCCGGCGGTGACCGGCTCCCAGGCATTGGCTTCGGCGCGCAGGCCTTCGATGTGCACCTGCTTGGTTCCCGCACGGCGCAGGCGGCCGGTGAGCGGCAGGATGCGATCGCCCGAGCTTTTGCGCTCCAGGTGCAGCGGCACGATGCAGTCGATCAGCGGATCGATGACGGCCGGCGCGGGCTGGCCATCGAGTGCGACGGGCTCTGGCTGCGCTGCCTGGGCAGGCGCGGCATCCTGCTTGGGCTTTATCGGTTCGGTGCGTTCCGCGTGTTCTGCATGTTCCGCATGTTCTGCGTGTTCTCCATGGTCCGCAGCATCATGCGATTCGGCAGATGCCTGCTCGGCATGCACGGGCTTGCCGGCAGCCGCATGGGCCGAGGACGGCGCCGCGGCGATGGCAACTTCATCGGCCAGGGCTTCGTCGGCATCGGCCGAGCTTGCGGCCATGCCAGCCGCCACGGCGGCGGCGTCCAGCGGCGAAGCCGACAACGTGGGCTCGCGCCGCTCGACCTGATGCTCGGGCAATGGCTCATGCAGCCTGGCGCTGATTTCCGGCTTGACCACCGGGCTTACCACCGGCTCGCGCATCGGCGGCAGGTCGTCTTCGGGCTGTAGCGCGCGCGGGCGGCGCGCCTTGCGGATCTGCCACTGGTTATAGGCGACTACCAGCAGCAGCAGGACAATGCCTGCAACGATCAGGGCGGTCTGGAGCGTCATGCTGCCTCCGCCATCGAGAGCGCTGCGTCCATATCCACGGCGACGATGCGCGATACACCTTGCTCTTGCATCGTCACGCCAATCAACTGGTGTGCCATTTCCATTGCGATTTTATTGTGGGAAATGAAGACGAACTGGGTCTTGTCCGACATGCGCGCCACCATATTGGCGTAGCGCTCCGTATTGGCATCGTCCAGCGGCGCGTCCACCTCGTCGAGCAAGCAGAACGGCGCCGGGTTGAGCTGGAACATGGCGAACACCAGCGCGATGGCCGTCAGGGCCTTCTCACCGCCCGACAGCAGGTGGATGGTGGAGTTCTTCTTGCCCGGCGGCTGCGCCATCACCTGCACGCCGGCGTCGAGGATTTCGTCGCCGGTCATGATCAGCTTGGCTTGCCCGCCACCGAACAGCGACGGGAACAGCTCGCCGAAGTGATGGTTGACCTGGTCGAAGGTCCCTTGCAGCATCGCGCGGGTTTCCTGGTCGATCTTGTGGATCGCGTCTTCCAGCGTGGTGATGGCGTCGATCAGGTCGGCCGACTGCGCATCGAGGAAGGTCTTGCGCTCGCGCGCCGCCGCCAGTTCGTCCAGCGCGGCCATGTTCACCGGCCCGAGCGCGTTGATGGCGTTGTTCAGCCGGGTGACCTCGCCCTGCAGGTAGGAGGGCTTGAGATCGGGCGTGAGCTTCTCGGCCAGCGCGGCCTCGTCCACCTCGGCGGTCGTCAGTTGCTCGCTGAACTGCTCCTGGTTCAGCCGCGCGGCCTGTTCCTTCAACTGGTACTCGGTGATGCGGTCGCGCAGTGGCTGCAGGCTGCGCTCGGCGGCCAGGCGCTGGTCGTCGTACTGGCGCAACTGCGCCGACAGCGCGTCCAGCTCGGTGCGGGCGAGCTGGAGTTTTTCTTCCTTCTCGGCACGGCGCTCCAGCGCATCCTGCAGGCCGGTGTGGGCGGTCTGCTCATTGATGGTTTCCAGCTCGACGCGGGCATCTTCCAGCGACTGGGCAAGACGCTCGGACTGGTCGCCCGCGGTCTGGATATTGCGGCGCAGCTCGTCGATGCGGTTAGCCAGGTTGCGCTCGGCGAACAGCGCTTCCTGCGCCGCGCGCTCGAAGTCGCGCAGCTGGTGCCGCGCCGACGACAGCTTGCTGTCCAGCGCCTCGAAGGCCATCTGGTGGTCTTCGTGCGTGGACTGCATCTCGGCCAGCGCGGCGTCGTGCTGCTCGAAGCTGGCTTCGGACTCCGCGCGGATGGCGCGCTGCTCTTCGATCTGCGCGGCGATTTCGGCCAGTTCCTCACGGATCTGGCCACTGCGCGCGGCGTAGCGCTCCATGGCCTGCGACAGCTTGAGCACATCCATCTGCAGCGCGTGCACGCGGCGCGTGGCCTGCTCGCTGCGTCCGCGGGCCTCGGTGAGCGCGGCGCTGGCCTGGGTGTAGGCTGCTTCGGCGCGGACCGCCTGGCTCTTGGCTTCGTCGGACAGCAGCAACTGGGCGCGCGCCTGCTTCTGCAGGTTTTCGATTTCCTGCTCGCGGGCCAGCATGCCGGCCTGCTCGGAATCGGCTGCATAGAGGTGGACCGAGCTACGGCCCACCAGGTGGCCCTCGGCCACGACGAACGACGCGCCTTCCGGCAGCATCGCGCGCTGGCCCAGCGCCGACGCCATGTCGGTTGCGGTGTAGATATCGGCCAGCCAGTCCTGCATCACGGCCCGGATGCCGGGCTCGGTGATCTGCACCAGCGCCATCAGCGGACGCATGCCGGCGGGGGTTTCCTGCGGGCGCGCGGCCGGCGGCGGCGAGTAGAAGGCCAGCTTGGCGGGCGGCGCGTCGGACAGGAAGGACTTGATCCAGTCCAGGTTGGAGACTTCGAGCGCGCCGAGCTTTTCGCGCAGCACGGATTCCAGCGCGCTTTCCCAGCCCGGCTCGATATGGAGCTTCTTCCACAGGCGCGGCAGCTCGGCCAGGCCGTGCTTGGCCAGCCAGGGCTGCACCTTGCCTTCGGTCTGCACGTTTTCCTGCAACTGCTTTAGCGCGGCCAGGCGCGCTTCCAGCGATCCGATCGCGGCGGCCTCGCGCTGCACGCGCTCCTGCGCGCTGCGGCGCTCGCCGTCCAGGCGCGGCACGCTGTCGGCGGAGTCAGCCAGGATGGCCTGCGCCTCTTCCAGCACGGCTTCCTGCTCGGCCAGCTCGGCGCGCTGCTCTTCCAGGCGGGTTTCATCGGGGCGGTCCAGCCCCTTTTCTTCTCCGGACAAGCGCTCGCGGCGTTGCTCCAGCTGCTGCAGCATCTGGTCCGCGCTGCGCTGCTGCGCGGCCTCCAGCTTGAGCGCCTGCTCAGCCTGCATGATGCTGGCGCGCTGCTCGTTGGACAGCACCTGGGCATCGCGCCACTGGGCTTCCAGCGTGGGCAACTCATCGGTCTTGTGCGCCACGGCCTCCTGGGCTTCGATGGTGCGGCCTTCGGCCACCGCCAGTTCTTCCTCGGCCTGCGCCAGGGCATCGGTAGCCTGCTCGGCCTTGCCCTGCCACTGCTCGCGCTGCGCCGTCAGTGCGGCGATCTGCGCCTGCACGCGGTTGCGCGACTCCACCACATAGCGGATCTCGGCCTCGAGCTTGCTGACTTCCGCATTGGCCTCGTATAAGCCGCCCTGCGCGGTGTGCATATTGTCCGAGGCAGCGTAATGCGCGGCGCGCATGGTCTCGAGCTCGGCCTCGACGTGGCGCAGTTGCGCGGTTTGCGCTTCCAGGTCGATCTGTGCCTGCTCGATGGCCCGCGTGTGCCGCTCCTGCTCAGCCTGGGCCTCGCGCTTGCGCAGCAGCCACAGCAGGTGCTGCTTTTCCTCACCGTCGGACTGCAAGGTCTTGAAGCGCTGGGCCACTTCGGCCTGCCCCTCGAGCTTGTCCAGGTTGGTGCCGAGCTCGCGCAGGATGTCTTCCACCCGGGTCAGGTTCTCGCGCGTGTCGGACAGGCGGTTTTCGGTTTCGCGGCGGCGTTCCTTGTACTTGGACACCCCTGCGGCTTCTTCCAGGAAAATCCGCATGTCATCGGGCTTGGCCTCGATGATGCGCGAGATCATGCCCTGCCCGATGATGGCGTAGGCGCGCGGCCCAAGGCCGGTGCCCAGGAAGATGTCCTGGATATCGCGGCGGCGCACGGCCTGGTTGTTGATGTAGTAGGAGGACGTGCCGTCGCGGGTCAGCACCCGCTTGACGGCGATTTCGGCGTATTGGCTCCATTGCCCGCCGGCGCGCCCCTCAGGGTTGTCGAACACCAGTTCGACGCTGGCGCGGCCAGCTTGTTTGCGCGCGGTGGAGCCATTGAAGATCACATCCTGCATGGACTCGCCGCGCAGCTCGGAGGCGCGCGACTCGCCCAGCACCCAGCGCACCGCATCGATGATGTTCGATTTGCCGCAGCCGTTGGGACCGACGATGCCGACCAGTTGGCCGGGCACTTGAAAATTGGTGGGATCGACGAAGGACTTGAAGCCCGCCAGCTTGATCGAGGACAGTCGCACGGTTGGTCGTGGGGTATCTAGCGTAATGCAGCGTTCAGGAGAGCCGGGCCCCAACGAGAAGCGGGGCCGACGCGTGCCGGTTGCGCCCCATGCCTTCTCTCTTGTGCCCGATAGATGGCGCTAATCATACCATCGCGCCTTCGGCGTCCGGGCGCTTTCCGGGCTAAGCGCAAGCCATTTCCACAGGGGGTTTGAGCCGTTTCCGATACACCCCGTGCGGTTCACGCCCCACACTTGCAGCAATGCTGCCATGCGGCGAAAGACCACAACCCTGCGCTTGACGTCGTCGCCCTTCTTGGCGCCGGCCGGAAACTTCCAAGGGTTAGTGCTAGTCTCTTATTGTCAGCGTGATCCTTGAGGCCCATTGCACCTGCCGCCCCGTCACCGGCGCAATGGCTGCCACCGGCCAACGCGGAGCCCGGCTTCGCGACCCTTCTGGGAGTGTCCAGCATGACCGCCTTCTCACCGGCGATATCAGACAGCAGCTTGCCCGGCCAAGACGCCGCTAATGCGCCTAAAACGCAACAATGGTCGCTGGGCGACATCGATTTCCAGGCCATCGACACCACCCTTGTCCGGCCCGATCGGGAGTTGTTCTACCTGCTGGTGTCGGCGTCCTTTGTCGAGAGCGGCTCGGACACGTACGCCGGCAACCTGGCCAACTACTACGCCGCCAATCCCGAGGCTTCCGGCTGGCTGTCCGAACACTGGGAGGCGGAGGAACTGCAGCACGGCCTGGCCCTGCGGCACTACGTGGAACATGTCTGGCCCGAGTTCGACTGGGAGCGCGGCTATGCGCGCTTCTTCGAGGAATACCGCCATACCTGCTCGATCGACAAATTCGAGCCCACGAAGGCCCTTGAGATGGCCGCGCGCTGCGTGGTCGAGACTGGCACCGCGGCCCTTTACCGCTCCCTGGAGCAAGCCAGCGACGAGCCAGTGCTGCGCAACCTGACGCGGCGCATCGCCGATGACGAGGTGCGCCACTACAAGCACTTCTACCGCTACTTCAACACCTTCAACGGCGTGGAACGGCTCGGCCGCCTGCGTGTACTGGGCGCCTTGGTGCGCCGCTTGCTGGAAATCAAGAACGAAGACGCGGAGATCGCGCTGCGCAACGTGCTGCGCATCGAGCGCGGCACCGAGGATATCCCGCAACGGGACGTGCGCAAGCTCAACTCCCGGGTAAGCGCCGTGATCCGGCGCAACCTGCCGATCGAGATGACGGTCAAGATGCTGCTCCGCCCGCTGCACCTGCATGCCGGCGTGGAACGCGCCATCCGCAAGCCGCTGGTGGCCGTGGTGTCGCGGGCGATGCTCTATTGAGGCGCGGTGCCAGCTATTGCGGCTGCAGTGCCTGGTCCGCCGCACCGGCGGCAGTGCCGGCGCGACGCGCCTTGGTGCGGTGCACCAGCCCCGACAAGGCGCCAGCCGCGACGATGCACAGGCCGCCCGCGGCCTCCTTCCAGCTCAGCGTCTCGGTCGCCAGCCACCACGACGACACTGCCGCGATCACGATCTCGAACAGCATCAGCAGCGATACCCGGTTGGCCGGCAGGCGCTGCAGCCCGTACTGGACCACCGAATTGCTCAGCACCAGCGTGGCGGCAAGACCGAGCATCAGCGCCACGCCGCCCCAGCCAATCACCGGCGCCAGCGCCACGCCGCCCGGCTCCAGCAACAGCGCGCACGGCAGGCCGACCGCGGTGCAGCCCACGTAGACCATCACGGTGCGCAGGCGCGCATCCATCTCCGGGTAGAGTTGCCCGGCCCGGCGCGACAGCACATTGTTGACGGCAAACCCCATGCCGCCGATCAGTCCGGACCATTCCGCCGCGCGCGTGGGCAGCGGCAGGCCCACTTCCGGCGTCCACAGCATCAGCCCCGCGCCAAACAGCGCCAGCACCACCAGCAGCAAGCCGGATGCTGACAGTTTCTCGCCCAGGAAGACGCGGGCAAACAAGGCCGTCCATACCGGCGTCAGGTAGAACAGCAGCAACACCCGCATCACGTGGCCATTGACGCTGCCCCATACAAAGCCGGCGTTGGTCACGCCCGCCGCCAGCCCGATCGCCACGAACAGCCACGACCAGCGCAAGCCGCCCAGGTGGCGGGCGAAGGCCACCAGGGCGATCAGCGCGGCCATGGCGCTCACCAGCGCGGCTGCCGTCATGCCGCCCAGGCCCCAGCCGGCGAGCACCCGGTAGGGGAACCAGGCGATGCCCCAGACCGAGGCGCCCAGCAGGATGGACAAGGTGGATTTGAAGGCATGCGGGTCGGCCGGGGCCGAAGCGGTGGAAGTTGCGGGCAGATTGCTCATGGGAAAACGGTTAAGGCTGCCACTTGGGCAGCCAGTCAGCATTCGGTATCGGAAATCACCACGGGGCGAACGGGGCCGCTCGGGACAGCCGGGGATAGCCAGGGACAAGCCGGCGCCGCGCGCCGCCAGGGCCCGGCCGGCACGCGGGAATGCCCGGCAATCCTTTATAATGACCGGCTTTGAGCTTGGCCCTACCGGCCTGAACCTGATCGTGAATCCCCGCCTCGACCTGCTCCAGCCCTATCCGTTCGAGAAACTGCGCGCGCTGCTGGCTGACGTCAAACCAAACGGCGCGCTGCCCGCGATCAGCTTCGGCATTGGCGAACCCAAGCACCCCACGCCCGAATTCATCAAGACAGCGCTGTCGAACGCACTGCAAGGGCTGGCGAATTATCCCACAACGGCCGGATCGGATGCACTACGACAGTGCATGGCCGCATGGATCCAGCGCCGCTACAACCTGCCGGCGGTCAATGCCGCCACCCAGGTGCTGCCGGTCACCGGCTCGCGCGAGGCCTTGTTCGCCTTCGCCCAGACCGTGGTCGACGCCAGCCAGCCCGGCGCGCTGGTGCTGTGCCCCAACCCGTTCTATCAGATCTATGAAGGCGCGGCGCTGCTGGCCGGCGCCACGCCGGTGTTCGCCAACAGCGATCCGGCGCGCAACTTCGCGCCCGCTTTCGACCGCATCAGCGCCGAGACCTGGGCCAAGGTGCAACTGGTCTTTGTGTGCTCCCCGGGCAACCCGACCGGCGCCGTGCTGTCGCTGGAAGACTGGCGCGAGCTGTTCGCGTTGTCCGACCGCCATGGTTTCGTGATCGCCTCGGACGAGTGCTACTCCGAGATCTATTTCAAGGAAGGCGAGCCGCCGCTGGGCGCGCTGGAAGCCGCGCACAAGCTGGGCCGCGCCGAAGGCGCACATCCCTTCGAGCGCCTGGTGATGTTCTCCAGCCTGTCCAAGCGCTCCAACGTGCCGGGCCTGCGCTCGGGCTTCGTGGCCGGCGATGCCGCCCTGCTGAAGAAATTCCTGCTATACCGTACCTATCACGGCGGCGCCATGAACCCGGCGGTGCAGACCGCCAGCGTGGCGGCCTGGAACGACGAGGCCCATGTGCGCGACAATCGCGCCGCCTACGTGCGCAAGTTTGCCGAGGTCACGCCGATGCTGGCCGAGGTGCTGGACGTGGCCTTGCCCGATGCCGGCTTCTACCTGTGGGCGGATGTCTCGCGCACCGGCCTGTCCGACACCGAGTTTGCCGCGCGGCTGCTGGCCGAGCAGAACGTCACCGTGCTGCCGGGCAGCTACCTGGCGCGCGAGGCCGACGGCATCAACCCGGGCGCAAACCGCGTGCGCATGGCACTGGTGGCCACGCCCGAGGAGTGCCTGGAAGGCGCGCGCCGCATCGTCGCCTTCTGCAAGTCGCTGGGCTGAAACCCGCGGACGCGGTCAAAGTGCACCGAAACGCACACACTGTATTTTGTTGTAGACAACGATCAACCACTGAAAACACGCATATGACGCAAGCACTGCAAGCCCTGATCGACCAGGCATGGGAAGACCGCGCAAGCCTCTCGCCCAAGTCCGCCCCCAACGACATCCGCGAAGCCGTGGCCAATGTGATCGGCCAACTCGACACCGGCGCCCTGCGCGTGGCCGAGAAGCAAGGCAAGGAATGGATCGTCAACCAGTGGATCAAGAAGGCCGTGCTGCTGTCGTTCCGCCTGGAAGACAACGCGCCGATGTCCGCGGGCGGCTTCGCCCAGTTCTACGACAAGGTGCCGACCAAGTTCGCCAACTGGACCGCTGACGACTTCGCCAAGGGCGGCTTCCGCGTGGTGCCCCCGGCGGTCGCCCGCCGTGGCTCGTTCATCGCCAAGAACGCCGTGCTGATGCCTTCGTACGTCAACATCGGCGCCTACGTCGATGAAGGCACCATGGTCGACACCTGGGCCACCGTCGGCTCGTGCGCCCAGATCGGCAAGAACGTACACCTGTCCGGCGGCGTCGGCATCGGCGGCGTGCTCGAGCCGCTGCAGGCCAACCCGGTCATCATCGAAGACAACTGCTTCATCGGCGCGCGCTCGGAAGTGGTCGAAGGCGTGATCGTGGAAGAAAACTCGGTGATCTCGATGGGCGTGTACCTCGGCCAGTCGACCAAGATCTATGATCGCGAAACCGGCGAGATCCACTACGGCCGCGTGCCGGCTGGCTCGGTGGTGGTGGCGGGCAACCTGCCCTCCAAGGACGGCAAGTACAGCCTGTACTGCGCCGTGATCGTCAAGAAGGTGGACGCGCAAACCCGCGCCAAGACCAGCCTGAACGACCTGCTGCGCGGCGACTGATCTCGCCCGCTGCATCGAGGGGAGCACCCCTGGCCCGCAAGCGTGCACGTGCACGGCCGGTCTGAACCGGAATGCCGGATCGGAACGCTAACGCTCCCCTCGCCCCTTTGCCCGCTCTCCAACGGTTCCCGCTCAATGGATACCGCCGCCGGCCGCCGCTGGCCCGCCCTTCACAAGCGACTCATGGCCCTGGACCCGACCACTGTCACCACCGTTCTCTCGCTGCTGCCCACGATCCTCGAACAGGCCAACAAGACCATCGAGAAGATCAAGAAGGGCAAGCGCCGCGATGGCAGCGCCGACATGCCTGGCCCGGACACGCGCGACCCTGCCGCGCGCATTGCGGACCTGGAAAACGCCGCCATGCAGCAGGCCGAGGCCGTCAAGCTGCTGGCCGAGCAACACGCCATCACCATCGAGGCCCTGCGCCGCGAAGCCGCACGGCTGGATCGCCGCCTGCGCCTGATGACCGGCGTGGCCATGGCCGGCTTTGCGCTCGGGCTTGCCGGCCTGGTGGTCGCCCTCAACCTTTTGCTGCGCTAGCCAGACCGGCCGGCCCCGCGTTTCTCCGCTCATCGCCTCAGCTCATCGCCATGACTGTCCTGCTCTACGGCATTCCCAACTGCGATACCGTCAAGAAAGCCCGCACCTGGCTGGAATCCAACGGTGTGGATTACACCTTCCACGACTTCAAGAAGCAAGGCGTGGACGAAGCCATGCTGCGCGGCTGGCTCGCGCATGTGCCGCTCGCCACCCTGCTCAACCGCAAAGGCACAACCTGGCGCGCGCTGTCCGATGCGGACAAGGCGCTTGCAGAACAGGAAGCCGGCGCGATTGCGCTGATGCAGCAAAGCCCGTCGCTGATCAAGCGGCCGGTGCTGGCCCACAAGGGCAGCGTCAGCGTTGGGTTTTCGCCGGATAATTACGCCAGCCTCTTTTAAGCCCGATGGCAGCGCCAGGACATGTGCGCTGCCAGGATGCAAGACTCGAACCATGCACCCCGCCGGACTCCGGCGCCACGTGCCTCCTCGCTGCCACCATGAACCCCACCCTCGCCCTCACCGAAGACCTGATCCGCCGCCGCTCCGTCACGCCCGCCGATGAAGGCTGCCAGGCCGTGCTGGAGACCCGCCTGAAAGCGCTGGGCTTCGCCTGCGAAGCCATCGTCAGCGGCCCGGACGACTTCCGCGTGACCAATCTGTGGGCCGTCAAGCGCGGCACGCGCGGCCGGGACGGCAAGCTGCTGGCCTTTGCCGGCCATACCGACGTGGTGCCCACCGGCCCGCTGGAGCAATGGGGCTCCGACCCCTTCCTGCCCAGCCACCGCGACGGCAAGCTGTACGGCCGCGGCGCCGCCGACATGAAGACCTCCATCGCGGGCTTCGTGGTAGCGGTTGAAGAATTCGTGCAGGCCCACCCGGACCACGCCGGCTCGATCGCCTTCCTGATCACCAGCGACGAGGAAGGCCCCGCGCACGACGGCACCGTCAAGGTGGTCGAAGCGCTGAAGGCGCGCGGCGAGCGGCTCGATTACTGCGTGATCGGCGAGCCTACCTCCGTCGACACGCTCGGCGACATGGTCAAGAACGGCCGGCGCGGCTCGCTCTCGGGCAAGCTCACCGTCAAGGGTGTGCAAGGCCATATCGCCTACCCGCATCTGGCCAGGAACCCCATCCACCTCGCCGTGCCCGCATTGACCGATCTGGTGAACGAGCGCTGGGACGAAGGCAACGAGTACTTCCCCGCCACCAGCTGGCAGATGTCGAATATCCACGGCGGCACCGGCGCCACCAACGTGATCCCCGGCCAGGTCACCGTCGATTTCAATTTCCGCTTCTCCACCGCCAGCACGCCCGACGGCCTGAAGGCGCGCGTGCATGCCATCCTGGACCGCCACCAGCTAGACTACGACCTGGACTGGACCCTGGGCGGCGAGCCCTTCCTGACCGCGCGCGGCGATCTCTCCGACGCGCTGGCTGGCGCCATCGCGGCGGAAACGGGCGTCAAGACCGAGCTGTCCACCACCGGCGGCACCTCGGATGGCCGCTTTATCGCCAAGATCTGCCCGCAGGTGATCGAATTCGGGCCGCCCAATGCAAGCATCCACAAGATCGACGAGCACGTGGAAGTGCGATTTATCGAACCCCTCAAGAACATTTACCGTGGCGTGCTGGAACGCCTGATCGCCTGATCGCCGCGGACCAGAAAAAGACCTTATGGCAACCTCCTCCCCCCTGCTCACCGTGCGCGACCTGCTGCGCTTCGCGGTATCGCGCTTCACCCAGGCCAAGCTGTCCTTTGGCCACGGCAGCGCCAATGCCTACGACGAAGCCGCGTACCTGACGCTGCATACGCTGCACCTGCCGCTGGACACGCTTGACCCGTTCCTCGACGCGCGCCTGCTGCCCGAAGAAGTCGACGCCGTGCTGCAGGTCATCGAGCGCCGCGTGACCGAGCGCGTGCCCGCGGCCTATATCACCAACGAGGCCTTCATGCACGGCCTGCGCTTCTACGTGGACTCGCGCGTGATCGTGCCGCGCAGCTTCGTTGGCGAACTGCTGCATGAAGGGCTGGAACCGTGGGTAGGCGACAGCGCCGAAATCGGCCCCGTGCTGGAGCTGTGCACCGGCTCCGGCTGCCTGCCCATCATCGCCGCGCATGTCTGGCCGAAGGCCCGCATCGATGCGGTCGACATCTCGCCGGATGCGCTGGCCGTAGCCCGCCGCAATGTGGCGGACTACAAGATGGAAGACCGCATCAGCCTGTACGAGGGCGACCTGTACGCGCCGCTGCCCGCGGGCGCCAAATATGATGTGATCCTCACCAACCCGCCCTACGTCAACGAAACCTCCATGCAAGCGCTGCCCGCCGAATACCAGGCCGAGCCGCGCATCGCACTGGCTGGCGGCGACGACGGCATGGACGTGGTACGGCGCATCATCGCCGGCGCCAAAGCGCACCTGAACCCGGGCGGCGCGCTGGTGGTGGAGATTGGCAACGAGCACGCCAATGTGGAGGCCGCGTTCCCCGGACTGGAGATCGTCTGGCTGCCGGTCAGCGCTGGCGAGGAACAGGTGTTCCTGCTGACTTACGAAGCGCTGCCAGGTTGACGGCTTGCTCAAGACACGGCCGCAGATTCCTGCGGCCGTCTTTCTTCGCAATGGATACCAGCCGCGACGCCCGGATAGTCCGCTCAGTCCCTCACCATCCCGCCAGACCCTTCACCACCGCCTCCCTGACCTGCTCCACCACGCTCGCCCGCCAGTCGTCCGCATCCCCATAAAAGGCATGCCACATCGCCTGCCGAATCAAATTCCGCTGGCCTTCATCCGCCTCCGGGTGCAGGTGTAGCCAATGATCGCCACGTAGTGCCTCCAGCACCTCGGTGACAGGCAAGGTGCCAAACTCCAGCGCGATGCCGCTATACGCCAGCGTCGGCAAAGTCTGCGGCGCGGCGACCCAGGCCATGCCGTTGAGATTGGCCGATGCCGACGAGCCATCGTAGATCGAGGTGACATTGCTGCCCCAGATGGCACGCACCTTGCCGATCTGTTCCGCATTGTCCGGCCCCATGTAAATCGGCTCGCCATAGCCCCACGGGCCCAGGCCGGTGTGCACGTCGATCCAGCGCAGGGCCTCGCGCCCGGCACCAAAGCGCGCCAGGATGCGGCGCAGCGTGTAATTGCTCCACGTCGCCTTGTTGCCGCCGAAGAACAGCCCTTCGGGCGCCTGATACTGGCCGGCGCTCACCGCCGCCTGGTACCAGGGCAGGCCTTTCTCGGCCACCGCCTTCATCAGCGCGGTCTGGTCGGCCTCGGAGGGCGGCCAGTGCTCGGGCAGCAGCATCGGCGCCACCTCGGCGTACGGCGCGTTGTCGGGCAGCGGCTGGGTGAAATCCATGAAATTGCGGTTGAGATCAACGTTGTCTTCGTTGACCCGGCGCATATGCGAGAAGCCGTAGGGATTGACCGCGTGCACCAGCAGCAGCGCCACGCCCGCGCCGGCGCACGCCTGCAGCAGATCCGCGTCGCCCAGCATGGCGACCTGCGCCCCGGAGCCGCAGAAGCCTTCCACCCCGTGCATGCCTGAAGTCACCATGAGCACGCGCCTGGCCTCGGCGCCGCCCACCCAGGCGACATCCATGGCGAGTTCCTCGTCGGCGCAGCCGCGCTTGGTGGGATGGGGAAAATCGGTCAGGGTGCCGCCGGCAGCCTGGGCCGCGTCACGGAATTTCTGCCGGGCTTCGGCATAACTGCGGGAAAAGCTGGTGTGCAAGGACATGACAGCAGATTTCGCGCTTGGCGAGGAGTGGGGGTGCCGCTATTAAACGCCAACTTGGCCGGCATTGCCATCCGAAGCCGCCCGAAGCCGGGCAGCTAGCCTTTGCCGCCCTTGGCACCCTTCTCGCCTTTGGCACCCATATCGCCCTTGCCGCCCTTCTCGCCCTTGGCGGCATCCGCCGGCACGGCGTCGCGCAGCAACAGGGAGCGGAACGCATGCGGATGCATCTGGATGCCTGCCGCGGCGATCTGGGCGGCGGACAGCACCAGGTGGCGCGCCAGCCAGTCATGGATGCTGCGCAGGAACCGGCGCTGCTCGACGCGGTTGGATTCCTGGATCACGCGCTCCAGCTTGACGTGCGCGGTGTAGACATCGAGCAGGTTGATGGTCTTGAGCTTGGGCGGCGTGGTTGCGCTGCGCTCGATGGCGAGAATGCGCTTGACCTGGGCATCCGGCAGCTCGCCGGTTTCAAGGTAGGACTGATACACCGCTTCGAGCGCAGGAAAACGCACGGTGGGTTGCACGCGCGGCACGCCGGCCACCTTCTCCATGCGCAGCACGAGGTAACGAATGGCGGCCGTACGCCGCAGCGCGGCGTCGCTAGCCTTGCCTTGACGGCCGCCGCGCGCCGCGCCGCGGGCACGCGGGGCAGCCGGGCCAGTGGCCTCGAACTCCTCGTTGTCCGGCGCGCTCGCTTCGGGCACGGGCTGGCCGGCGTCCCGCTCGGTATAGTCTGGCACCAGGTACAACAGGTCCGGCTCAGCGAGCACGGCCCGCGCGCAGGCCTCGCCAAAGGGGTACTCGTGGCCTTGCCCGTCGCGCAGGATAAAGGCCTGGCCGTTGCCAAAGCCGTGGTGCCGCCCACGGCCGACCTGCTGCCGGCAGCGCGTGCCGGGCTCGACAAAATCCTTGCGTACGGGAGTCCAGCTTCCGTCGTTGACTGCGATCATGAATCTGCTTGTACCTGCCGTGATGAGTGCTGCGAAGTGGCCTGTTGCCTGCGGGGCGCCACCGGCGCCCGCCACCCGCCATTGTCCACCATGCGGCCAGCAGCGGCACTAGCGGGCACTAGCGGGCACAACAGCTCAATCGCCTCAGCAGGCCACGCCGCGCCCTACTTCAGCATGAACGACATCGCCGACAGGCAGTTAAGCATGCGCACGGCTGCCTGCACCGAAGCGGCATCGAATACCAGCGTCACGCCGTCCACGCGCTCCAGCGCGGGCCACTGGCAGAACAGGTCGGCAAAGGCCGGGCCTTGGGTTTGCAAGCGGCAACGGATCGGGCCGCTGATCTTCAGGGGCTGGCCGGCCTGCTCGCGTACGGCTTGCTCGGCTTGCGCCGCAATGGCGTCGCGCGATGCGGCAAGCGACAGCGTGGTGCCGCTGCCTTGCCCGCCGGCTTGCTTGGTCTGCACATAGCGCACCCAGGGCATCAGCGGCCGGGTCTCGTCCACGAAGACATCGTCGCCGCTGGCCATCAGCACCGGCACGCCGAATTCGCCCGCCAGGGCGCCGTAGATCCCGGCCTCGCCCAGCTCCTGGCCGTTGAGCCAGATACGGGCGAACGCGCTGCTGTTGATGGTGTGGGCGAGGATCCCGCGGCTTTGCGCGCGGCCGTGGTAGCCGATCATGAAGACACCGTCGCAGCCGTGCACCCCGGCCATCATGCCAAGGTAGCGCGGCTTGCCCAGCACCAGGCGCGCGCGCGGGTCGAGCTGATCCGGCAGCAGGTTGCGAAAGCCGCCGTGGGAGTCGTTGACCAGCACTTCGGCCGCGCCGCCCGCGAAGGCGCCCTGCACGGCGGCATTGGCTTCGGCCGTCATCCAGGCTCGGGCGCGTTCGTACTCGCCGTTGCCGGCGCGGGTCTGCTCGGGATGGAATACCCCGGCTACGCCTTCGATGTCGGTGGAAATCAGGATCTTCATGGCTTGTGGAGATTCAGTTCGTCGGTGCCGCGCGCAGCAGCCATTGCGGCAGCTCGGGCATCAGTTCGCGCAGCGCGACACGCTGGTGCCCGTCGCGGCCACGTACGGTTTCGGCCTGCCACAGCGCATGCAGGATGGCCTGCTCAACGCTGTCGGCGGCGGCATGGAACAGCGCATCGAGCCGGGTTTCATGCAGCATGGCCAGCGCCGGCATGGGCGCGCCGGCTTGCTGCGGCACGGTGTAGGCGGTGGAAAAAGCGAGCGCGATGTCGCCCGAGCCGTGCCCGAATACCGAGCCGGTACGCGCCAGGCCCGCCCCCGCGCGTAGCGACAGGCGGCGCAGCTGGCGGGCGTCGAGCGGCGCGTCGGTGGCCAGGATCATGATGATCGAGCCCTTCTCCGGCCCTGACTCCGCCGGCGCTTGCGTATGCGCCTGAAGCCGTTCGGCCAGCACGCCGCCAAGGCGCGCGCCGGCCACGGTAAAGCTGGGCAAGGTGCCGAAGTTCGCCTGCACCAGCACGCCCACATGGTATTCGCCCACCTGGCGGGAGGCAGAGCCGATGCCGCCTTTCAGCCCGAACGACGACATGCCGCGCCCTGCGCCGACAGCGCCCTGCGCGAAATCCACGCTGGCCGAGGCGCAGGCTTGCGCATAGTGCGCTTCCTGCACGGCCATCGCTTGTATGTCGTTCAGGTAGCCATCGTTGCACTCGAACACCAGCGGGTTGACCGTGGGCCAGGCGCGGCCGATCTCCGGGTTGGCCGCGATGGCCTGCCGGATCTGCGCCTGCGACAGCGCGCCCACGGCAAAGGTGTTGCTCAGCGCGATGGGCGTCTCCAGCACGCCGAGCTCTTCCACCTGCACCAGGCCCACGCTCTTGCCAAAGCCATTGAGCACGGTCGCGGCGGCCGGCACCTTGTCGGTGAACAGGTTGCCGCCGTGCGGCAGCACCACCGTCACGCCGGTCTGGCAAGCGCCGTCGGCCAGCGTGCATTGGCCAACCGCCACGCCCGGCACGTCGGTGATGCTGTTGCGCGTGCCGGCTGTCAACGCGCCGATATGCGGCATGGATCCGGACATCCGCGTGCGCTCCTTAGCGCCGGTCGATCTTCGGATCCAGCGCGTCGCGCAGGCCGTCGCCCAGCAGGTTGAACGCCAGCACGGTCAGGAAGATGGCCAGGCTGGGGAAAATCGCCACGTGCGGCGCGGTCACCATGTCGGCGCGGGCTTCGTTGAGCATCGCGCCCCACTCCGGCGTGGGCGGCTGCGCGCCCAGGCCCAGGAAGGACAGGCTGGCGGCGGTGATGATCGAGGTGCCGATGCGCATCGAGAAATACACCACGATGGACGAGATGGTGCCCGGCAGGATGTGGCGCATCAGGATGGTGAAGTCGGACGCGCCAATGCTGCGCGCGGCTTCCACATACGTCAGGCGCTTGAGCATCAGTGTATTGCCGCGCACCAGGCGGGCGAACGCCGGGATGCTGAACACCGCCACCGCGAAGATCACGTTGGTCATGCCGTTGCCAAGGATGGCCACGATGCCGATCGCCAGCAGGATGCCGGGGAAGGCGAACAGCACGTCGGAGATGCGCATCACGATGCGGTCCCACCAGCCTTCGTAATAGCCGGCCAGCAGGCCGAGCACGGTGCCCACGATGGCGCCGATGATCACCGAGAAAAAACCCGCCGCCAGCGAGATGCGGGCGCCGGCCAGAATGCGGCTGAAGATGTCGCGCCCGAGCGAATCGACGCCGAACCAGTGCGCGGCGGAGGGGCCGGCATTGAGCGCGTCATAGTCGAAGAAATTCTCCGGATCGTAAGGCACCAGGTGCGGGGCGAGGACCGCCACCGCCACCAGCAGCAGCACGAACACGCCGGCGCCGAGCGCCAGGTGCTGCTTGCGGAATTTGCGCCAGAACTCGGTCCAGGGCGTGCGCACGGCTTCTTGCGTGGCGGCTGCGGCCGGGACGGCGGGCTCGCCGTTGGCGGGCGTGGATAGCTGGGTCATGCCGGCCTCACTTACTTGTAACGAATGGCGGGGTTGATGACGGTGTACAGCACGTCGACCACCAGGTTGATCAGGATGAACTCGAGCGAGAACAGCAGCACTTCGGCCTGGATGACCGGGTAGTCGCGCATCTCGACCGCGTCCACCAGCAGGCGTCCGAGGCCAGGCCAGTTGAACACCTTTTCCACCACGATCGAGCCGCCCAGCAGGAAGCCGAACTGCAGGCCCATCATGGTCACCACGGGAATCATGGCGTTGCGCAGGCAGTGCTTGGCCACCACCAGGAACTCGCCCACGCCCTTGGCGCGCGCGGTCCGCACGAAATCTTCATTCAGCACCTCGACAAAGGAGGCGCGGGTAAAACGCGCCATCACGGCGGCCACCGCGGCGCCCAGCGTGATCGACGGCAGGATGTAGTGCTTCCAGGTGTCGGCGCCGATCGACGGCAGCCAGCCCAGCTGCACCGAGAACACCTCCATCAGCAGCATGCCCAGCGCGAAGGCGGGAAACGAAATGCCGGACACGGCGAGCGTCATGCCTAAGCGGTCGGGCCAGCGGTTGCGCCAGACGGCCGAGCTGATCCCGATCACCATGCCGAAGATCACCGCCCACACCATCGAGGCCAGCGTCAGGTACAGGGTCGGCATGAAGCGGTCGCCGATTTCCTCGCTGACCGGACGCTTGGTGCGCAGCGAATTGCCAAACTCCCAGCGCACGGCGTTCGAGAAAAATTGCACGAACTGCTCGGGCAGCGGCTTGTCCAGGCCGAGATCGCGGCGCACCAGTTCCACCGTGGCCTGGTCGGCCTCGGGGCCGGCCGCGAGCCGGGCGGGATCGCCGGGCAACAGGTGGACGAACAGGAACACCAGCACTGCCACGATCAGCAATGTGGGGATCACGCCCAGGAATCGTTTGAGAAAGTAATTCAGCATGATGCACCGGATGATTAAAGACCGCGGGCCGCCCGCCCTGCCCCCGCGACTGTGGGCAGGCGGCCGTGCACGGCTTACTGCGCTGTACCGCTAAGCGATGACTGAGCGCGTGGCACTGCGCTGATGGGACGCGCCACGCGTCAAGCCAATGCGCTTACTGCTTGATGTCGATCTCGTCGAAGCTGAACGAGCCGTCCGGCGTCACGTAGGCGCCCGTCAGGCGCTTGCTGCGCGCATACAGCACCTTTTCGGTCACCAGGAACGCCCAGGGCGCATCCTTCCAGATGTGTTCCTGCGCGTCCTTGTACAGACGGGCCTTCTCGCCACGGTCGGTGGTACGCAGGGCGCCGGCGATGTCGGCGTCGACCTGGTCGTTCTTGTAGTACGCGGTGTTCAGCAGCTTGGGCGGCATCGATTCGGAGGCCAGCAGCGGACGCAGCGCCCAGTCGGACTCGCCGGTCGACGACGACCAGCCCACGTAGTACATGCGCACGCCGGCGTCTTCCGGCTTCTGCACGCTCTCCACCTTCTCGACGCGCTGGCCGGCTTCGAGCGCCTGCACGGTCGCCTTGATGCCGACTTGCTGCAACTGCTGCTGCACGAACTGGATCACCTTCTGCGCGGTGGTGTGGTTGTACGCGGACCACAGCGTGGTCTCGAAGCCATTCGGGTAGCCGGCTTCCTTGAGCAGCGCGCGTGCCTTGGCCGGGTCATACGGCCACGGGCCCAGCTTCTCGGCGTAGTCCACGCCCGCGGGCACCACGCCGTCCATCGGCGTGGCGTAGCCGGCGAAGGCTACCTTGGCCAGCGCGTCCTTGTTGATGGCGTAGTTGATGGCCTGGCGCACCTTGGGGTCGTTGAACGGCTTGACCATGGTGTTCATGCTCAGATAGCGCTGGATGATCGAGGGCGAGGCGATCAGGTCCACCTTGGCACTGCCCTTGAGCACCGCTGCCTGCTCGAACGGAATGCTGAAGGCAAAGTCCGCTTCGCCGGTCTGCATGATGGCGGCACGCGTGTTGTTGTCCACCACCGGCTTCCAGGTGATGGTGTCGATCTTGGGATAGCCGGTCTTCCAGAAGCCGGCGAATTTCTTGCCCTTCAGGTGATCGGGCTGCTTCCACTCGACGAACTCGAACGGGCCGGTGCCGACCGGATGGAAGGCGATGTCCTTGCCGTACTTCTGCAGCGCGGCGGGCGAGATCATCACGGCGGACGGGTGGGCCAGCACGTTGATGAACGGCGAGAACGGCTCCTTGAGCGTGACCTTGACGGTGTTGGCGTCGATCACTTCGGTCTTGGCCACGCGGTTGAACAGCGTGTAGCGCTTGAGCTTGTTGGCCGGGTTGGTGACGCGGTCGAAGTTGGCCTTGACGGCGGCGGCATCGAAGGCGGTGCCGTCGTGGAACTTCACGTTCTTCTTCAGCTTGATGGTGTACGTCAGGCCATCCTTGCTGGCTTCATAGCTCTCGGCCAGCACATTGATCAGCTTCATGTCCTTGTCAAAGCCGAACAGGCCCTGGTAGAAGGACTTGGCGGCGGCTTGCGACAGCGTGTCGTTGGCGTCGTACGGGTCGAGCGTGGTGAAGGTGGAGTACACCGCCATCACGGCATCCTTGGCGGCAAAGGCGGGACCTGCGCCGAAGGCGGCCAGGGCCAGGCCACCGGCGATCAACTTGGAAGGGGCCAAACGGGTCATCATCGATTCTCCTTGGTTTCGTCAGTTCAGTAGGCGCCGCCGATGGCGTGCCGGGCTACAAAATGATGGGATGCGGCGTTGCCGCCGACTGCTACGAGCGGCTGCACCACCGGCTCGTCGCCGAGCGCGCGGATCGGGCTGGGCATTTCGTCCGAGAGCGGCTCGCGCTTGAGGTGACGGCGCGCCGGATCGGCGATCGGCACCGCCGACATCAGCTTCCTGGTGTACGGGTGCTGCGGGTTTTCAAAGATGGCGCGGCGCGGGCCGATCTCGACGATCTGGCCCAGGTACATCACCGCCACGCGGTGGCTCACGCGCTCCACCACGGCCATGTCGTGCGAAATGAAGAGGAACGCAATGCCCATCTCGCGCTGCAGGTCCAGCATCAGGTTGACGATCTGCGCCTGGATGGAAACGTCGAGCGCGGAGACCGATTCGTCAGCGACCACCACTTTCGGGTTCAAGGCGAGCGCACGCGCAATGCAGATGCGCTGGCGCTGGCCGCCCGAGAACTCGTGCGGGTAGCGCGAGGCGTGCGCGGCCGACAGGCCCACCTTTTCCAGCAGCCAGGCCACGCGCTGCTCGGCCTCCTTGCCGCTGGCCACCTTGTGCACCAGCAGCGGCTCCATGATGGAGTAGCCCACCGGCACGCGCGGGTCGAGCGAGGCGAACGGGTCCTGGAAGATGAACTGGATATTGCGGCGCAGGGTCTGCAAGGCGCCGCCGCGCATCTGGCTGATGTCCTGCCCGTTGAACTCGATGGTGCCGCTCTGGCTGTCGACCAGGCGCAGCAGCGAGCGGCCGGTGGTGGACTTGCCGCAGCCGGACTCGCCCACCAGCGCCAGGGTCTCGCCAGGGTAGAGGTCAAAGCTCACGCGCTCCACCGCGTGCACGCGGCGCGCCACGCGGCCCAGCAGGCCGCCCGGCACGTCGAATCGGGTCACCAGGTCGCGCACGCGCAGGATCGGCGAGGCGTCCACCGCCACCGTATCCTGCGGCACCGGCGCCACCGGCTCGCCCTGGTCCAGCTGCACCAGCGGGAACTTGGCCGGCCAGTCGGTGCCGCGCATGGCGCCCAGCTTGGGCACCGCGGACAGCAGCGCACGGGTGTAGGGATGCGCGGGCTTGCCGAAGACTTGCTCGGAGGTGCCCTCCTCCACCTTCTCGCCGCGGTACATCACCAGCACGCGGTCGGCCACCTCGGCCACCACGCCCATGTCGTGGGTGATGAAGACCACGGCCATGTCCATCTCGGACTGCAGGTTGCGGATCAGTTGCAGGATCTCGGCCTGGATGGTGACGTCGAGCGCCGTGGTGGGCTCGTCGGCGATCAGCAGCGCCGGCTTGCACGACAGCGCCATGGCGATCATCACGCGCTGGCGCATGCCGCCGGAAAGCTGGTGCGGGAAGCGGTCCAGCACGCGGCGCGCCTCGGGAATGCGCACGATCTCCAGCATGCGCAGGGCTTCGGCGCGCGCCTCGGCGCGGCTCTTGCCCTGGTGCAGGCGGATCGATTCGGCAATCTGCTCGCCCACCGGAAATACCGGGTTGAGCGAGGTCATCGGCTCCTGGAAAATCATCGCCACGTCGCTGCCGCGCACGCGGCGCATGGCGGCGCCATCGGCGGTGGCGAGATCGAGCACCTGGCCATTGCGCCGTCGCAGCGCCATGCTGCCGGTGGCGATCTTGCCGCCGCCGTGTTCCACCAGGCGCATCAGCGCGAGCGAGGTCACCGACTTGCCCGAGCCTGATTCGCCCACCACGGCCAGCGTCTCGCCACGATCGACGTGGAAAGACAGGTTGCGCACGGCTTCCACCGTGCGCTCCGAGGTGGAGAAACGCACGGTGAGATCGTTGACGGCTACCACGCGTTGCGCTGGCAGGACGATGGTCGACTGGGAAGAGGATGCAGCCACTGGGCCCCCTTTAGTGCCTAGGTTGATGCTTTGTTGGTGCTTTGCTTGATGCTTTGTTGGTGCTTTGCTTGATGCTTTGCGTGGTGCTTTGCGTGGTGCTTTGCGTGGTGCTTTGCGTGGTGCTTTGCGTGGTGCTCTGCTTGCCGCGCGCATGCCGCTGCCGTGCTCGCGCACGCTCAGCCGTAGATCCACACATTGACCGGCTCGCCCACCCGGGCGAAGCCGCGGTACATGCCTTCGGTATTGAACGGCAGCGTGACGTTGCCTTCGCGGTCCACGGCGATGAGGCCGCCACGCCCTTCGATGGCAGGCAGCTTTTCCATCACCACGCGGCGTGCGGCTTCTTGCAGCGGCACGCCTGCGTAGCGCATCTGCGCCGCCACGTCGTATGCGGCCACGGTGCGGATGAACATCTCGCCTGTGCCGGTGGCGGACACCGCCGCCACATCGTCGGCAAAGCAGCCGGCGCCAACGATGGGCGTATCGCCCACCCGGCCTACCTGCTTGTTGGTCACGCCGCCGGTGGAAGTCGCGGCGGCCAGGCGCCCCTGCGCATCGAACGCCACCGCGCCAACCGTGCCGAACTTGGTGTCCGGGTCAATGGGTTCCGCGGCCAGCGTGGCGGCGTCGTGGTCCAGCAGGGTCGTGCCGCTGGCGGCGCGGGCGCGCGCCCACTGATCGGTGCGCGCCTGCGTGAAGTAGTAGTCCGGTGTCACCAGTTCCAGGCCCTGCGCTTGCGCGAAGGCCTCGGCGCCCTCACCGGCGAACAGCACGTGCTGGCTCTTCTCCATCACCGCGCGCGCGGCCAGCACCGGGTTGCGCAGGTGCTTGACGCAGGCCACCGCGCCGGCGCCCAGCGTGGCGCCGTCCATGATCGCGGCGTCCAGCTCATAGGTGCCGGCGTGGGTCAGCACCGAGCCGCGCCCGGCATTGAACAACGGGCAATCCTCCAGCAGGCGCACGGCCTCGGTGACAGCGTCGAGCGCGCTGCCGCCATCGGCCAGCACGCGCTGGCCGGCTTCAAGCACGGCGCTCAGCGCGGCGGTGTATTCGGCTTCCTTGGCAGGACTCATGGCGGCACGGGTGATGGTGCCGGCGCCGCCGTGGATAGCAATGACTGGGGTGTTCATGAGGTTCACGATGCGTTCGGGGAAGTTTTCTTGCGGCGTGCCGTGGCTGCCTTGGCGCGGCCTTCGGCCGCTTCGTCGTGGCGCTGTTCGCGTTGGTCACGTTGGTCACGTTGGTCACGTTGGTCGCGCCCATCCCGCCCTTGCCCGGGGGGCGCACCGTGCAGCCACGGCAGCAGAAAGTCGGTCATCTCGGCGGCGGCCTTGACCGCATGCGCGGCACGATACGCCACCGCGCCGCACAGCGCCTCGATAAAGGCCAGCACGGCCGCATCCGAATTGGCGGAAAGCTGGCGCCCTGTCTGTGCGTACAGCGCGATATCGGCCAGCGGCGCCAGCGGCGAAGTGGGCCCGTCGGTCAGCGCCAGGATGTGCGCGCCATGCGAGCGTGCACGCTTGGCGATGGCCACGGTGTCATACACATAGCGCGGGAAGCCGATCACGATCAGCAGGTCGCGCGGCTGCAGCTTGAACAACTGGCGCGCCGCGGTGGACGCACCGCCCGCGCCCGAGACCGAGATCACGGTGCGGCAGGACATATCCAGCCCATGCTGCAGCAGCCCAGCCAGGAAACCGCTGGCGCCGAAGCCCACCACGAAGATGCGCTCCGCCGCCAGGATGGCCTCCACCGCGCGCTCGCAGGTCTCGGCATCGAGCGCGCGCCGCGAGGCTTCGAGGTTGCGCACATCCTCCTCCAGCGACGCAGCAAACACTTCGGCCACCGTGGCGGGACGCGCCAATTCGGTGCGCAATTTCTCAACTGGTGCAAGCGTTGCCTCGAAACCGCGCACCAGTTCGGCGCGGAACTGCGGGAAGCCTTCGAAGCCCAGCGCATGCGCGAAGCGGTTCGCGGTGGCCACCGACACCGCCACGGCATCGGCGAATTCGTCGATGCGCATGGTGGCGGCGCGAAACGGGTTGCCCAGCACGTACTCCGCCATGCGCTGGTGCGCTGGCGTGAGCGTGGGCAAGGCGCGGGCGATGCGCTCCGCGATCGAAGCGCTGCCGCTACTGCCGCTACTGCCGTTTTTTCCGGCAGAGCCGTGGGAACCGTTACCGTTGGTCATGGCGCGTGCATTGGGTTGGTCGGAGATGCGCGCGGCGGGAAACAGCGTTTTCGTCCGGCGCGGATCTATGTAAATAAATTTACACGCAAACCCCATGCCATGAAAATAGAGTTTTACCAGCCCAAGGGTTTTCACCTAGGAACATCGAGAACGAAACCGGCACATACGCCATGCGCCGGGCGTTCCGGGGGCGCCGCCATACGAAGCGGCTACAATGGCGGGTTGCCCCGTGCCATGCCGGGGCAGGTTAGATTTCGAGCTACAAGGGCAACCGCCCCAGACCCGCAGCCTTCTTCAGCCTTTCCCCTCCCGTGATCCGAATCGACCAGCTAGTCCTCCAGCGCGGCACCAAGGTGCTGTTCGACCACACCAGCGTGACGCTGAACCCCGGCGAGCGCGTCGGCCTTGTCGGTGCGAATGGCAGCGGCAAGTCGACCCTGTTCGCCATGCTGCGCGGCGAATTGCAGGCGGACGGCGGCGACGTGGCCATCCCGCCGCAGTGGCGTACGGCCCACGTGGCGCAGGAAACCCCCGCGGTAATGCGCAGTGCGGTGGAATACACGATCGACGGCGATACCCGGCTGCGCGACATCGAAGCGCGCATCGCCGCGGCCCAGGCCAGCGGCGATGGCAGCGCCGAAGGCGAAGCCCACGGCGCCTTTGCCGATGCCGACGGCTACACCGCGCCGGCACGCGCGGAGGCACTGCTGCTGGGGCTGGGCTTTACGCTGGCGCAGGTGTCGCAGCCGGTGGCCTCGTTCTCCGGCGGCTGGCGCATGCGGCTGAACCTGGCGCAGGCGCTGATGTGCCCGTCCGACCTGCTGCTGCTCGATGAGCCCACCAATCACCTGGACCTGGACGCCATCGTCTGGCTGGAAGACTGGCTGGCGCGCTATCCGGGCACCCTGGTGATGATTTCCCACGATCGCGAATTCCTCGATGCGATCTGCAATGTCACCGTGCACATCGAGAACCAGCAGTTGCGCCGCTACGGCGGCAACTACAGCCAGTTCGAGACGCTGCGCCTGCAGCAGATGGCCTTGCAGCAGTCCGCCTACTCGCGCCAGCAGAAGGAAATCGCTCACCTCGAATCCTTCATCACCCGCTTCAAGGCCAAGGCCACCAAGGCACGCCAGGCGCAGAGCCGGGTCAAGGCACTGGAGAAGATGGAACGGCTGGCGCCGGTGCATATCGCCGCGGGCTTTGCGTTCGAGTTCCGCGAGCCGGATTCGGCGCCCAACCCGATGATGGTGCTCGAAGGCGTGGACTGCGGCTATCCCGCTCCCACCCCGGACGCGCCGCCCGTGACCATCCTGCACAATCTCACTCTGTCGATCCAGACCGGCCAGCGCATCGGCCTGCTGGGCGCCAACGGCCAGGGCAAGTCAACCCTGGTCAAGACACTGGCCGCCTCGCAGCAAGCGCTGGCCGGCACGCTGCGCCAGGGCAAGGGCCTGCAGATCGGCTACTTTGCCCAGCACCAGCTGGAAACGCTGCGCGATCACGAGTCGCCGCTGCAGCACTTGGCCCGGCTCGCGCCGGACACCCGCGAGCAGGAACTGCGCGACTTTCTCGGCAGCTTCAACTTCCGCGGCGAAATGGCCACGGCGTCGATCGAGCCGTTCTCCGGCGGCGAGAAGGCACGCCTGGCGCTGTCGCTGATCGTCTGGCAAAAGCCCAACCTGTTGCTGCTGGATGAGCCGACCAACCACCTGGACCTCGACACCCGCGAGGCCCTCACCATGGCGCTGGCGCAGTTCGAAGGCACGCTGATCGTGGTCTCCCACGACCGGCACCTGCTGCGCGCCACCACCGATCAGTTCCTGCTGGTGGCCGACGGCACCATCCAGCCCTTCGACGGCGACCTGGACGACTACCGCGACTGGCTGCTCAAGCAAGCCGCGGCCAAGCGCAACGCGGCCACCGCAGCGCACGCACAGGAAGACGGCGAAGCGCCAGCCGCCTCCACCGCCAACCGCCGCGACCAGCGCCGCGCCGAGGCCGATGAGCGCCAGCGCCTGACGCAATTGCGCAAGCCGCTGGCCAAGGAGCTCGAAAAGGTGGAAAAGCGCATGGCCGTGTTGCAGCAGGCCAAGAGCGAGATCGACACGTTCATGGCCGACGAAGCCAGCTATGCGGAGGCCAACAAGGCAAAGCTGCTGGAGATGCTCAAGCGCCAGGGCGAGGTCGGCGGCGAGCTGGACACGCTGGAAGAGCGCTGGCTGGAGCTGCAGGAGCAGATCGAGCTGATCGTTTGATCGTTTGATCGTTTGATCGTTTGATCGTTTGATCGTTTGATCGTTTGATCGTTTGATCGTTTGATCGTTTGATCGTTTGATCGTTTGATCGTTTGATTGTGCGAGGGGTGCCGGGGGCGCCAGCCCCCGGGATGCGCGCGCTGGCAGCCGCCGCTGCGCGCCAGGCAGATCAGCGGTAGTTCTTCTCGCGCCGGATCATGCCGACCGCCAGCGTGGCGGTCAGGATGAACAGCCAGATCAGCGACCACGCCGGGATCGACAGGCCGAAGATCGGGGGCAGCGGCGTGGTGCACATGCCATCCGAGTAGAACACCTGCGGCAGGATCTTGGCCGTGGGCAGCTGGTTGACCCAGTTCTCCAGCGGATCGATGCCGCAGCTGGCCTTGGGGTTGAGCAGCAGCGACACGTGATAGCCCGCCACCGCGATGCCGGCCACGCCGGACAACATGCCCAGGCCCTGCCACAGGCTGCGCGTGTTCTGCGCAATGGCGGCCAGCAGCGAGAACAGGCCGATGCCGACGAAGGCAAAGCGCTGCATCACGCAAAGCGGGCAAGGCTGGTAGCCCTCCACATGCTGCAGGTAGAGGGCATAGCCGACCAGGCCGAACGAAATCGCGGCGATCAGCAAAAAGAAACTACGGGAATTGGCTTGCATGGCTCACTAGCAGAAAAGGGCCGGGCGACATGCGCCGGCGCGCAATACGAGGCACATTATTACCGATTTTGCGGACCGTGCCCGCCCAATCCGTTGCGATGGGCAAGGCGCTGCTTGCGGCGGATTGACGCATGCCAGCGCGCCAACGGCAAGCGGTAGAGCCAATGCTTGCGCAACGGGCTGTCCGGCGCGACCGCCGGGTGCTCGAAGGCGCCATCCGCCACCATGCCCAGCCGCTCCATCACGGCCCGTGAACGGACGTTGGGCAGCGCGGTGAACGAGACGATTTCCGCCAGCGCCAGTTGCTCGAAGCCAAAGCGCAGCGCGGCCTGCGCCGCCTCCGAGGCATAGCCCTGCCCCCAGTACGCTTGCGCCAGGCGCCAGCCGATTTCCACACAGGGCGAAAACGGCAATGCAGCGGCAGGCTCGTGCAGGCCGACAAAGCCGATGAACGCGCCATCGGCCTTGCGCTCGACCGCCCAAAAGCCCCAGCCCCGCTGCGCGATCAGCGCCTGGCAGCGCAGCGCCAGGGTGTCGCTGGCCGCGCGCTCCAGCGGCGCAGGGAAACACGCCATCACCACAGGATCGGCATTGAGCGCGGCAAAGGGTGCGAAATCCGCCTCGCGCCACTGGCGCAGGCGCAGCCGCGCGGTATCCAGCACAACCGGCTCATGGCCAGCCGCGCCTGGCGGCGAAGGGCGTTGATCGGGCATGGTGTCAGCTTCTCCTGGGCCAGTGTCAGCGCGCAGCGGCGCCCTGCTCCGCCCGGCTGCGCTCGTAGGCTTTGAGCGCCCGCGCATCCGCGTGGCTGACAAGCTCGCAGATCAGCAGCGTCTTGCCAGGCAGTGCGGCGCTTTCGCGCGCCACGACGGAAACGGTGCCGAGATCGGGCAGGGGCTGCTGAGCGGCCGGCAGAGCGCGGGCAAACCCCTTGGTGGCGGTGCCCAGCAACGTCGATGGCTCCTGCTTGAGCTGGTAGCGCGCGGCCAGCGCTTCGGCCTGCAGGCCTTGCACCAGCACACCCGCCGACGTACCGGCAAATACCACTTCATCACTTTGGAAACCGTCCCGCCCGATGGGCTGCGGCAGCTTGTAGATGGCCGCGCCCAGCCTGGAGAGATCCGGCTTGGCAAGCTTCTCGGCAGCCTCGTAAAGCGCGGTGGCGGATTTCGTAGTGTAGGGCGGCTTGCACAGCGCTGCGTCAAAGAACGCCTTGCTGGCATCGGCCGCGGCGGCGGACACCGAGAGCAGCGTGGCGCCGCAGCCGATCGCGGCTAGCAGGCCGGCGTGGCGGTGGACGTTGAAAGTGCGCATGGATGGACTCCGATTAAAAAGTGCTCCGGAATATACCCAAGGTTGCAGGAAAAAGGGGCAGGAATGGGCAGGAATGGGCCGAAAGCCTCACTCCATATGCCGAACCCGGTCGATCGCCTGCTCCAGCCGCTCCACCGCGATCACTTCCAGGCCCTCGATCTTCTGCTTGGGCGCATTGGCCTTGGGGATCACCGCGATCGAGAAGCCCAGCTTGGCCGCCTCGCGCAAGCGGTCCTGCCCACGCGGGCTGGGCCGGATCTCACCGGCCAGGCCGATTTCTCCAAACACCACCAGGCCACGCGGCAGCGGCTTGTTGCGCATGGACGAGTGAATGGCCAGCAGCACCGCCAGGTCGGCCGCCGGCTCGGTGATCTTGACCCCGCCCACGGCGTTGAGGAAGACGTCCTGGTCAAAGCAGGCAATGCCGGCATGGCGGTGCAGCACCGCCAGCAGCATGGCCAGCCGGTTCTGCTCCAGACCCACCGCCAGGCGCCGCGGGTTCGGCACGTTAGCCGTGTCGACCAGCGCCTGCACCTCCACCAGCAGCGGCCGCGTGCCCTCCTGCGTCACCAGCACGCAGGAGCCGGGCACCACCTGCTCATGCTGCGACAGGAACAGCGCGGACGGGTTGCTGACCCCACGCAGGCCGCGCTCGGTCATGGCGAACACGCCGAGCTCGTTGACCGCGCCAAAACGGTTCTTGAAAGCACGGATCAGGCGGTGCGAGGAATGCGTATCGCCCTCGAAATACAGCACGGTATCGACGATGTGCTCCAGCACGCGCGGGCCCGCCAGGCTGCCGTCCTTGGTCACGTGGCCGACCAGGATGATGGTGGTGCCGGTGCTCTTGGCAATCCGGGTCAGCTGGGCCGCGCACTCGCGCACCTGGGCGACCGAACCTGGCGCCGAGGTCAGCGCATCCGAGAACAAGGTCTGGATCGAATCGATCACCGCGACCTCGGGCTTTTCCACCTCCAGCGTGGCCTGGATCTTCTCGAGCTGGATCTCGGCCAGCAGCGCCAGGTGCGGGCTGTCCACGCCCAGGCGCTGCGCCCGCAGTGCGATCTGCGCGCCGGACTCCTCGCCACTGACGTACAGCACGCGGCGCTGCGCGGACAGGTTGGCCAGGGCTTGCAGCAGCAAGGTGGACTTGCCGATGCCGGGATCGCCGCCGATCAGCACCACCCCGCCCGACACCAGGCCACCGCCGAGCACGCGGTCGAACTCCTCGATGCCGCTGGAAAAGCGCGGCACGTCGGCGGCGTCGATCTCGGACAGGCGCTGCACCATGGCCGAGGCCGCCAGCGGCTGGAAGCGCTTGGTCGAAGGGGTTTCCGCCACGCTCTCCACCAGCGTGTTCCATTGCTGGCACTGCGGGCACTGGCCTTGCCAGCGCGGCGAGGTGCCGCCGCACTCGGTGCAGGTATAGACGTTCTTGGGCTTGGCCAACTGAGGTCCTAGGGGATGCTGAAGGGGATGCTGAAAAGGAAGCGCAAGGCAATGGCGGGGCTCGGGATCGGTCGCCCGGGCCGGGACGAACGCCCCGGCCCCCTGCCCTGGATGGCCGCTCAGGCCGGCGCAGGCTGCTCCGGCGCGGTCAGGGTCGCCACGGTGACGGGCACCCGGGGCGCCAGCGCGCACATCAGTTCGTAGCCCACGGTGCCGCTGGCCACGGCGACGTCGTCGATCGGCAAGCCCTGGCCCCACAGGGTCACGGCGCTGCCCACCTTGGCCCTCGGGCAAGGCGTCAGGTCGACGCAGATCATGTCCATGGAGACCCGGCCCACCAGATGGGTGCGCACGCCATCGACCAGCACCGGCGCCGGCTTGTCGCCCCAGCCTGCCGCGTGGCGCGGATAGCCGTCGGCATAGCCGCAGGCCACCACGCCGATGCGCATCGGCCGCTCGGCCGTGAACAGCGAGCCATAGCCGACGGTATCGCCCGGCTGCAGGTCCTGCACCGAAATCAGTTCGCTATGCAGCGACATGGCCGGCTGCAGCCCGAAGCTGGCTACATCGGCCGCGACGCCCGTGGGCGAGGCACCGTACAGCACCACGCCGGGACGGACCCAGGCGCGATGGGCCTGGGGATGCCACAGCGTGGCAGCCGAGTTGGACAAGCTAGCCTCGCCCGGCAGGTTGGCGGTGGTGGCGTCGAAGACTTCCAGCTGGTGCGCGACGCCGCGCGCGCTGTCGGCGTCCGAGAAATGGGTCATGTGCACAATGCTGCCTACGCATGACAGGGTCCGTGCACGCTCCCAGGCTGTGCGGTACTGATCCGGGCGGAAGCCCAGCCGGTTCATGCCGGTGTTGAGCTTGAGCTGGATGCCAAGCGGTCCCTTGGGACGCGCTACTTCCAGCATGCGCAGTTGCTCTTCGCAATGCACCGCGGTGGTGAGACGGTACTGCTCCAGCAAGGGCACGTCCTGCGGCTGGAAGAAACCCTCTAGCAGCAGGATCGGGCCTTGCCAGCCCAGCTCGCGCAGCAGCACGGCTTCGTTCAGGTCGAGCAGGCCGAAGCCATCGGCGGCGCGCAGGCCGGCGAATGCCCGGCGGATGCCGTGGCCATAGGCGTTGGCCTTGATCACGGCCCAGACGCGCGACTGGGGTGCGCAACGGCGCACTACGTCCAGGTTGTTGGCCAGGGCCGGTTGGTGAATGACGGCGTGAATGGGTCTTGGCATGAGATCGCTTCTAGTGCTATTTACTGCCTTCCAGTGGCTTGCGGCGCGGCGGATTGGCGGGGATCCTGGCTGTCGGCTGGATCACTTCCGCCGCGCGGATGCACCATATCAGGGAAGACCCGGTACGCGCAGCGCGTCGCACGGACGTTATTTGAACACATTAGGGCAAACATTTAGGGAATCGCTGCGCGCTTGCGCTGTCCAACCGGCGGCCCGTGGAAGCTCGGAATCGCCTTATTTTCGTGTTATAAAGCCGGACGTTCCGGCCATGTTTTAAAAGTGATGCAATATGTCGAACACGGTCAGGCAAGCTGCGCAGCGATCCCACGGCTGGCCCGGGCATCACTTTGACAACGACACGGGCCCAGGTTCCCTACAGGCAACAACAGCACCCAGCGGCGTGCTGCTGCCTGACATGTACGGTGATAGCGATGGAGATAGAGTCCAAAGTATGAAGAAGGGTTTTTATACCATCATGGCCGCGCAGTTCTTCTCCTCGCTGGCCGACAATGCGCTCCTCATCGCCGCTATCGCCCTTCTGACCGAGCTGCACTCCCCGCAGTGGATGACACCGCTGCTCAAGTTGTTCTTCGTGCTGTCCTACGTCGTGCTGGCTGCCTTCGTGGGCGCCTTCGCCGACTCGATGCCCAAGGGCAAGGTGATGTTCATCACCAACACCATCAAGATAGCGGGGTGCGCCATCATGATGTTCGGGTTGCACCCGCTGCTGGCCTACGGCATCGTCGGGTTCGGCGCGGCGGCGTACTCGCCCGCCAAGTACGGCATCCTTACCGAGCTGCTGCCGCCCGAGAGACTGGTCGCCGCCAATGGCTGGATCGAAGGCCTGACGGTGTGCTCGATCATCCTGGGCACCGTGGTCGGCGGGGCACTGATCTCGGTGCACATCTCGCAACTTCTGCTCGGCATCGACGTTCCCTACGTCAACACGGGCATCAACACCCCGGCCGAGGCGGCCATGGTGGTGATCATGCTGTTCTATGTGATCGCAGCCGTATTCAACCTGTTCATCCCCGAGACGGGCGCCCGCTACCCACAGCAGGAAAAGAACCCGATCAAGCTGATCGCCGAGTTCGCTGATTGCTTTACC
Source organism: Cupriavidus sp. UME77 (assembly GCF_014170355.1). NCBI lineage: Bacteria > Pseudomonadati > Pseudomonadota > Betaproteobacteria > Burkholderiales > Burkholderiaceae > Cupriavidus > Cupriavidus sp. UME77. The sequence goes on from NZ_LZZU01000006.1 coordinate 147,443, forward strand.
GCCCTGTGGCGCGACAAGCTCGGCCAGATCTCGCTGGCCGTGACCACGCTGTTCTGGGGAGCCGGCGCCACCCTGCAGTTCATCGTGCTGAAATGGGCGGAAAAATCGCTCGGACTGAACCTGTCGCAAGGCGCCCTGCTGCAAGCGGTGGTGGCGGTGGGCGTGGCGGTGGGCGCGATCATGGCGGCCATGCGCATCCCCTTGCGCAAGTCGCTGTCGGTGCTGCCGTTTGGCGTGGCGATGGGCGTGGTGGTGATGCTGATGGCCTTCTACACCAAGAACAGCCTGCCGGAGATTTCGCTGGACGTGCTCGGCATGCACATGCCGCTGTACATGGCGATCGCCTACGTCTTCCTGATGCTGGTGGGTGGCATGTCAGGGTACTTCGTGGTGCCGATGAACGCGCTGCTGCAACACCGCGGGCACGTCCTGCTGTCGGCCGGCCATTCGATCGCCGTGCAGAACTTCAACGAGAACGTCTCGGTGCTGCTGATGCTGTGCCTGTACGCGCTGCTGATCAAGCTCAATGTGCCGATCGGCATTGTCATCGTGGCCTTCGGCATCTTCGTGTGCGCCACCATGCTGCTGGTGATGCGCCAGCACCGCTACAACGTGCGCAACTTCAATTCGCTCGCCATGATCGGCGAGGACAAGCACCACTAAGAAGCTGTTTCAAAATGAAGCGAAGCGGTTCTGGCTAGGCGCGCGGCCGCAGACAGTACAAGTGGATCGGCCAAGGTCGCGCAACGACGCCAGAATCTTTTTGAAACGGCCTCTAAGCGTCGCTTGCGCCGCGGGCCGGTTCAGCCCACCGGCCTGGCGATGCGCTCGCGCGCCCGCTCCTCCCATCCCGGCGGCACCACAAAGCCGCGGGTACGCTCGCGCCACACGCCGGGCTGCCCTGCCGGCTCTACCTCGCACAGCATCACCGGCGCTTCCCGGCGCCAGTTCTTCTCGTGATGCGTCTCCGCAAAACGCAGCGCCAGTGCCTCATGAATCGCCTCGGCGGTTTCCGTGTGCGCTTGCGGCACCCTGGCCGGCGCCATCCAAGCCGAGCGCGGCAGCCGGTACCAGCGCGAGCCTTCGCGCTTGACAGCCCAGGCCAGCCAGTCCGGCAAGGTGGACCACCATCCATGCAGGTGATCCGGCGCTATGCCCAGGCTGTCGATGGACTGTGGCACCACGCCGTCCCGGTAGAACAGCCAGCCGAGCAGGTAGACCTCGCTGCGGTCGACAGGGCGGCCCAGCAGCGCGAGGGCCTCGGGGGTGCGTGACAGCGGCAGTTGCCTGCGCACAATATGATCCAGCTTGTCGCCCAGGCGGTCCACCAGGTTGGGGCCGACGAAGCAATGGCGGTCCAGCATGGCAGCGCCGGGCCCGCCGCCGCGCGGCGCGCCGTGCGTCGCAGGCTCGACCAGCAGGTAGAACTTGGCCGCCATCTCCCAGTGCACGATGGCGCCGCTGGCCACGTCGCGCCAGACAAAATCGAGCTCGCCCAGCGTTTGCACGCCATGTGCGCCGGCACGGCGCACCGGCAGGTTCGCCGCCAGCAGCTCCAGCCCCTCGGCGTGTTCCAGCGTGAATTGCAGCAGGCGCTCCGCATGCCGGCCCAGCCGCAGGCTGGGCGCGGGCGACGGGCCGCGCACGCGTTGCTGCTCCAGGCCCGCGGCAAGTTCGGCAATGGTGGGGGGCAGCGCGGCGGGGTCGGCAGCGAGCAGCCAACGCTGCCAGGCGGCCAGCGCCCCTTCCGGCCAGCGCGCGAGCGCCGCAGGCAAATGCCCGGGGGCGTTGCCATTGATGGTGGCGTTGCCTGCATCGTCTGTCGGCAGGAATGCCAGCAGCGGAGGCGACAGCGAACACCAGGCGAGCTCGCGCAGGCGCTGCGAGACGGCATGGCGCCAGAGCGGCGCCATCTCGATGGCGCCGCCGGGGCTTAGCACGAACTCAGGCCTTGGCTCCCGCACGGGCATGTACCTCGCGGGCCAGGCACAGGTCCTCCCAGGCACGCGCCTTGTCAGACAAGGTGCGCAACAGGTAGGCCGGGTGGTAGGTCACCACCACCGGAATGCCTTCGTAGCTATGGACGGTGCCACGCAGCTTGCCGATCGGCGTGGTGGTGCGCAGCAGGGACTGGGCGGCAAAGCGCCCCAGCACCACGATCAGCTTGGGCTGGATCAGCGCGATCTGCCGGCGCAGGTAAGGCTCGCACTGGGCGACCTCCCCCGGCTCGGGATTGCGGTTGCCGGGCGGGCGGCACTTCAGCACGTTGGCGATAAACACGTTGCGCCCGCGCGCCAGGCCGACTGCCGCCAGCATATTGTCCAGCAGCTTGCCCGCCTGGCCCACGAAGGGCTCGCCTTGCAGGTCCTCGTTTTCGCCAGGGGCTTCGCCGACCAGCATCCATTCGGCCTGGCGGTCGCCCACGCCGAACACGGTCTGGGTGCGGCCATTGCACAGCTGGCAATCGGTGCAGCCGGAGACCCGCTGCTCAAGCGCGGCCCAGTCCAGGCGCGCAATCACGGCTTCGCGCGTGCCGGTATCTGCCAGCGCCACCGCAGGCTCTGGCGGCATGCGCGCGACGGCGGCTTCGGCCGTGGCCGGCACTCCCGCTTCCATATCGGATTGTGCCGACCATGCGGAAGGCGCTGCTTCGGTCTGCGCTTCGGGCTGGGCTTCGTCCACGCCAGCGTCGGCAACGGCGGCGAGCGTCACTGCGGCCTGGGCCGCTTCGCGCAAGGCCGCGCCGTCGTTGACGACGGGATCTTCGGCGCTTGGGCCGGCGAGCCCAGCCATGGCCGATGGCTCGACCGCCTCCGGCAGGGCTGGCGCGCGGCGCAGCACCCATTCATCGGCAATGCCGAGCACTTCGAGGAACCTGGCGCGGCGGCTCATGGCATGGCCTCCGTGGGTGCCCATGCGCGGCGCAGCACTAGCGCATCCTCGCGCGTCTGGCCGGCTGCGGGGTAATAGCCCTTGCGCCGGCCGATCTCGGCAAAGCCCGCCTGACGGTACAGCTCGATGGCGCCCACATTGGAGGGACGCACTTCGAGCAGCATGGTGTGCAGATGATGCGCGTGCGAGGTAGCCATGGCAGCGGCCAGCAGCAGCCGGCCAAGGCCGCCGCGCTGACGCGCCGGGTCCACGGTGATATTGAGCAGGTGCATCTCGTCGACAACCGGCATCAGCACCGTATAGGCGACCAGCACGCCCCCGTTATCCCGCAAGGTCAGGCCGATGTGCCCGGCCTTGACGGAATTCTCGAAATTGGCACGGGTCCATGGGTGGGTGTAGGCCCGGGCTTCGATCTGCGCCACGGCTTCCACATCCAGCGCCGTCATGCGGCCAATGCTCCAGCCCGCCGGCGCGCTTGGCATCACCGGCACCTCGGGCCATGCATCGCCAGTGCCGCACGCTGCATGCGCGCCCTGGCCGGGATTGGCCGAGCCGGTTTCCGGTGGCGGGTTGCGCTCCACGCTCACGGCTGGTCTCCCGCCGCCAGCGCCGGGCGCTGCGCCGCCACGGCCTGGCGCTCGGCGATGGTCTGGGCCACCTTGTCGCGCAGATAGATCGGCATGGCATCGGACGGCGCAACGGTTTCATTGCGGGCCAGCGCGCGCAAGGCAATCGAAACCAGGGCCGGCGCGGCGGGCAAGGCCTCGGGCACGCTGTGCAGCGCCAGCGCCGTGGCCTTGAGCCGCTCGCCAAACACGGCAGCGGCACTGCCCGCGAGCCAGAACGACCCGGCGGGCAGGCTGACGGCCTCCGGCGCGCACACCTGCATGTCGGTCGCCGCCTGCCACGCCTGCGCGGCGCCGTCCCAGCGGAACGCGCCTGCGTAGGCTTCGTCCATGCGGGCGTCCAGCGCTACCAGCACGGATACGTCGGGCGGCAGCGCCGGCATCCCTTCCCCGCCCAGGCGCACGCGTTCGGCGCAAACCATCAGCGAATTGACGGGAATCACAGGCAAATCGGCGCCAAAGGCCAGGCCCTGGGCCACGCCGCAGGCGGTGCGCAGGCCCGTGAAGGAGCCCGGCCCGGCGCCGAAGGCGATGGCGGCACAGTCCGACAGGGCAATACCGGCTTCGGCCAGCAACTCGCCAGCGGCCGGCAGCACGCGCGAAGACGAGCGCGGGCCGGTGTGTTCATGACGAACCAGGCACTCCAGGGCGCCGCCATCGGCAATGCGCCCGAGCGCGACGGAACACCACTCGGTGGAGGTTTCAACTGCAAGAATCCAGGACATGGCGAGATTGTATCCGCAGCAGGCTCGAAAGCTGAACTAGCGTGCGGTGCGCACGCCGCGCCCGGGGCGTGCAGGACTGAAGCGTTCTTCGGTTTCTTTCGGCTCAAACGCGCGGTGGCGGGCGCTATCATCGCGGCTACCGGGTTTTTCCCGAACACCGAACCCAGAACACATCCCCCTATCCAGCCAGGAGAACCCCATGAGCGACCTGCAGGCACGTTTTGCCCAAGCCCAGATCGACGTCAAGCAACTGACCGAGCGCCCCAGCAACATGACCCTGCTGCGTCTCTACGCGCTGTTCAAGCAAGGCAGCGAGGGCGACGCCCATGGCGACAAGCCGGGCATGACCGATTTCGTCGGCCGCTACAAATTCGAAGCCTGGGAAACGCTCAAGGGCACCGCCCAGGAAGACGCGCAGGAAAAGTACATCGCGCTGGTGGAAGAGCTGCGCAGCGGCGCCACCGCCTGAAGCCATAGGGGTTAGCCGGCTATCAGCCGGCTAACCCTTTCAGGCTTCGGCCTCGGCCAGCGGCCTTGGCCGTATCCGCCAGGCTGCCAGGATGGCGGTGGCGATGACGAGGCCAACCGCCAGGAAGGTCTCGTCGAAGGCGCGAATGCGCGCGGCCGGGTCGCCGTCGGTACCGAGCACCGCACCTTGGGCCGCCAGCCGCCATTGCAGGCCGACGCCGGCCAGGCTTACCCCGATCGCACCGCCCAGTTGCCGGATGAAGTTGATGCAGCTGGAACCCTGCGCGATCAGCGAATAATCCACGCCCCGCATCGAGCCCAGCGTCAGCGACGGCAGGATGCAGCCAAGCCCGATCCGCCCCAGCACCGCAAACCCCACCAGCAGCAGGTAAGGCGTGGCCTGGGACCCCATCGCCATCAGCAGGAACGAAGCCGACAGCAGCGCGAGCCCGAACGACACCTGCACGTGCGGCGAGATGCGATGGGTCAGCCGCCCCGCCGCGGCAATGGTCAGGGCCAGCGCGATGCCGGCCGGCAGCAGCACCAGCCCGGCGCGCGACGGCGTATAGGCCAGCGCCATCTGCATGTAGACGGGCAGCAGGTAGGTCGATCCGAACAGCCCCGCGCCGTAGATGAAGGCCACCACCGCCCCGGCCGAAAACTGCCGGTAGCTGTACAGGCGCATGTTCATCAGCGGGTTCTCCGCGCGCAACTGCCACAGCACGAACACCACCAGCATCAGCACGCCAAAGCCCGCCAGCGCCATGCCGGCGGGCACGCTCTCGCGCATCTGCACCAGCCCGTTGAGCAGGCTCACGGTGGCAATGCCGGCCAGGCCCAGGCCCTGCCAGTCGAGCGGCTTGCGCTCGCCCATCAAGGCCGAGTCCACCGCCATGAAGCGGCGCGCCATCCACAGCCCGATCAGCGTCAGCGGCACCACCACGAAGAAGATCGAGCGCCAGCCAAAGGCCTCCACCAGGAAGCCGCCCACGCTGGGGCCGAGCGCCGGCGCCAGCACCACCCCAAAGCCGAACATGCTGATCGCCTTGCCCTGCTCACGCTCCTCGAACACCCGCAGGATCAGGATGTTGGGCAGCGGTTGCAGTATCCCCGCCGCAATGCCCTCGGCCACCCGCATGGCGATCATCACGCCATAGGTGGGCGAGAATCCGCCGACCAGCCCGCCCATGCCCAGCAGCAGCAAACTGCCAATGAACGTGCGGCGCAAGCCGTAGCGGTTAAGCAGCCACGGCGTGAGCAGCATCGACAGCGTCATGGCAATCATGAAGCTGGCCGCCACCCATTGCGCGCTGTCCTGCCCCAGCACGAAATGCCGGCTCAGGTCGGGAATGGCTACGTTGACGATGGTCGACGACACGATCGAGGAGACCGTGCCCAGCATCAGCGTCAGCAGCACCAGCCAGCGCAGCTGGCTGCCATAGCGTGCCCGCAGCGATTCCCGGGTCGGACCGCCCGGCTGCCTGCCGGCGGCAGGCGACGAGGGCAGCTCGCTCACCCCAGCCGTCCGAGGGCGGCCAGTTCGCGGATCTTGCGCACGGTGTCGAGGTCGGCCTCGTGATAGGCCGACTTGACGATTTCGGCGAAACGATCGTCGCCGCTGTCGTCCACCGCAGGCATGGTGGTTTCGTAGACAAAGCGCAGCAGCAAGGCGCCCGGGCCCGGCGTCTCGATCGCCATGGTCAGGGTGCCGCCGGCGTGCTCGTCGGTGGGGGCGGTTTCATAGCGCACGACGCGGCGCGGCTCGAAGACGACGCGGTCGCGAATCGTGGCCTTGCCGAAATGCAGCTTGCGCTCGACCCAGTTGTCGCCGCGCTCCACGATCTCCGCGCGGTCCAGCCCCATGACAAACAGCTCGGGCTCGGCACTGCGCAGCACCAGCCCTTGCCAGAGCTGCTCCGGCGTGAGCGTGTCCAACTGGATATTTTGTGGATCGTTGATCTCCACCAGGTGCTCGAAACGCAACTTAACTCTCCCGATCTATAGTTAGCCGATATTATGAAGGTCTGTGCCAAGGTCCGCAGCAAAACTTCCCGGAGCCCACCCATGAGCGCCCTACCGTCTCCCGACACACGAACCGTTGACCTTGGCCCCATCGATCCGCTGCAGGTACTGGTCTACGCCGACTCGCTATCGTGGGGCATCGTGCCGGGCACGCGGCGGCGCCTGCCCTGGCCGGTGCGCTGGCCCGGCCGGCTGGAGCTTGCCCTGAACGGTGCCAAGGCCGGCGGGCCGCGCCCCGTGCGGATACTGGAAGACTGCCTCAACGGCCGCCGCACGGTCTGGGACGATCCCTTCAAGGCTGGCCGCAACGGCATCCAGGGCCTGGCGCAGCGCATGGAGATGCACGCCCCACTGGCGCTGGTGATCCTGATGCTCGGCAGCAACGATTTCCAGTCCATGCACCCGCATAACGCCTGGCACGCCGCGCAAGGCATCGGCGCCCTGCTCGACACCATCCGCGGCGCACCCATCGAGCCCGGCATGCCCGTGCCGCCGGTGCTGGTGCTGGTGCCCCCGCCCATCACCACGCCGCGCGGGCCGCTGGCGCCGAAGTTTGCCGGCGGCGAGCACAAATGCGTGGGGCTGGCGCAAGCCTTCCAGGAGGTCTGCGGCGCGCGCGGCTGCGACTGGTTCGACACCGGCACGGTCATCCATAGCAGCGAAGTCGACGGCGTACACCTGGACGCCGCCGACCATATCGCGCTGGGCGATGCGCTGGCACCCGTGGTCGATGCCCTGCTGGCGCCAATGCGCGCCTGAGGCTCACCGGGGGGCCCTCCCGCGGCCGCTATCAGCCTTGCGCGTCACAGGCGCCGAGTAGAACACTCCTGACAGTACGTGTCAGGAGTGCCGGCGCACAATCCTGATCTTCGGGCGACGTGCTTCCACGCAGGCCGCGCCCCCATTCCAAGCAGGAGACCGCGATGCAATTGCTGATCAATATCGACGTCGACGACCTCGCGCACGGCATCGGCTTCTACCAGCAAGGCCTTGGCCTGCGCCTGGCGCGCAAGCTGTTCGACGGCTCCGTGGCAGAAATGCTGGGCGACGGCGCGCCGATCTACCTGCTGGCCAAGGCGCCGGGCACCAGGCCCAGCACGCGCGCCGACGGCCGGCGCGACGATCGCCGGCATTGGACGCCGGCGCATCTCGATTTCGTGGTGGCGGACCTGGAAAGCGCGGTGGAGCGTGCGCTGGAAGCCGGCGCCGAGCTGGAGGACTGGCCGCAGGATTTCGCCTGCGGGCGGCAGGCGATGCTGTCCGACCCTTTTGGCCATAGGCTCTGCTTTATCGAGTGGAAGGGTAGCGCTTATAGCGCCACCGAAACGGGAAAGGAAACCAGGGAGCCGGCGTTGCAGGATTCATAGCGCCATAGCATCCACAAAAGTGGATATGCAAGCGCGGTTTGCTTCGTTGGTGGCGCGCAAACCTTGCTCTATCGTGTCTCGGGTGCAACTTCGAGAAGACAACGCGGCATGTCCAACTTTGGCCCCGATCTGAACGATCCCTTCGTCGCCCGCGCGGTGGTGCTGCGCGAGACCTTCCATACCGATGCCGTCGCCCGCGACAAGGCTGGCGGCCGGCCTACCGAACAAATCCGCCTGCTCAAGGAAAGCGGCCTGCTTTGCGCGGGCATTCCCACGGCCTACGGCGGGGGCGGTGCTTCGTGGCTTTCACTGCTGCGCGTGGTGCGGGAATTCGCACGTACCGATGGCTCGCTGGCCCACCTCTTCGGCTACCACCATCTGCCCGTGCACGCCGTGCAGGCGCGCGGCACGCCGGCACAGCAAGAGCGCTGGCTGCGCGCCGCCGCCAAGGCGCAATGGCTGTGGAGCAACTCGGGCAATGCGCTGTCGAAGACGTCCAGTGCGCAGCGCGCCCCCGCCAACGATGGCTGGGTGGTCACCGGATTCCGGCCCTTCTCCAGCGGCAGCCATGTGGCGGACGTGATCCAGCTGGCATGGGAGAACGCGCTGGGCCAACGCCTGATGGGCGTGGTGCCCGCCGATCGCGCGGGCATCGTGATCGAGGATGACTGGGATGGCATCGGCCAGCGCCAGACCGGCAGCGGCACCGTGACGTTCAACGGCGTGCTGGTGCGCGACGATGAACTGCTCGGCAAGCCCGACGATCCGCTCACCCCTTTCGCATCGCTGACCACGCTGCTGCAGCAAAGCGTGCTGCTCAACGTGTTTGTCGGCACGGCACAGGGCGCGCTCGACGAAGGCCGCGCCTATACCGCCACGCAATCGCGCCCATGGATCCACTCGGGCGTGGAGCGCCATGTCGATGATCCGTGGGTCCAGCGCAAATACGGCGAGCTCGCCATCCGCACCTTGGCGGCAACCGAGCTGGCCGACCAGGCGGCGCGCAGCCTGGATGCCATTTATGGCTACGGACAGGCGCTGACGCTGGAGCAGCGCGGGCCGGTAGCCGTCGCGCTGGCTACCGCCAACCTGTACGCCGGGGAAACCGGCCTGGCCGTATCGAACGAGATCTTCGAGGTGATGGGTGCGCGCTCGGCCACCAACGCCAATGGCTTCGACCGTTTCTGGCGCAACGTGCGCACCCACACGCTGCACAACCCGGCCGAGTACAAGAAGCGCACGGTGGGCACGTGGTTGCTCACGGGCGAGTTCCCCTCGCCTGCCATCTATCGCTGACCCCGCCGAACCTGCCGACCCCACCAAACATCATGAGCCGCGGCCGACCGTCCACGGCTTTGCCAAGGTGCATTGAGCCTTCGATAACGGCTACCGACCGAGACCCCATCATGACCGCCAACGTCGCCTATCTCCATGCGCAGGCCGAACCGGCACCCGCGCTGTTCGAGCCGGACACCAGCAACCCCTTCATCGCCCGCGCCGTGTCGCTGCGCGAGCGCTTCGCCGAAGACGCCATCGCCCGCGACCAGGCCGGCGGGAAACCCGCGGCGCAGATCCGCTTGCTCAAGGAGCACGGCCTGCTTACGCTGCTGCTGCCGCGCGAAGTCGGCGGCCAGGGCGAAACCTGGTCGACCGTGCTGCGCATCACGCGCCTGTTCGCGCAGGTGGACGGCTCGCTCGGCCATCTGTTCGGCTATCACTACAGCAGCCTGCTGAGCCCGCGCTTGCGCAACGCACCGGAGAAGGCCGCCAGCCTGTGGCGCCGCTCGGCCGAGGGCAACTGGTTCTGGGGCAACACGTCGAACAGCTTTTCCAGGAGCCTGTTCGGGAGGCGCGATAGCGAGTGGTTCGTGCTGGACGGCTATCGCCCCTTCACCTCCGGCTCGCACGTGGCCGACTTCCTGGCGATTGCCTGGGAAGACGCCGACAGCGGCGAACGCCGCTTTGCCGCGATTCCCGCGGACCGCGCAGGCATCGTGATCGAGGACGACTGGGACGGCATCGGCCAGCGCCAGACCGGCAGCGGCCGCGTCACCTACCAGGGCGTGCGCGTGCACGAGAGCGAAGTGCTCGGGCAGCCGGTGCCCTTGAATCCCACCGGCGCGCCGGCCGAGCCCTACCGCACGGTCACGCCGCTGCAGCAGCAAAGCGTGCTGCTCAATGTGTTCATCGGCACGGCGCAAGGCGCGCTGCGCGCCGGGCGTGAATACACGGTGCATCAGTCACGCCCGTGGATTCACTCAGGCGTGGAGCGCCATGTGGACGACCCGTGGGTGCGCCGGCAATACGGCGAGCTCTGGGTCAAGACCCAGGCCGCCACCGCGCTGGCCGACCGCGCGCTGCTTGCGCTTGACAGCGTGATCGCACGGGGCGAAGCGCTCAGCGCCGAGGAGCGCGGTGAAGCAGCCGTGGCCATTGCGGCGGCCAACGTGCTGGCCGGCGAGGTCGCGCTGCAGGTCTCCAGCGAGATCTTCGAGGTCACGGGCGCGCGCTCGGCGGTGCGCAAGACCGGCCTGGACCGCTTCTGGCGCAACGTGCGCATCCATACCCTGCACAACCCGTCCGAGTACAAGACCCGCAATGTCGGCCGCTGGGTGCTGGGCGAAGGCCATCCGGAACCGGGGACCTACCAATGAGTGCATCGAACGGGGCGCGCCAGCGCCAGCTCCACCTCAACATCAACATACTTCACTCGGGCTTCGTGCCCTCGGCCTGGCGGCTGCCCGACAGCGATCCCGCCGCCTTTACCGACGTGCGGCACTACATCCGCGTGGCGCAGATCGCCGAAGCCGGCAAGCTCGACGCGGTGTTCCTGGCGGACAACGCCGCTATCGTCGACCAGATTCATTTCCGCCCGATCCCGGCGCTGGAACCCACGGTGCTGCTGGCCAGCATCGCGGCGGCGACCACGCATATCGGCCTGATCGGTACGGCGTCCACCAGCTACAACGAGCCCTACAACATCGCGCGGCGCTTCGCCACGCTAGACCATGTGAGCGCGGGGCGAGCCGGCTGGAACGTGGTCACCACGGCCGATGTGCCGTCGGCGCGCAATTTCGGGCGCGATGCGGCGCCGGACCACGCGCAGCGCTATGCGCGGGCGGCCGAATTCACGTCCGTGGTCAAGGCCCTATGGGACAGCTGGGAGGACGACGCCTTTATCGGCGACAAGGCATCGGGCCGCTTCGTCGACACCGACAAGGTGCGGCCGATTGCGCACCATGGCGAACATTTCAGCGTGCAGGGGCCGCTTAACCTGCCGCGCTCGCCGCAAGGCCATCCGGTGGTCGTGCAGGCCGGCGGCTCCGCCGACGGGCGCGAGCTGGCCGCACGCCATGCCGAGGCCGTGTTCTCGGCATCGCAATCGTTCGAGGAATCACTGGCCTACGGGCGCGAGCTCAAAGCGCGCGCGCAGGCGCTCGGGCGCGGGCCCGATGCCGTGCAAGTGCTGGCCGGCCTGACCACCATCATCGGCGCCACCGAAGCCCAGGCCCGCCAGCGGCGCGACGAGCTGATCGACCTGATCCCCTGGGACTACAGCCTGGCGCGGCTGGCCGGCACGCTCGGCATCACGCCGGACCGCCTGAAGCTGGACGAGCGGCTGCCGGACAACCTCGCGTTGCCCGCCAACGGCAATGGCAACCACACCTTCTTCAACGCCACGCTGGCGCTGGCGCGGCGCCGTGGCTACACCGTGCGCGAACTGATCCGCGAGCTGGCAGGCGGCGGCGGCCATCGCGTGATCGTGGGCACGCCCGAGCAGATTGCCGACGACATCGAGCACTGGTTCCGCCACGGCGCGGCCGATGGCTTCAACCTGATGCCCGATGCGCTGCCCGATGGGCTGCAGGACTTTGTCGACGGCGTGGTGCCGATCCTGCAGCGGCGCGGCATGTTCCGCACGCAGTACGAAGGCAGCACGCTGCGCGAGCACCTGGGGCTGGCACGGCCGCAAGGCCGGCAAAGCACGCGCATAGCCGCCTGATATCCCTCAACAACCGATAAGCAATCATGGCTCAACGTAGCGGTTTCCTCAGCCTGGGCGCCTTCCTTTACCCCAGCGGCCACCATATCGCCGCCTGGCGCCATCCCGATGCCAAGGCCGACGCGGGCATCGACTTCAAGCACTACATCGCGCTGGCCCAGGCCGCCGAGGCGGCGAAGTTCGACCTGGTCTTCCTGGCCGACGGCGTAGGCACGCGCGGCGACGATGTCGAGTTCCTCAGCCGTACCGCGCACAGCTACCAGGCGCAGTTTGAGCCCATCACGCTGCTGTCCGCGCTGGCCGCGGTGACGCAGCGCATCGGCCTGGTCGGCACCGCCTCGACGAGCTTCAACGAGCCGTATCACGTGGCGCGCAAGTTCGCCTCGCTGGACCATATCTCGGGCGGGCGCGCCGGCTGGAACCTGGTCACCTCATCCAACGAGCACGAAGCGCGCAACTTCAACCGCGACCACCATTTCGCCCACGCCGAGCGCTACGAGCGCGCGGCGGAATTCGCCGATGTGGTCACCGGGCTGTGGAACAGCTGGGAGGACGATGCCTTCCTGCGCGACAAGACCAGCGGCCGCTACTACGAGCCCGCCAGGCGCCATGTACTGGGCCATAAGGGGAAGCACTTCTCCGTGCAGGGGCCGCTCAACGTGTCGCGCACGCCGCAGGGCCATCCGGTCGTGGTGCAGGCCGGCTCCTCCGAAGCCGGCAAGGAACTGGCCGCGCGCACGGGCGAAGCCGTGTTCACGGCGCAGCAGACGGTGGAGGATGCCGTGGCGTTCTACGCCGACGTCAAAGGCCGACTCGCCCGCTACGGGCGCGAGCCGGATGACCTGAAGATCCTGCCCGGCGTATTCCCGGTGGTGGGCCAGAGTGAAAGCGAAGCCAAAGAGAAATTCGAGCAACTGCAAGCGCTGATCGACCCGGTGGTCGGCCTGGCGCTGGTGTCTGGCCTGACGGGCGGCTTCGACCTGTCAGGCTATCCGCTCGACGGCCCGATTCCCGAGTTGCCCGAGACCAATGCCAGCAAGAGCCGGCAGCGCCTGGTGATCGACCTTGCGCGGCGCGAGAACCTGACCATCCGCCAGCTTTACCAGCGCGTTGCGGGTGCGCGCGGCCACTGGCAGGTGATCGGCACGCCCGGGCAGATCGTCGACCAGCTCGAAGAGCGCTTCCGCAAATACGGCGCCGACGGCTACAACATCATGTCACCGGTGCTGCCGGGCGGCCTCACCGATTTTATCGCGCTGGTGCTGCCCGAACTGGGCCGCCGCGGCCTGTTCCGCGCGGAGTACGACGGCAGCACGCTGCGCGAGCACCTTGGGCTCAAGCGGCCCGCGCATCCAGCCGCTTCCTCCAGGCCCGCCGCCTCAACCCTTGCCGCAGCAGCATGACGGCAACCTCTTCCCTCCCCGGCTCCGATCCCGATTTCCTCGCGCGCGAAACGCTGCGCCTGCTCGGCCCCGCGCCCGACAACTGGGTGCCGGACCACGCCGGCATCGACCACAACGTGGCCATCGTCGGTGGCGGCCAGAGCGGCAGCGCCTATGCCTTCGCGCTACGCCGCGCGGGCATCGGCCGCGTGACGGTGCTCGACGCCGCGCCAGATGGTGCGCTGGCCGGCGTCTGGCGCACGCGCGCCCGCATGCAGAAGCTGCGCACGCCCAAGAACCTGGTCGGGCCGGAACTCGGCCTGCCGACGCTGAGCTTCCAGGCCTGGTATGAAGCACGGCACGGCGCCGAGGCTTATGCCGCGATCGACCGCATTGCGCGGCTGGACTGGGCTGACTACCTGGACTGGTACCGCAACTTCCTCGGCGTGCCGGTGCGCTACGCCACGCGCGTGGTGCGCATCGAACCCGTCGCCGGCGCCGCGCTGCAGCACTTCCGGCTGCATCTTGACGTGAATGGGCAGCCGCGCATCGAGACCGCGCGCAAGGTCATCCTGGCCAATGGCGTGGCCGGCAATGGCGCGCCGTTCGTGCCCGCTGTGTTGGCGCAGGCGGTGGCCGCCGGTCTGGCCGCGCATACGGCCGATGCCATCGACTTCGGCGCGCTGCGCGGCAAGACGGTAGCCGTGCTGGGCGCGGCGGCCTCCGCCTTCGACGCCGCCGCCGTGGCGCTGGAATCCGGCGCGGCCGCCGTGCACCTGTTCGCGCGCCGCGACCATATCGCCGCCACGCCGGTATCGCGCGTGCGCGCCTACCCCGGCCTTTACGACAATTACCACGCCCTGCCCGATGCCACGCGCTGGGAGCAAGCCATCCGCTATCGGCGCGCCGGATCCACGCCACCGGCCGACTCGGTAGAGCGGGTGCTCAAATTCCCGCAGTTCCATCTGCACCTGAGCACCTCGCTGTCCGCCGCCGAGGTGGAGTCCGGCCGCATTGTCACAGAAGTGCAAGGGCAGACCCTGCGTTTCGACTTCGCGATTGCCGGCACGGGCTACCTGGTGGATCCGTCGGCGCGAGCGGAACTGGCCGACATTGCGCCGCATATCCTGCGCTGGCGCGACCGCTACCAGCCCCCGGCCGATGCGCGCGACGACGAACTCGCCGCGTCGCCCTACCTGGGCAGCGGCCTTGAGTACCTTGAGAAAACACCGGGTGCCGCGCCTTGGCTGCGCGATCTCCACGTGCATAACCCGGCAGGCTTTGCCAGCGTCGGCGTGCCGCTGGGCGATGTGCCCAGCATGCGGCGCGATATCCCGGGCTCCGTCGCCCGCATCAGCCGGGATCTGCTGCTGGCCGACCTGGCGCTGCATGAGCAGCGGATTCGTGGGGACGTGCCGGCGGATTTTGGGGCGGAGTTCTATGCTGGCGCGGTCTGGAAGCCCACGGGCGCTGCGCTCGCGGCGGCTTGAGGTGACTTGAGGCAACTTGAGGCGGCCGGATCCTTGACCCGCCGGGAACAGATCCGGGTACCGCCGCCAGCGGCAAGGCCTTTTAACTTGAAGAAATCAAGCCAGAAATCTCATCAAGATCCAATGTACTTGTAGTACAGATCCAGTTTCTCGTTGTTTTCCGAAACTTCAATATGCAGAATGGCCTCACCGGGCCTGCCATTTTCAGAGAGCACACACTCCATTCCTAGTGCCTTTCCGTTGGTTTCATAGACATCAATCCATGGCCTTTTCTGCGTGCGCGAATCAAAGGCCGCCTCCAGTGGCGCAATGGACAGGATTGCCCCCTCATCGAAGTATTCATCAATGCACTCGAATATCTCGTCGGCCACTGCGCTGGAAATGCCGAACTTGTGCTGTAGCGCCTGTGCATCCCGCAGGCCAATGGTCTCGATAAATCGCTTCGCCTCGTCATAGGCTTGCTGCCTTGTTGGCGTTCGCATGGGTCGGCTCCGTGATGGCAAGATATCGAGGCGCCAATCTAGCACGACAAGGGCTCAGCGTGAATGCTGCAGGGAGTCCCGTGGATAGGTAGTCCATCCGGGATAAGCAGCGAACAAATGCTGCAGCCACAAGCGCCTTGCCGATCCGCCACGCAAATCAGCCGGGGGGGGGGGGGCGGCAATGTTGCCGCTTGCGCGGCAAGCTGAACGCCGGGATATGCTCCGGGGCTATTGAGCAATTGCCGGATCTGGTGTACACATCGAGTTTCCCCACTTTCAGTGACACGTCCAGTGACACTTATGTATTGCTCGGGGCAGAGCAGGCCATTCTCCGTCCTTTGGTGCGCGCGCGATGCCGGCCACACCGGGCTGTAGCGTGGCATCGCCGTAGAGGTTTCCAATTTCCCCCGGGGCTCCATCGTAGACACGATGCCTCTCACTACCTGCCGCACCAATGCAAAGCAGTCCGATCCGCCGCCTTGCCCGCACGCAGAGGCAACTGAGTCTCGTGCTGTTCGCCGTCTTTCCGCTGGCGCTGATGTTGGCCGGCACGCTTGGCTGGGGCATGTTGCGCGTTGTGGAGGATCAGAAAGAACGGATCGCCATCCATTTTTCCAAACTCACTGGTTATATCCGGGAGCAGGAGGCCTTCCTGATACGCCTGCGCACGCGAGTCCAGAGCCTGCATCCCGATGATTACACGGGCGATCTCAAGCTGCGGCGCATCGATTCGAGCGTCCATGGCGGCGTGATGCTGTTCGAGGCGCGGATTCCGCGCACGTCGGTCATGTTCAGCATTGCCTGCAGGGGCACGGCGGACTGTCCTCCGCAAGACAGATCCGTGCTCCGGTTCGGCACATTTTTTTTCAATTACTACAGCACGTACTGGGCAGCATCCCAACATCCGCCGGCAGATGTCTTCCTGGTCGCGGCGCACGCCGATACCAGTGTCGGCATGCAGGCGTTCCGCTCCAATTCGGACAACAGGTCCGAGGAGTACGGCATGGTGTTCTCGATGGCCTCGCAGCCTGCCGGCACGCACGTAGGCAGGCGCGACGCTGCATCGGAGGCTGTCAGCTGGCTCCGTGCAGATCCGGCGGCCGGGGGGGGAGGCAAAATGCTCGCGGTCCTGCCTCTCGATGCCGCGGTGGCCATACCGCGAGAGACGCAATCCGGGAACGATACGCTCTACGCTGCCGCACTGCTAAGCCTGGATAGCATTGGCAGTGTTCGGGGTTTCCTGGAAACACCCGGCTACGACGATTTCTGGCTGGAAGACAAGGCCCGCACCACCTTTGCCGGCAAGACGCCGATGCCCGCATTGAAGGCGGATGGCGTCACCTATGCCGCCGACGGACTGTACTTTCGGCTAACGGACCCGAGCGGGTCGTGGCACGCGCTATACCGCATCAGTTATCCGACCCTCTTGCGCCATAACAAGGGCCTGCCAGTCATGCTCGCGCTGCTGATGCTATTCGGGCTGGGCGGTGGCTTGTCCTTTGTCCGCCGGTACCACCAGCGCGTGGTAGTGCCGGCGCGCGGGACACACGAACGGCTGGCGGAAGCCAACGCATTCTGCCGCGCGCTGATCGAGACCGCGCCTGTGGCGCTGTGCATTTACAGCCGGGCGGACGGAACGGCGTTGTTCGGCAACCATCTGGCAAAGCAATGGCTGAACCTGGACCCGGGCCTGGATGCGCACCAGGACCTGCAGTTCGTTCTCGACAACGCCTCTCAGGCCACGCAAGTGCTTACCGCTACCCTGCCTGGTGCAATCGAGGAAATCCGGGGCGATGGCAGCAGGCCGCTCTCCCTGGCTTTCGCGCCGACCCACTACTGTGGTCAAGCCGTGCTGCTGTGCGCGTTTGCCGATATCAGTGCACGCAAGGAAATCGAGCGCGCCCTGGCCAAGGGAAAGCAGGACGCTGACAACGCGAGCGAGGCCAAGACCACCTTCCTGGCCTCGATGAGCCACGAAATCCGGACGCCGCTGTATGGCGTCATGGGCGCGCTGGAACTCCTGGATCTCACCGGCCTCGGCAACGCGCAGAGGCAATATATCCAGACTATCCGTAACTCGTCCGAAATACTGATGCAAATCATCAGCGACGTCCTGGATATCGCCAAGATCGAAGCGCGGCAGCTGGCAGTAGAGGCGGACGATTTCTGCCTGCTATCGCTGGTGGAGGCTACCGTCAGCCGCTTTGCCGCCGGCGCCGGGCAAAAGGGCCTGCTCCTGTACGCCTGCGTTGCGCCCGATCTGCCCGAGCACCTGCATGGCGACACCATGCGGATTCAGCAAATACTCAACCATCTCCTGAGCAACGCCATCAAATTTACCGAATCCGGTCACGTGATTCTCCGCGTCCGACAAGTTTCGACAGATCGCGCTGGCGTGATGCTGCAGTTCCAGGTGGTGGACACAGGCGTCGGGATACCGCGGGAACGTCAAGCAGAACTCTTCACCCCGTTCCACCGGATCGACAGCAATATGCATACGGTCAGCGGCGCCGGACTGGGCTTGTCCATTTCCATGCGCCTGGCAAGGCTGATGCATGGGGACATCCGGGTGGTCAGCGATCCAGGCCTGGGAAGCAGCTTTTCGCTGATGCTCCCCCTGTCGCATGCTGCGGTGCAGGTACCGTCGCAAGCGCCGGTGCTGAGAGGGGAATCCGTCTACGTGCGCTCCCCGAGCAAGGAGTTGACCGACAATGTGTGCGCATGGCTCAAGCGCTGGGGGGCCACCACCCACACGGCAGACGACATGCCTGTCGATGCCGCGCCGCACGCGCGCCTGCTGGACCTTCTCGTCTCCTGCCCTGTTCCGGAGGGCTGGACCGGGAAATATCTGTTTGCCGGCAACCAGCCGGATGCTGCAAACGCGGCTTTGTCAGCGGGGCTTGGCTACCTGAGTGCGCACAGCGTGCAAGCGCTCGGCAACGCCATCGCCCTGGCGGGGCCGGGTATATCCGAGTCAGTTGACAGGCAGGCGGAACCGCTCGCTGCCGTCGCACAGCTTCGGGTCCTCGTGGCCGAGGATAACGCGATCAATGGCATGATCCTGAAGGAGCAACTCGAACAGATCGGCTGCCTGGTTGCCCTGGTCTGCGATGGCGTGGATGCGCTGGCCAGATGGCACCCCGGTCTGTTCGATGTCGTGATCACGGACATCAACATGCCAAGGGCAAATGGCTACGAGTTGGCCGAGGCGTTGAGGCAACAAGGCTACGAGGGCCCTATTATCGGGATCACCGCCAATGCGATGCGCGAAGAGGAGCAGCGTTGCATTGACGCGGGCATGACGTCCTGGCTGGTCAAGCCATTTGACCTGGGGGCGCTACGGTCCCATCTCCAGTCCATTCGCTCGCCTGCGGTCATACGGCACGTGGCGCAAGCTGTCCCGGAGTCCCCGGCCAGCCATGATGAAGCCGGGTTCGTGCCGCTCAGGTTCCGCAACGTATTCTCCGAGACCATGCGAAGCGATATCGCGGTGCTCAATCTAGCCATGGCGAATTCGTCCGCCGACAGCGCCCTGGATACGTTGCATCGTATCCGCGGAGCGCTGGCTACCGTAAAATTGTTCAGACTCGTGGAATACTGTGAAGCCCTGGAGGAAGAGATTCGCAGCGAAGGCCTTCAGCAAAAGCAGAAGGCAGGCATAGCGCTGGTTGCCTCGCAGATCGAGGCCATTCTTGCTGAGTTTTGACAACCAACCAGGCGACGGCTTCCCTTTATCCGATTTTTGAACTCCATGAAAAAGACCAAAATCATCTTGGCGGACGATCATCCCCTGGTACTCATGGGAGTACGCGAGGTCATCGAACAGGACCTGCGTTTCGTGGTGGTGGATTCCGCCTCGGGCCCCTCGGACCTGATCGCCAAGATTCCCGTTGCCCGTCCGGATATTATTGTCACGGACTTTGCCATGCCCGGTGATTCGGTCTTCGGGGATGGCCTGAAGCTCATCGCCTACCTGACCAGGACGTTTCCCGGCGTCAAGCTGCTGGTGCTGACAATGCTCACCAACCCAGTCATCGTATCGGCCCTGTACGATGCCGGCGTGCATGGGGTGGTATTCAAGGGCGACTCTCTCAACGACATCCTCGCCGCCCTGTTCGCGATCCGGAGTGGCCGCAGATACATTCCAGCCTCCCTCCAGGCGTCTCTTCGCGCGAGTCCGGGGGCACAGTCCATTGGCGAGCGAATCAAGACGCTGTCGCCGCGGGAGTATGAAGTGCTTCGCCATTTCGTTGGCGGGGAGTCGGTTCAGGATATCGCCAGGCACTTCAACCGCAGCATCAAGACCGTAAGTGGCCACAAGGTGGCAGCAATGCAGAAGCTCGGCATAACAACCGACCAGCAGCTCATTACCTTCTGCATTGCTACCGAGCTTTTTCAGTAGCAGGACGCCATGGACGCGCCCTGCCGGGCGCAAAAAAAACCCAAGCTGCCCGCGAGGGTCGCTTGGGTGGGTAGAAGTCCGGGCAGAGGGAGGGAATCCTCGCCGGAATCGGGATTCGGCATCACCAGGGAAGGTTGATGCCGACGACTCAAGAATACTGAAGTCATCACCCCTCTTCTACCAGACTAATCTGGTTCTGCAGCAACGTGTCTGCACACGGCCAGTTCGACATTGACAGCCGCTGGGCGGCTGGCTAGCGGGGATGGCTGATCATCATCGACTGGAACGACGCAGGAATCCCCACCACCTGGCAGGTGCGCGCCGGATAACTGCCCCGGCTTCATCCGCACCGTAGAATCCTATTTCCTTTAGTCGCCCGGCCGGCAATATAGAACTTCCCAATTAATTGTAATTTCAGTATTTTGTATACTTTATTGCAATTTTATTGGCGACAACGAATTGTCATTCCACAATAGAAGAAACATCGATATCTGGCTCGCGCAAAGAACGGCGAACGTTCCACATGAGGCTATGGTTTTTGTGCGTGCCAGAGGCCAAACTCGGTAGGGATTTGGCGAATTGGTCCACGCCTGACCGTGTTGATAGGCTGACTTGCACCGCCGGGCACCTTGAGCACGCACGCGTTGTTAAGTGTGGCGATAATCTCAATTCATTTATTTTTACCGAAAACAAGAACTATCCTGTGTCGCTACCGGGGAATTCTGGCGAATATCTGCGGATACCCGCGATCCTTACTTGGGCTTTGGCGGCCAATATGACTTTCATGGAACCAAGCCATCGGAAGGTCTTGCCCGCCCCCCCCAATTGATCTGGGTCATTCTTTGCCGCTACCCGCAGGAGGACCGGCTTGCTGCCAGGCCCTGTCGCCTTGAAGCAGGGGCGAGCTATTGCTGCGCCGTTCCGGTCGTCGCTATTTGCCGTGCCGCCATTGCGCGGCTGGAGATTGACAACCCCTTGCCATACCGAGCATCCGAAATAATCGAAGCGGCCCGCCAGGCCGCCCGCACCAGCTTGTGTGTGCCGCTGCCAGCCGGCGGCTACGCGGCCGCCGCCACGCCGGAGATTTCCGGGACCAAATATCCGGGAGCCGTTCATCCGAGCGCGGGCCAATGTGTAGTGGATGGCCGCGGCATCCCGGATGCGCCGGCTCTACGGAGTGGGGTGCGCCGCACCGGGCACGGTCCGCCGGGCGCAGGATCGCCTTTACACAGATTCATTGATCGGAGGGCTTAGTTGTGGCAATCAGAGTGCTTCTTGCGGATGACCATTCCACGTCGCAGAAAAAGATGCGCCAGGTGTTAGCGCTGATGGATGAAGTCGAGATCGTTGGAGAACCCGTGGATTCCGCCGAACTGATGCAGTGGCTGGGCAGTGCCAGGGCCGATGTCCTGCTCTGCGCCTTTCATCGTCCGGGCCGGCGACATGACGACAATATCGCATTGCTGGATCTTCTGCATGGCACCTGTCCTCGCTTGAAGGTCGTGATCATCACGAAGGTCTCCAGCCCACTGGTCCTGCGGGCCATGATCGTCTCGGGTGCCCATGGTCTGCTGCTGAGGAGCGACCCGGCCAGGGAGATCGCGGGTGCCATCCGGGCCGTCGCGCGAGGGCGAATGTACATCGCGCAATCGGTGCGCAGGCTGATGGCTCATTCGTGGATGGCGGAGGAGCCGATCGACGTCTTTGCCAACGACTGCATTTCGGCACGGGAGACCGAGGTGCTGCGCCGCTATACGCGAGGCATGACCGTCGGTGAGATCGCCGCGGCGCTGGGTCGCAGCGTCAAGACCGTGAGCACGCAGCGTATTACGGGCATGAAAAAGCTGGGACTTGCAAACGACCGCGAGCTGTATGAGTACGCATTCGCATTTCGGTTTGCCCCTGCCAACGAGGAGACGACTGCATCGGAGACGGTCAACTCCCTGCGCGGATAGCGACACCTCGGGGGCTTGCCCGCGGAATGGCGCGGGGTCTATGGAAAATCACAGCGGAAATCGAAAATTGAGAATTGTCCGATAGGAAAGCATTCCGATCGGCGGCACTATTCGATCATGCATTTCCATCGACTTCGTGCTGGGCGCCGTCGCGTCAAGATATCGCCACCGCGCGTAGCCGTTGTGATGCTATATCTTCTCGCCGCGGCGTTGCTGCTGTGCGCGGGCATGGCCGCGGTGTTGTACCTGGAGTCCCAATTCGAGAAGAGTATTTCCGCCTATCGGCGCCAGATGAATGCCGCGGCGTATAACGCGCAGGTGTTCCTGGGGCGACGTAGTTCACTGCTGAGATCCCTGATCGACTCCATCTCCGAAGGCAGCGGCGAGCCTGTCCGGTTGCCCACAAGCGCGGCCCATCACATCGAAGGGATTTCGCTCGCCATCGATCGGCAGCTTGGGAAGAGCTGGACCTTGTATGTGACTGAACGGGACAGGCATGCCATCGCGCGTTCAGGCGCCCATCTGGTCTACTGGAGCGCGTCCCGGAGCACTCAGGCAGGACTGGAGAGCGATCGCCGTGGCATCCGGGAGGCTCTCTCGCCCGAGGTGACGAACATGCTGGTTGCGCGGCATGCGCAATCGGATGACACCGGGTCGATTATCTGGGCCAGTGATCGTATCCATCACCGTCTTTATATGTTTGGCCGGGTCGATCCTGGCGAGAAGACAGCCGGCTGGCTTGGACTGGCGTTGGACAATGTCGAGCCGGGTCTCATGCTGTCCAAGCCTGGCCTGAGCTATATGCTGCTGGACCGTCACGATAACGTTGTTCTCGAAAGCACGGGAGATGTCGAATTCAGACGTGATCTGGCAAGAATGACGCGCGAGGATGCATTTATTCGATACGGAATAGGCCCAATACCCAAGTACCTCACGCTCAGCAAGGCGGTGGGCGACGACGGCTGGCGTGTGGTTTATTTCATTCGTGCGAGCGCGCTGCTGAAGGCGTGCATGCCCGCTATCCGGCTGGCGCTGGGGGGCTTCCTTCTGCTGATCATCGGCATGGGCATCGGCATCGTGTATATCCATCGGAATCAGATGCTGCCGGCGCGGCGGCAATTCGACAGCCTGATTGAAAGCGAAGCGTTCAGCCGATCCATTATCGAGGCGGCACCGGTGGCATTGTGTGTGCTTCGCCGCCGCGATGGCAACGTGCCACTTGCCAACGGATTGGCGCGAAGCTGGTTTGATCCCGATGCCTCGTGGCGCGAAGCCGCGCTTTCCAAGGACCGCCAGCCAGGCACCGGCCGCGAACTGGTGCTGCATGACGGCCGCAGCGTCTATGTGTCATTCGCGTCAGCGCGCTACCAAGGCGAAGACGTGGTGATCTGCGCGTTCAGCGACATCACGGCCCGCAAGGAAATGGAAGCAGCAACGCAGCTAGCCATGCAACGGGCGGAAGCCGCCAATGAGGCCAAGACCGTCTTCCTGACAACCATGAGCCATGAGATTCGCACGCCGCTTTTTGGCATTCTGGGAACACTTGAGCTCCTGGCCTTGAGCGGCACGTCAGGGCAGCAGCGAGAGTACATCAAGGCCATCGAGAGGTCCTCGGATTCGCTATTGCAGGTGGTGGATAACACGCTGGACATCTCGAGGATCGAAGCCGGGAGCCTGATGCTCGAACCGGTGGCCTTCTCGCCGCTCGACCTCACGGAAGACGCGCTTTGCTCGTACGCTGCACGCGCCGAGCGCAAGGGCTTGCTCATCTACGCCTGTATCGATGCGGACATTCCCGGGAGCGTACTTGGCGATGCCGTTCGCGTGCGCCAGATCCTGAACAACCTTTTGAGCAACGCCATCAAGTTCACACAGATGGGCCGGGTGGTGCTGCGCGCGCGGATGGTGGCAACCCGGCCGGAAGGCGTCGAACTGATGTGGCAGGTGGCGGACACCGGCATCGGCATCGCCGCGGAAAGCCAGGAGCACATCTTCGAATCGTATTATCAGGCAAGCGGTAGCCGGCAGGCGACAGCCAGTTCGGGACTCGGACTTTCGATCTGCCATCGGCTTGCCCAGTTGATGGGCGGCGCTATCCAGGTGGTAAGCGAGCCTGGGCTTGGAAGCCTCTTCTCGGCTACGCTGCCCTTCTCGTTGTCCATCGATGCGCCGGATATCGTGACGCCTCAACTACGGCCTGGCGTGGTGTACGTGCGCGCGGACGTGAGGGAGGTCGCCACGCATCTGTGTGCCTGGCTACACCATTGGGGTGCCGTCGCACAGCCTTACTCCGAAACGCAGGGTGGCTTGCATCGGGACGACATATTGATCGACGTGCTGCCATCGGCGCGCAGTGAGATCCCCTGGGCGGGGCTCAGGATCCTGGCGATACCGTTTGGACCCGACCATCCGCAGAAGACCGGGAGCGGCTGGCGGGTGAACGGATATAGAGTACGAGCGATCGGCCTTGCAGTCCAGTTTGCGCAGAACGATGTGGGCGAAAGCCGCTGATCACACCCAGGCACCCATGGCTCGCATGGATCGCATTGAGCTCGTGAGGTTGACAACGGATTGTTATCCAATTCACGCCAGACAGGCAGCTAAGGAAAGCTGTAATGGATCCACGCGAGACCTTGGCACACGACGAGATTTGAGCGCCCCGATCGGCTCCGGGCTCCGGACTTCACCTACTTCCGCGCTTGGCGGTCTACCCATTATCCATCGCCCCCCCTCCCCCTCATCATCCTGCGCGGCCAACTCGCTCAACACCAGCGTTTCATGTGCGAGCACGGCCGCCAGCGAAAGCAGATGGCTCTGCGCCTCTTCGGTGATGTTGCACAAGGAGCCGCCGGCAGCGTTCTCGACAGCCACCGAAAGCAGCGCGTTGAGTTGCGCGGTCTTTTCCGCGGCGAGGCTTAGCGGGCTTTCGGAAGGCGCGTGGGCCGTGAGAAAGGTGTCGCGCCCGGCGCGCTGGGCGGTG
This sequence comes from Cupriavidus sp. UME77, assembly GCF_014170355.1. NCBI lineage: Bacteria > Pseudomonadati > Pseudomonadota > Betaproteobacteria > Burkholderiales > Burkholderiaceae > Cupriavidus > Cupriavidus sp. UME77. Next base: position 172,237 of record NZ_LZZU01000006.1, read on the forward strand.
ATGTTGTAGTGCGGATACCTATGCATCGGGCGCCCTCCGTTGGGAGGCGCGCAGGCGCTGGCAGAGGATGGCGTGCTTGGGAGGTGAGATCTGCCCGGGATGGGCGAGCGAAGACTGGGGCATGGGTGTGCCTCCTACTTAAGCGATTTCAACCCGCTCCCCGCTGTCAAATGGGGTTGACAGCCGGAAAGAAGGAACCGGTGAGCTCGAAAGCTCCCCCGCCCAGGCCCGCCCGAAGGGGCGCGCGAAGGCAAGACGAACAAAAGCCATATAGAGGCACATGTCCGCGTTCTTAGCAGGCTGTCAAACCCGGTCGCCGTGTTTGCAACGACCTGCGCAGTATAGAGGCACAAAGTACGCTCCAAACCATCCGCTACAAAAAGTCACAGTGCTACGCCATCGGTGGGAAGAAAACACCGAATCAACGCTTTCCAAGCGACAGATCAGTTTTACGGAAGCGGAAAGCCACGGCAAGAAACGGGGGATGCGACGCCAGCGCTTCCTGACGGAGATGGAAAGCGTGGTGCCGTGGTCGCGCCAGATTGCGGCTGTCGAGTCGTACTCGTACTACCCCAAGGGCAAACGTGGACGGCCGCCGATCGGACTGGAGCGAATGCTGCGAATTTACTTCGTTCAGCAGTGGTACGGGCTGTCGGACGAGGCGCTGTACAACAGCATGGGGATGCGGGCGATCGCCGGGATCGACCTGGCAGTCGAAGCGGTGCCGGACGCGACCACACTGCTGAAGTTTCGCCGCCTGCTCGTCGCAGCATGAACTGACGCGAAAGCTGTTCGACGAGATCGGCATCATGCTCATCGGGGGCGCTTCAGAAAACGGAAAATATTGCACGCTAAGCTGTCATGGCCTGCCAGATGCGGCCGATGGTTGGTGGCCATGCATTATCCACGTCACCAAATCAAGGCGTAGTACCCCAGATAGAACAGGGCAGTGCCTGCCAACAGCGAGAGCATTGTCCAAGCGAACCTCGCAGCAGTTGGCTGACGCGAGTACTTCCACCCCGCCGATGCCCAAGCCACAGCAGGGCCGGCCAAAAAAAGGACGATCGCGGCTTGGCCCCACCATGACACCGAACAATGCTCGATGTCCCAACAGCCGTGCCACTGCTCGATGAGCGGCCATGAGTATTTCTCTGCCAATTTCGCGGCTAGTAGAGCCGACTGCCTCATCGCTACCAGCGCCATGGCGATAAAAGCCACACACCAAGCGAGACGCGTCATGCGACTTCCCACAGCAGGATCTTTTTCGATTTGCCTAAATCCGAGTACCACGCCGACCCAAGCCCCACGGTAAAGCGCAGGAAGTTATTGAACCGGCCCTGTAGCGACGCGGCCATGAGTGTTTCGCCGTTCCACAGGTCGATGTGGTCGCCTGTCGGGGAAACTTCGTTGTCACGCTGCCAATAGTCCTTTTCCCCGCGCAGCGTTGCCAACCTGGTTTTGGCCGCCATCATCAGGGGAAAGTGAACGTGAATTCGGCGGAGCCTCCCGCGTAACCGGCCTTGACCTCGGCGTCGCCTCCGGTGCGGATGTACTGCGCCGACAGCGGGATCTTTGCTGTCCTGCCCGGTTTGTCGAGCGTCATCTCGTACTTCTTGGCCGCGCCCGGATCGCCATAGGAGATGCGCTCCCGGCTGCCATCCTCGCGCGTCATGATGATGCCGAACCCCTGGGCCAGGCTCTGCCCGCCCGGCGCGCTGAGCCGCAATACCGTCTTGTCCGCATTGGGCGGCGTGGCCTTGTCCCTGAAGCTGATCGTGGGCTTGGCGTTGGCCGCGCAATTGCTCAGGGCGATCTCGAAGTGCTTTGGCGGGGATGTGTCGTTGATCCTCTTGAACCGATCGATGGGAATACTCCCCAGATCGACCGGAATGATCTGATTGGCCACCACGTCGCATTTGTTCGGAATCGGGGGCGGAGGGCCGCCGCCAATGCCGACCATGCCCGTGCTGTCGTAGGTAACAGATTGATGGCATCCCGGGCCCAAGGTGGGCACCTGGAACGTGCTGCCCAGGCTTACCCCCAACGACTTCAGAAAATCCGCCGCATGGATCGTCACCTGGAGACCACCCGCAACATTGGTCACCTTGATCTCGCCCGGGGGGAGCGCATTCGGGTCCTTGGTCAGCACCAGGTACTGTTTGTAGCTGGCGATGGTGGACCCGGTCTTTATCCCCGTATTGGGCTGAAGCAACACGTTGATCTTCTCGACGGCAAGCGGGTCGGTCTCCTTGCGCAGGGTTCTGGCGACACCGTCCGACGATAGGGCTTCCCACTTGAAGCCGATGCCGTCAATATTCGTTGGCACAATGCCATCCGCACCGATGGGCGGCCCGAACCCCATTGCCCAGTGGGCGCCCGTGACCAGCTCGTGAGCGTCCACTGCCGGCGTCGAACCAAAGGTGAAGGATGTCGACAATGCGAACCGCCGTTCCATCAGGATCGTGCCGATGGCCGTACTGCTGGTCAGGGGATTGGTGACCGTCCACGGCTGGATCTCTTGCGGATTGGGGTTCGCGCAGTTGGTGGCCACGCGGTTCTCAAATTGTGCCTGGGCGCTGCCGCTCGCCAGCCCCAGCATCAGCACGGCAAAGAACAGGCGTGCCGATCGGCGCGCCCCCGTGCAATTCCCGGCTATCCGGCTGCCCGGCTGCCCGGCAATAGGCAATACACTCGTATTCATGCAGCTCTCCATCTCCCCACCCCTGTCTCCCCAGCCTTTCGAGGCGGCGTCAAAATCCACGGTGTGCGCCGCCAGCAACGCATATCCGTCCTTGTGTTCCATGGCGCGGTATTGAAATGCCCTTGCATGCCATGCCGAAACACAGCATGCAAGGGGCCTGCTAGGCAGGCAGGTCAGTGGACTGCTTCAGCACCTTATTGAGCGATGGTGCCGTAGTTGATGCCGGCCTGCGGCAGCAGGGCAGCATTGCCGGAAACCCGGTTGCCGTGCATGCTGCTGAAGTTCACACCGACCAGGCCACCATAGGTCTGGGAGTAGTTCGGCACGAAGCTGACCTTGCCGCTCGCCGTCGAGTAATTGACTTCGCCCTGATTCAGGCCAATCAGGCCGCCCATCGTCACATAGCTGCCACCGCTCACCGTGCCGGAAGCCGACGAGGCAGCGACCGCACCGTGGTTCTGGCCAACCAGGCCACCCACCACGCTGCGGCTTTCACCCTTGACGTTGCCGCTGGCCACGCCCGACACGATCGCGGTTCCATTGGTGGCGACGTTGGTGCCGACCAGGCCGCCGACAAAGCTGTTCGCACCGGCATAGACTTCGCCGCTCGCTTCCACCGCCAGCAGGTCGCCGCCGTTGTAGCCGACCAGGCCGCCGGTGTGGCTGTTGCTGCCGCCCGTGGTCTTGCCTCGCGCCACCGAACTCTGGATGGTGCCGCTGTAGTTGCTGCCGACCAGGCCGCCCACGCGGTTGTTGGTGCCGCCGATCACGGCGCCGGTGGCTTCCGCGCCGAAGATGGTGCCACCCTCGTTGCTGCCGGCCAGGCCGCCCACATCGATGCCGGAATAATCCGTGACGGTGCCACTGGTCTTGACATTGGTCAGGCTACCGTTCCTGTTCTGCCCGACCAGGCCGCCGATGGCCGCGGCACCGCTGCCGTTTACGCGGCCGCTGGTGTCGGCATCGGAAATCCGGCCGCCGCTGTCGTTGAGGCCAACCAGGCCACCGATCACGGCGTTGCCGGAAGCGCCTGTGTTACCGGCGGAGAAGACGCGCTCGATGACGCCACCGTTGTTGTAGCCCACCAGGCCGCCCACGTTCAGGCCGCCATAGGAAGTGCCGACGGTGCCCCGGCTGGACGAATCGGCGATATAGGCGTTAGGCCCGGCGTTCAGCCCGACCAGGCCGCCCACGCCGCCCATGGCCGTGCGCTGCATGTACCCCCCGATGGTGGCATTCGACGTGCTGCGTGTCACCTTGCCCGCGTTTTCACCGACCAGGCCGCCAATCGACTGGGTCAGGGCGCTGCCAGACAGGCAGGAAGCGTCCACCGAAGCGCGGTCGATGGAGCCGTCGATCAGGTTCTTCCCTACCAGGCCACCCATTGAATAGCCCCGCCCGGTGTTGTTAGTGAGGCGCACGCCGGTGGCGTTGACGTTGGAGATGGTGCCGGAGTTCTGACCGACCAGCGCGCCCATCGCAGCGGCGCCGGCATTGGACGACGTCGCGTTGACCGTCAACGCCGCCAGGCCGAGGTTGCTGATGCTGCCGGACGATGCCGAGAACAGGCCGGACAAAGGCCCGGTGCTGGTCACCGAGAGATTGTTCAGGGTGTTGCCCAGGCCGTCGAAGGTGCCGTAGAACGTGCCGTAGTCGCCGCCGATCGACTTCAAGCTGCCGCCGCTGATCTTGTTGCCCAGCACGTAGTAGCCGCCCAGATTGTCGTTGATGCCCTGCAACTGCGCGAGGTTCTGGATCACGTTATAGGAAAAGCCGTTCGACCTGAACGACGCTCCCGTCCCGGACAAGGTGACCACCGCGCCGCTGTTCAGGTTCAGCGAACGGCCATAGTTCAACTCCAGGCCGTTGCCGGCCCCGCTGAGCGTGACCTTGTTGTTCAGGTTGATATCCTTGGCGCTGCCCGCGGTCATGGCCACGCCGGCGTTGACCCCGGTGGCGCTCAGCGCTCCATTCACATTGACATCGCCAGCCGAGGCCATCGTCAGCTTGTTGCCGCTGTTCCAGCTGATCGGCGCGTTGACCGAAACACTGCCGACGGTGCTGGCCAGCTCGATATTGGTGGTGCCGAGGTTGCGCGAGAGCGTATCGCTGAACGCGGTATTTTCGCCACTGGCAGCGGTCTGGCCGACGTTGATATCCATCGCGCTGAGCTTCCAGGTGCCTGTCTGCCCGTTATTGGCCTGGGTGTTGACCTGGGTGGCCAACTGCACCTGCACATCCGCACCGCGGGTCTCGATGGTGCCGCCGTTGCCCGGGCCGGCCATCGCGCTGGCGTTCAGGCTGCCGGCCACGCGCACGACGCCGGCGCTGCCGCCGTCCAGCGTGATCTTGCCGGAATTGCCCTGCAAGGTCTTGGCCTCGATCATGCCGGTATTGTTCACCACCGCCTGCTGCAAGCTGCCCGCGGCACGGGCCGTCATCAGCACCTGGCCGCCGTCGGCCTTGAGCAGGCCGCCGTTTTGCACCAGCGAGCCCACCAGGCCGTCATTCACCTTCAGGCTGAGCAGGTTGCTGGCGTCGAAGCTCACGGTGAAGTCATTGCCGGCGCCTAGCGCCACCCGGCCCATCTGCGCCTGGATAAGGCCAGTGTTGTTCACCGTCCTGCCCAGCAGCGCCACGCTGCCGCCCGGGGCGGCGGTAATCCGGCCGGAATTGATGATCGATGCACCCGCGCCGCCGGCAAAGCGGTAGGTCCCGCTATTGAAATCCGCATTGCTGATGTCCTGCGTCGAGGCCACCAGGCCGCCCACGTTGACCTGGGCGGTCTGCCCGAACACCATCCCGTTGGGGTTGACCAGGAAGACGCGGCCATTGGCATCGATCTGGCCCTGGATGTTGCTGGCGTTCGCAGAGACCACGCGGTTGAGCGCGATCGAGTTGCTGTCGGGCTGGTTGAAGGAGACCTTCTCCCCCGCGTTAATGCTGAACCCATTCCAGTTGATGATCAGCTTGTCGCTCGACTGGTTGATCGACATGTCCCGGCCATTGTTGTAGGACGCGACATTGCCAGTGCCCGATACGATCACGTTGCCGGTCGGCAAGGCATGCGCCGGCGCAAGCGCCCCCAGCCCCAACAGTGCCACGGCGGCGGCAATCACGCGCCTGGCACCGCCAGACTTGCCGCGGCGGCGAGCCCCCTCGCTGGCGACGTTCCAGCATCCCTGGGCCTGATTCCAGACCAGTGCATAGCTTTTATTCATATTGACCTCTTTCCTTGTTATTGAGAAAGCTGCATTCATCCCGGCAGCACGGGTACTGCACCGACACGGTCCACGGCACGCTCAGAAGTACTGCGCGCCCTGAACCCAAAACCTGGGGCTGCGCACCGGCCCCCCGCTTGCATCGCGCTGGCCCACCGGCCAGGCCAGCGCCAGGCTGATCTGATGTCCCTGCCCGGCCCAGGCGCCACCGATGCCCGCCCCCGTCAACCGGCGCGTATTGCGCTCCCTGGTCCAGGGCTGCTTGTTGATGTCCACCACGCTCTTGTCCACGAAGGCGCTCAACTGCCAGCCAGGGGCCACCGCGTAGCGCAACTCCAGGCTGGCCTGCCAGCCCTGGTCGCCGCTGCCGGCGCCGAGCGCGTAGGCGCGCACGCCATAGGGCCCGCCCATGCCGAACTTCTCCGAGCCGTCCAGGTTGCCGGACGCCCATTGCGCATTGGCCTGGGCATAGAGCTGGAAGCGATTGCTCAGGCGCTGCAGGCGCGCCGCGCTCAGGTTCATCTTGCTGAAGCTGCCGCCGGTTCTCGCGCTGATCTGGTCGATGAACTCGGTGAGCGGATCGTCGATGCGAAGCCGTCCCGTGCTGTAACTCGCCGAGAACATGGTCTGGCCGCCGCCGAATACGTTGTCCTGGCCGTTGCCGTTCACGCCAGCGGTCCACAGCCCCACGCGCTTGCCGACGTTGGTTTCGAAGAGATCCATCTCGTCGCGCAGCCGCTTGTCGTCGTACTGCAGCTGGGCGCTCAGGTTGAAGGCGCGGCCGCGCAGCAGCGGCTGCGAGACGAAGACGCTGCGGATGCTGGCGCGGCCGTGCGCTTCCAGCACCGCGAAATCCTTGCCGAGGTGATAGCCCATATCCGAATACGACACGCCCACGCGCGTGGACCAGGGGCCGGCCGGCAACTGGTAGCCGGCGCGGTAGTAGCGCTGGCGCTTGTCGCTGCCAAGCACGCGCAGGCTCAGCTGGTCCCCAAGCCGCAACGGGTTGTTGAGGTAGAAACTGCCGCCCAGGCGGTACTCGCCGGTGTAGTAGCCGCCATAGTTGTCCGCCTCCAGACTGCCGCCGGCCAGCGGCCCGGGCTCCGCCTCGACCAGCAGGTCGGTGGTACCGGGCTCGGTGCCGGACTGCAAGGTGGCCTTGGCCTCGGCGCCGGGGATATCGTTGAGCAGCAGCAGGCTGCTTTCCAGTTCCGCGCTATGCACCGCCTCGCCGCTCCTGAGCCTCGACAGCGGCTGGCGCAGCACGCCGTCAAACGCGCGCGACTTGTTCTGCAGCACGATCCGCCCGTAACTGCCTTCCATCACTTCGAGCCGGACCATGCCGTCTTCGATATCCTGCGGCGGCAGGAAGGCGCGCGCCAGCAGGTAGCCATGCGCGTGGTAATACGCGGTGATGCGGTCCGCCGCCGCGCGCAGGCCTGCGAGGTCCTGCTCGCTGCCGTTCAGGTCGCCCAGCAAGGGCAGCAGTTGCGCCGAGTCGAACACCTTGTTCCCGTCGATGCGAAAGCCCTGCACCTTCAGGCGCACCCCCGGATCGGCGGAGGCGGCGGGCGCGGTGCGCTCACCCGCCTTGGGCAGGTCCAGCTCCAGACTGGACGGCGCAGGCAGTTCCGGGCGCACGGTCTCGAGATCGCGCATGGTCTGCCCGGCCCTGGGTATGCTGGGCACATTCGCCACGTTTGGCGCATTGGATACATTGGGCGCACCGGGCACCTGCGCATGCCCCGCGACCGGCAGCAGCAACATCAGGCCAACGCCGCAGGCTCGCAGCCCGAAGGCGCGGCGCGCGGCCCGGTCACCGACCGCCCGGCGGGCATGCGCATCGACATCGACATCGACATCGACAAAATTTTCACGACCAGCAGTCACTTGATTTCTTCCCATGGCAATCCATTCATTTCACGAGCGGCCCAATCGATGTGCATGCGCCGCTCTCAGCCCGATGGCGTTGGACTTCCTCATCGAGCCACCCATCGACCCGCGTCGAAACTACCTTTTGACGTTTGCATTGCCGACGATCAGCTCGCCGCTATCCCTGACGGCTTCGTAATGCACCACCGCCTCGTCCGAGGCGGCGCCCTTCAAGCCGGGCAGCGTGAACCGCGTGACGCCAAGCGGCGCAATGGTCTGGCCGTCCAGCTCCACCGAGGCGCCCCCGCGCCCGACTTCCATCCGCGCTAGCGACACGTGGTAAGGCGTAGGGTTGGTGGCTTCCAGGACGGCGCCGCCCGCCATGCCTTGCCTGCCGAACGCCCATGTCACCTGCCCGATGGCCTCGTCCGCAGTGCCAGGCAATCCCGCCGGCCGGAACAGCAGCTTCATGCGCGTGCGGTAAGACAGGCGCAGCAGACTGGCGCTGTCCCCGGCCAGCGGCGGCACCTCCAGAAAATTGATCCAGAACACCGACTCGCGATCCCCCGGCAGCGGCTCGCCGGTGTAGCGCAGCCGGAGCACCGTCTTGCGCCCCGGGTCCAGCCTGAGCAACGGCGGCGACAAGATGAAGGGCACGCTCAGCCGGGCCGGATCGGCATTGACCTCTCCCTGGTCCAGCCAGGCCTGGACCAGGATCGGGCTGTCGCCCGCATTGCGCAGCCTCACGCTCAGCTCCGACAGATCGGCGGGGTAGACGAAGCGGGTGCCGATGATCGACAACGCCGCCAGCGCCCCGGCCGGCGCCAGGCACAGCAGCAACGCCAGCATGGCTCCAGCGCCGCGCCACGGCCGCTCGCAACGCGGCCTGCGATCGCTTCTGCCCGGGATGATCGGATGGGTCATGCGGCTCAGCCTCCCCTCGTTCAGCATGCCGGCCGGATTGCCTGGCGCCGCCGTCTTGGCACCGCACAGTGGCCCGGCTCCGGGTTGCTTCGGCTTCACGGACGCGCGGCCAGCTCTTTGCTGCCCACGCCACCGGCCTGCAATGGAAGGCACGGCAGGTCCAGCATTTCGTAGCCGCTGCGTTTCCCCTGCACGCGCGCGGGGAGCGTGTAGTCGATCACGCAGCGCTCTTCCGGCTTCTTGCCCCATTCGACGCGGATCGAGCCGCGGTCTTTCTCGGCGCGCACCACCAGGCGGCTCCCCTGGCCCACGGCGCCGATCGCCATGCCGCCTTCGGCATCGATGGCGGTGGCAGCGAAGGGCAGCAGTTCGCCATTGGGCATGCGGCTATTGATGAGCACGGCGCGCGCCCTGCGGGTTTCGTAGGTGAGCATCACCACCGAGCCAGCGCGCGGCGCAACACTGCGCGAGGTCACCTTCAGTTCGACGTCGTCGGGGATGCCCTTGGGATCGACATCGATGCTGTTCAACTGATAAGGGATCAGGCTGGGCACGACCGCGTAGCCGCGCCGGTCCACGCTGGCGCCGCCGTAGCCGACCCGGGCGCCCTGGGCATCCGCCGCATGGACCACGCCGATGGTCTCGCCAAGGGTCTGTGCCATGGAAATGCCGCCCGGGTGAACGACCAGGCCGCCCTGCGCGCTGGCCGATGCCTGCCGATAGCCTTGACCCTGGCCAATGCTGGCACCCAGCGTGACGTCGGGCAGGCGCCAGTTGATGCTGGCGTTGCCCGAGGCGGCATTGCGCCGGTCGTCATAAGTGCCGGAGAGCGAGTACGAGCCCTTGCCCTGCTGGTCGATGATCCCCGAAACGCCGGAAGAAACCTGCGTGCCGGCACTGTCGTCGTGCGTGACGAAGCTGTTCAGGACGGGAGCGCCGCGGGCGGACTTTCCTAGTGGAATCGACAGGTTGAGGCTGACCAGCGTGCTGTTGCCGCTGCTCGCTCCCCCATACAAGGCCCCACCGCCCCCCGCGTTCTGCACGCGCTGCACGGACACGGAATAGGTGTTGCCGCGCCACTGGTTGCTATAGCCCAGCGTGAAACTGAGCGCCTGGCCACGTTGGTTCCAGTACTGGAGCGAAGAGCCGTTGAGGTAGACATTGCCGCCGCTCGCGCCGAGCTGCTGGCTGATATTGGCATCCACTCTGCTGCGCGTGCGCGCGAACGAATCGGCCGCCGCGCCGCGCTCGACGGCATCGTGCAGCATCAGCGCATCGCGCAGGCCAAGATAGCCGCGCGTGGAATAGCGGTACGCCAGCAGCGAGAAGCTGGTACCGCTGTTCGGCAAATTCTTGCTGTAAGAAATACGGAAGCTGGAGCCACGCAGGCTATCGCCGTTTGGCACGGTGGCCCTGGCCCACGTGACGTCGGCGCCAAAGCCACCGAAGCGCGTGTTGAGCGCCCCGCCCAGCAGCCCGGACACATAGTTGCTGGCGAAGGCCACACCACCGTAGCCGGTGACCATATTGTTGATGCCGTGTTGCAGTGTGCCCTGCAGGACGTACTGTCCACTGCCTTGCAGAGAGGGGTCGCTAGCCCTGCCCGCGGTCACGCTGTAGCGCGTGACGCCGGGCCGCAACAATTGCACGGTGGTGGCAAAGGGCACCAGGAAGGTACGCGCCTGCCCGTTGGCCTCTGTCACGGTCACCTGCAGGTCGCCGCCGTAGCTGGCAACCTGCAGGTCATTGATCTCGAACGGCCCCGGTGCCACGGTGGTCTCGTAGACCAGGAAGCCGCGCTGGTGGACCGAGACGCGGGCGTTCGAGGCGGCGGTACCGCGCACCACAGGTGCGTAGTAGCGCTGCGTCTCAGGCAGCATGCGGTCGTCGCTGAAGATCTGCGCGCCGCGGAAAGACACCGAATCGAACAGCTCGCCACTGGTCGAGCTCTCGCCGACCAGTACTTGCGAGCGCAGCTCGGGCAGATCGGTCTGGCCATAGATATAGCCACGCTGATAGCGCGCGCCAGTCGGCGCCGACCAGGTCACCGAGCCGTTGTGGCGCAATCGCAGCGGCCCGAGGTTTGCCCCGAGGTTCAGGCCCGCGTAGGCCTGGGTGGTGTTGCGTCCCTGGCTCTGCGTGGTGAAGATATTGGTGTTGTAGTTGAGCAGCAGCGCCGGAACGCCACTGTCCCAACGCTGCGGATCGACATAGTTCTTCGATGTGGTCAGCCGCAGATAGTATTGCGGCACGGAAACATAGATCGCCTGCTCCGCCTGGTCGAACTTGAGTTCGGCGCCGGGAACATAGTTGCCGATGTCGGCACAGACCAGGCCTTCCGGCATCGGGTTGGGGGGCCGTGCGGGATCCTGGCCGCGCGCGCTCTTGTTCAGATCGACACCTGCGCGAATGAGCAGATCGCGGTCGTAGCATGCCTGCGCGCTTTCCCGGCCCGCAACCTGCCGGAACTCGATATCCTCGGTGCCGCGCCATTGGCCATTGACATGCAGTTCGACGCGGTACTTGCCCGGTGCGACGATATCCAGCCGCTCGAAACGGCTGGTATCGATCGTCATGCCCTCGGCGCCCTGTGCCAGCATGTAGGAGTCGAATATCACCCGTTTTTCGTCCAGGGCGGACAGCAGCCGCGGCTCGGGCGCGGAACCGTTTTCATCGCTGCCGGCATTTCGCGTGCGCTCCGGGTCGCCGTCCTGCGCCTCATTGCCTTTCTGCGCCAGGGTTTCGCCAATCTGGGCCCCGAGATCCATGGGCTGGCGCGTCCCCGTGCCCTGCCCGCCCACAACGGTCGCCGCCGCCCAGGCGGTAGGCGACATCGCGATCGCCGCCACGGCGCCGATCAGGCGAGGCGCAAGGCGCCCCGGCCTGGAGATCGGCGACGCAGCCACACTGCCGGCACGAGTCGGGCCAGCGGGTTGAGCAAGGCGAACTGAAGATTGCATAGACCGACGAATTTGTCCTATCTGCGGATAGCTGGAGGCCGCCGCACAACAGACACAGTGAAAGGAATCGGGACAGGAGTGCTTAGCGGCTAATTTGCCAATGCCTTCTCTTCCGTGTACCGGCCACCGTAGTCATTGATGACTTCGTATCGGACCAGGGCACCGGGGTGATTTCCGGGCTTTGCTTCGGGCAGGACAAAGGTCTCCTTGCTGAGCGGGGCCACCATGCCACCACCCGCGGAGACAAACTTGCCCTCCAGCCTGGCGTCGACCCGGCCGAAGGAAACGTGGTAGGGCGTAGGGTTGCTGACCTCAACGGCAAGCTGCTTCGCCGTCTTTCCACCCGGCTCCTGGCGATCCACGGTGACCAGCCTCCAGGCAAGCTTGCCGGGAGCGGCATCGACGTCCGTCAGTTGCACAGGCCGGAAGAAGACCTTGATACGGCTGCGGAAGGCGAACAGGAGCGCATTCTCGGCGTCCTCCTTCTTCGAGGGCACCTCCAGCACATTGAGCCAGAACACCGTCTCGCGGTCGGCCGGCAGTGGTTCCTGCGTATAGACGATGCGCAGCACCGCGCCCTTGCTCGGCTCCACCCGGCCAACCGCCGGCGAGAGCATGAAGGGAACCCGGACTTTCTCGGGCGGCATGTCCGCCTGGCCATCGTCCAGCCAGTTCTGCACGAGAACAGGCTCGCTGCCGATGTTGTTCAGCCTGACGGTAACCTCGCGGGCATCGGACGGGAATACCAGTCGCGTACCCTGTATGACGATGGAAGCCTGCGCCACGCTGGCGCAGGCGGCGAGCGCCACGACACCGGCGGCAAGAAGTGAAGAGATGCGAGCGACCGACGTCATGGCATTCCTGGCAATTAAACCTGGCTCGATTTAGTAGTAGGCCATCGTGTAGCGGATGAACGAGTTACCCGCACCCGCCGTGACGGCGGCGGCGGTCTGGACATAGGCTGCGCTGTAGGTCAGCGTTGCGGTGTTGTCCGTGATCGTGGCCACCTGCGGGCTTGTCTGAGCCAGGTGCAGCGGGATCTTGCCGGTGGCCTTGTTGCCGTTGTCGCTGATCTCGATCTGCACGCCCTTCGCCGCTGCGGTGCCCTGCAGGATCAGGTTGCCGGTGGTGGGATCGATGTTGGCGGAGCCCGTATCAAAGGAGATGGAGGCCTTCGTTTTATCCTTGCAGGCCGTGCCGCCGCCCAGTACCAGGCTGAACGGTACTGCGGGGGATTTAACGCCAATGCCCGTGAAGATGATGGGATCCACGCGGCCCAGATCCACGGTGGTGCGATTGTTGGGCCCGGGCGGCTTGCCGTTGATGGTACAGGTGACGTCCGTGATGGAGCCGGTGAAGTCCAGCTGGCCGTCGAACGCATGCGACAACGAGGGAGCCATGGCGGCCATGACCACACAGCCGGCTGCGAGAGAACCGAGAATGGTACGTTTCCCGAGAATAGTACGCTTCATGTGATTTCCTTCTTCCGTTGGTAATTGGGGCAATGAATCAAACGAATAGATTCACCCCGGTTTAAATGCAGGTCCACAGGGGACCAATGCACCGGCTTCCGAATCGAACCGCACACTGCCTGACGCACTACACGCCAGATGCAGTCACGGAAAGAAACGCAATGGCACTGAGGCCACTCGACGGTGACCAAATCATAGATCGCATTAAAAAAAATAAACCCAAGAAAATTCTTGTTTTTCAGAGAAACAATTGGATAGCGCCGTCCAACGACGAGGGAGCCTGGAGAGCGGATATCCGTCGCGTTTCCATCGGAAGATGCGCCTCGGTGAAACAAGGCAAGTTCGGAGTCGACAGCTGATGGGCGGCTGGATAGCGGGGATGGGCGATCATGACCGGATGGTCATCGACTTGAACGAAACAAGAATCCGCACCATTGCGCAGATGCACGCCATACTCGAGGGCACCGAGACGCTGGCATGATCGGGGCAACCTTCGCGGCCGCCGCGGCGGCGTATCACTTCAACGCCGTGGACTGCGTAAGCCAGTGGGCACGAACCGGGATGCGGCTACGGTGGTCGTCAGCCTTGGAAGATGCCGAATCGGCTGTACCAGCCGAGACTCGATCTGACTGAGAGTCGGGCTGTTGAATTGTGAGGCGCGACTCAATGCGGGATCCGCTTCTCCCTGGCGAGTTCCAGCGAGTCGACCGTCGCACCCGTGGCACCCGTGGCATCCGTGGCATCCGTGGCATCAACCGATGCTAGCGCGGTAATCCGACCGATGTGGGACGGTCTCTGGAATGCCCGGGGCGCATCTCCCCAACCCTCCTGATCGGGGTACCCATGCGTTCAGTCTCCGAACGGGCCGGCATTGACGAAGGCGCCGCCCTGGTACCAGCCTGCTGGATCGTCGACAGGCAATGGCGGGGCCGATTCCACTTTGCTGCGAAACGGCTCGGAGCACTCCACCGGCGCAAAGCCCAGCCCCGCAGCGTGCCGATTGTCCCACCATGTTTCGCGATTGGCGGACGCGCCATAGACAATGGCGTAACCGATTTTCGGCACGAATATCGCACGGCAAATCAATTGCTCAAGGTCGTCATAGCCGAGCCAGGTCACCAGCATGCGGCGGTCCGCGGGCTCTGGATACGACGAACCGATACGCAAGCATACGGTCTCGATGCCGTAACGGTCGAAGTAAAAACGCGACAACTGCTCGCCGAACGCCTTGCTGACACCGTAGTAGCCATCCGGTCGCAACGGAACATTCGCGTCGAGCACTTCGCCCTGGCGGTAGTATCCAATCACATGGTTTGAGCTGGCAAACACTACCCGTCGCACGCCGTGACGGCGCGCCGCTTCGTAGATGTTGTAGGTGCCCTGGATATTGGCAGGGAGGATTTCTTCGAACGGACGCTCCACGGAAACCCCGCCCATGTGGACAATAGCGTCCACGCCTTCGACCAGCGCATGCACGGCGGCGCCATCCGCCAGATCGCATCGCATGACCTCCTCCTGCGCGAGGGCGGATCCGAGTTCGGCGATGTCGGATAGACGCACGATGTCGGCATAGCGCTTGAGTCGGCTGCGCAGGATTCTGCCAAGCTTGCCCCCAGCACCGGTCAGTAGAATACGGTGGCAATGCGTGGTGACACCCGCGAGTGGGTCGTCAGAGGAATGAGACATCATGGATCTCGATCAATGCGTTTTGAACATCGGACGGGTGTTCGTAAAGTCTAAATGCTCTGCGGTGACTCGCTCAACATTCGGATTCACGGATGCGTTCACCATACCCACTCTCATGAGGGATCTTAGAAAACGTGGCGAATGCCGATCATGCCGACAAACTGCCTGGACCCCGACGAAGGCGTTGCGTTCTGTGAATCGCCAACCGAGGCGACTGCGTCTGCGATGGACGTCTGCGCGGTGGCGCCGGAACCCACAGTACGCAGTGTCTTGCCATTGGCCTTCTGATACGCCTGAATCATGTAGAACACGGTACGCTTTGACAGCGCGTACGTCTGCTCCATCGAGAACTGGCTGTAACGCGCCGGGTCGCTCACGCCGTTTCGCGCCTTCTCGGCTGTGTAGCTAAAACCGGCCGCCACGGTGATCGCCGGCGTCAAGGCATAAGTGGAGATGATGCCGTAGTTGTTGAACACCGCTGCCTGCGTGAAAAAGGACGCCGCACCCGGCTTGTACTGAACGTTCGAATAGTTCAGGCCAACCATCAGCTTGCCGAAGGTATAGCGTGCAGCGGTGGCAATCAACTGTGCGCTCTGTGCTGACGCGTAACCGCTGTTGACCGGCGAGTTGTTGGCGAACGTCCCGATCGACTTGCTGGTCGGGATGTCCTTGAGGTGGATGTAGCCCGCGGACCAGGCGAACGCCTGATAGTCATAGCGTATCGCGGCGCTCAGGCTGCTGCCGCCGGAAATGTTGCCGGGCTGCTCGCCCATCCCGTACTGCACGCTTGCCTGCACGCCGCCGAACGTGGGCAGCGTGTAGGTCAGCGAGTTATTGAAGCGCAGCGTGGTGTCGAGCGCATCAACATCGCCGGGGTGCGCGCCGGTGGCACCGGTCAGCACGTTGGTCGGGCCCAGGGCCGCCACATACTGGAAGTAAGGCGTGTATTGGCGGCCGACGCTCAGCGTGCCGTAGCCCTTGTTGCCCAAGCCTACAAACGCCAACCGGTTGAACATATAGCCGGCCGCGCTCTGGGCGCCCGTGGCGGAGTTGAACCCGCTCTCCAGCCGGAACAGGGCTTGCGTACCGCCCCCCAGGTCTTCAGTGCCATACAGCCCGAACTTGCTGGCCAGCAGATTTCCCTGACTCATATATACGTTCGAATGACCGCCCTGATTGCTCGAATAGGCGAAGGCCGTATCGACAACGCCATACAGAGTGACAGAACTTTGCGCCGAAGCATGCGAGGAAACCCCGGCAGACAGCAGCGCAACGCATGCGCAGAGGGGCTTCACGGAAAAGGAGGGTCGAGTGGTTCTCATCTTTCTTGTCTCTTTGTCGGTTGTCTCCAACAGCAGGTATCCGCGCGTCGAACCGGATTTACCGTGGCTCGGCTTCGACGCGCCTGCAGCCGTGCGCAAGGGCTAGGCTTGCACTTGCAGGGTCAGTTGACGCCAGCCGCCTGCAACGGCCTCTTCAAGAATGCGAGCTTGCGGGGTCTGTACCTGTCGCGCTTCGCCCTCCGGCAGGAAAATCTCGACGGTATCCGGTTGTTGCGCGGGCATGCGCCCCGCACGCGTGATGAAGAGCGTGACGGTGTGTGCATCCGACGCCGTGCGGATGTTCCAACGGCCCTGCTCGCCATGGCGCCACGCTTCGGATTCGCCGTCGTCTTCAATGCAGCCACCACTCGCTTCGCCGCTGCCGCCAACGGGCACAACCAGGAAACCGCGCCGATCGGCACGCCGGTCGAAGCGTTGCTCGGCCACGTTGAGCGCGATCACCCCGCCCTCGCGGATCAGCATGACCGGCTGCTCCCAAGGAGCGGGTAGCGTGACGGCCTGCCCGCCGTCGAAAGCTTCACCGCTCCAGTAGGACACCCAGCGCGCGCCGGCCGGCAGGTAAACGTCACGCGATGTCCGGCCCTCGTCGACAACCGGCGCAACCAGTAGCGATGTGCCCAGCATCATGTCGTCGTTGTCGGCATAACACTGGCGATCAGCCGGGAACTCGGCGAACGTTGGACGCAATACCGGTTCGTAGGCATGCGTCGATTGCCACAGCAGCTCATAGAGGTACGGAATCAAGCGGTAACGCAGCTTGATCAGCGCCGAGATTTTCGCAGTCGCGTGCGGGTACATCCAGGGCTCGTTCACCGTGGCGTCGTCGTTCCACGAGTGGATGCTGAAGCGCGGCATGAAGACGCCGAACTGCACCCAGCGCACCAGCAACTCCGGGGATGGCGCCGGTCCGGCAAATCCGCCGATGTCGTGGCCGATATTCGAAACGCCCGACAGCGCAAGACCAAGCCCCATCTTGATGTTGTAGCGAAGGGTCTCCCACGACGTGTAGTTGTCTCCGGACCAGGTCTGCACGTAGCGATGCATGCCGACGCCACCAGCCCGGGACACCAGGAACGGCCGAACCGATGGCGCGTGCTCGCGCTGTGCATCGCGCGACGCCCGCATCATCAGCAAGGTTTGCAGGACCTTTTCCTCGCGCACCGGATAAGGCTTGCCGAACCCGTTCGCCATCGCATCCGGCGTCCAGATCTCGAATTCGTTGTTATCGTTCCAGGTGGCCGCGACACCATAGTCAAGCAGCGCATTCTTGACGCGCGATTTCCACCACGCAACCGTGTCCGTATTCGTAAAATCAAGATAGGCGCCGACTTCGTCCCAGAACTGCACCCAAGCCGGCTCACCGCTGGCGGCACGGACCAGCAGGCCGGCCTTCTCCACCTCGGCAAACTCGGGATGATCCCGCAGCAGGCAGGGCTTGATGTTCGCGCACAGCCGGATGCCATTCTTAAGATAGCCGTCGACAAATCCGCGTACATCCGGGAATTTGCTTTGGTTCCAGTTGAAGACATAGCGCTTGTCGCCGATCGATGTGTATCCGGACGACAGGTGAAACGAGTCGCACAAGATATCGTGTTCGCGGCAGCGCTCGACAAATTCCCCCATGCGCTCCTGCGCATCCGGTGCATCGGTATAGGTCATCGTCGAACCCGAATAGCCCAGTCCCCACTTTGGCATCCAGGCGGGCCGTCCGGTCAGCCATGTGAAACGGCGAACGGCGTCGAGCGGCGTGTCGGGCGATGCAATGAAGTAATAGTCGAGATCGCCGTGGTGCGCGACGAAATAGCGGTACGGGCCGTGGTAGTTGTCGAGTTCACGCCCGAGATCGAAGCTGCAGTCCGAATGCGTGTCGTAGAACAGGCCGAAACCTGTCGCACTGTCGGGTTGCCACGTCAGGTAGAACGGAATGTGCTTGTATAGCGGATCGGTTGTGCGTGCACTGTAGCCCATGGCGTCGATGTTGCGCATCTCGTAGCGCTGGCTCCCCCGGTTCAACGCACCCGCGCGCTCACCCAGGCCGAAGTACATCTCGCCCGGCTCGCGCCGCACGTAGTGATAGACCTGATCGTCCCAGAATCCGAAGTTGTACGCCTGGGTCGCACGGTCCGCCAGCGCGGGTTGCCAATGCCCGCCCCGCAGTATCTCCCACGTGCATCGGCCGCCGGCCAGCGCGACGGTCAAGCGAATCTTTTCGGTCTGCAGGCGCAGTGTGTCCGTATCAGCCTGCAGTTCGAACGACGGCAGCGTGAAGCCGCTCAGGTCACGCCGGTCGCGCCCTTCAAAGGGCGTATCGTCGCCGCCCGGCGCAATCGCCCAGGTGGCCGCACCACGCAGCTTTCCGTGCGGCAGCACCAGCACGCGGACGATGTCCTGTTCCAGCACGAAGAGTTCAATCGCAGCACCCGTCGTGCTGGTGAGGCAAAGGTGGTTGCCTTCGCGCGCCTGGAGTTCGAAGCGGGGAGGATGCAGCATAGACATCGGTTTCACCTCAATTGGATAAGGAGAGTTCTTGCTTGATCTGGCGCGCGGCACGTTCTTCCTGCGACTGGCCGCGGATCAGGAAAATCAGCAACGCAGCCCCGATCAGGTCGAAGGTGCCTAGCAAGGCGAACAGCGGGCCGTATCCGACCGTATCGGCCAGCGCGCCCACCATCAGCGAGAAGCTGAGTCCGCCGATCCACGCGGCCATACCGGCAAAGCCACTCGCGGTGCCCACCTCATCCGGGTCGAAGACATCGGCGCTGAGCGTATTGACCAAGGTCGAGATCATCTGGTGCGCGAAGCCGCCCACGCAGAACAGCGCAATCGCCTGATACGGAGACGCCACCAAGCCGATACAGGCCGGGCCGATCATCATGACCGCGCCCAGTACGACGCCGCACACGCGCGACCATACCAATGGCACACGGAAATACTTCATCAGGAACGGCGACAGGTAACCTCCCACCAGCCCGCCCAGGTCTGCCGCCAGGAACGGCAGCCAGGCATACAGTGCAATCTCCTTGAGCTCCATGTGCCGTGCGCTCGACAGATAGAGCGGAATCCAGAAGCTGAAGGTCTGCCAGGCTGGCTCGGCAAAGAAGCGCGGCAGCGCGATGGCCCAGAAGCGCCGCGACTTGAGCACCTCCTTGACCGGCCGCTTGCCACGCGTTGCCCCGGCCGAACTGTGCTGCCCGCCGATGATCTTGTTGCGCTCGGTTTCCGACAGCCGCGCATGATCGCGTGGCGACCGATAGAACGCATACCACAGCGCGGCCCAGAAAAAACCCATGGCTCCCGTCACCACAAAAGCGGCCTGCCATCCGTAGTGCAACGACAGGAAGATGACCAGCGGAGGCGCAAGCAATGCCCCCAGGGAGGTGCCAGCGTTGAAATAACCGACCGCGACGGATTTCTCTTTATCCGGAAACCACTCGGCGACCGCTTTCATGCCGGATGGAATGGCTGCCGCCTCGGTAAGCCCCATCAGGCCGCGAAAGGCCGCCAGTGAGAGCCAGCCCGTCGCCCAGCCGTGCAGGCAACCGGCAATCGACCAGAGCACAGCAAAAAGCGCGAAGCCGATGCGCAAGCCAATCAAGTCAACGATGAACCCGCAAACCGGCTGCATGAGCGTGTAGCCAATCTGAAAAGCGCCGACCACATATGAATACTGCTGCGTGCTCATGCTGAACTCGGCCTTCAACTGCGGCGCGAGTACACCAAGTGAGTTGCGCGCCAGGTAGTTCATGATTGTGCCAAGGCACACAAGCGCAATGATCCACCAGCGTAAGCCCTTAATCGTCTTCAATGTCGCCTCCTGATTTCTTCTTTCGAATCACTGCCAAACAGATTTCGGCCACTTCAAGGAATGCCGATTCGGCAATTGCCGGGACCAGAGACCAATCCCCTGCAACGCGCGAACCGTGGCCGCGGGCGCGCGCGAGGTTGAACAGCTACTGTCACGCCCCGCCACAGGAATGGCCTGGAGAGGGGCAATTCGGGATAGGTGGCGAATGGACTCAGAATAAATTCGCCGCATTGCATACACATCAGATCACAAGTCATCGTATAAGATGAAGCGAAGACATAGCTCACACGCCAATCAAGAACATCTCTCGCAACCCCTGTTGCCACTGGCAGCACGCCAATGATCGACGCCACATCTTGATCGCCCGCGATGCGCGCAGGAGAACGACTCCATACAGAACGCGGCACATGCGCTCCGACAGGAAGCCTCATTGATCTTGCTATCGTTATCTGTCGTCATACGACAAATGACGCAATACACTTAACTTCTTTAGCCCCGGTCGAGCACCTTGCCCCTTACAGCGCGATCTGGAGATGGTGACGCTGGAGTCCAGTGACACTGAGGCCTCTCGGCGATGACCAAATCATAATTCGCACGAAACAAAATAAACCTAAGAAAATTCTTGTTTTCCTGAAAAACAGTTGAACCAACGCTTGGATACTTCAAGCCATATCGACATACGGAGGTCGAAGCACCGCCTCGACGACATGCGGCCGGCGACTGATGAAATTTGGGCACAGCGGGCTGCAAGCATGTGCGGACTATTTCCCGCCAACGAGGCGATCGAGTGAGTGCGCCCTGCCGGGCGCACCATAAAAAAAACCGCAGCACCAGGCTGCGGTTTTTTTGCACCGGGGCCAAAGCCCCGGCCAGGCGAGTGCTGTCGCCCGATCAGATCTCTTCGTACAGCGGCAGCGTCAGGAACTCGGCAAAGTCCTCCGACGTGGACATCTGCTCGAAGATCTCGCCGGCGCGGTCATACGTCGTGGTGTCGCCACCGACGAAAGCCTTGACCTTGGCCAGCTCTTCCGGGATCAGCGCGCGCACCATCTCGGCGGTCACCTTGCGGCCGTCTTCCAGCTTGCCCTTCGGCGAGCGGATCCACTGCCACACTTGGGAGCGCGAGATTTCGGCGGTGGCGGCGTCTTCCATCAGGTTGTGGATGGGCACGCAGCCGTTGCCGGCCAGCCAGGAGCCGAGGTAGTGAATGCCAACGTTGATGTTCATGCGCAGGCCGGCCTCGGTGATCGGGGTTTCCGGCTGGAAGTCCAGCAGGTCCTTGGCCGCCACGTTGACGTCGTCGCGCTGCTTGTCGAACTGGTTGGGCTTGTCGCCCAGCACTGCCACGAATTCCTTCATGGCCGGCTCGACCAGGCCCGGGTGAGCCACCCAGCCGCCGTCGTAGCCGTCGGTGGCGTCGCGCTTCTTGTCGTTGATGATGCCTTGCATGGCAACGGCGTTCTTCTCCGGATCGTTCTTGATCGGGATCAGTGCGCTCATGCCGCCGATGGCGGGCGCGCCGCGCTTGTGGCAGGTCTTGAGCAGCAGCAGCGCGTACGAGCGCATGAACGGCGCGGTCATGGTGACCTTGGCGCGGTCGGCCAGGCAGAAGTTCTTGTCGACCTTGAACTTCTTGATGCACGAGAAGATGTAGTCCCAGCGGCCAGCGTTCAGGCCGGCGCTGTGCTCGCGCAGCTCGTACAGGATTTCTTCCATCTCGAAGGCGGCCAGGATCGTTTCGATCAGCACGGTTGCCTTGACGGTGCCTTGCGGCAGGCCGATTTCGTTCTGGGCCATGACGAAGACGTCGTTCCACAGGCGCGCTTCGAGGTGGCTTTCCATCTTCGGCAGGTAGAAGAAGGGGCCGGCGCCGCGTGCGATCTGTTCCTTGGCGTTATGGAACAGGAACAGCGCGAAGTCGAAGATGCCGCCGGAGACGCGCTGGCCGTCGATGGTGACGTGCTTCTCGTCCAGGTGCCAGCCGCGCGGGCGCACTTGCAGCGTGGCGATCTTGTCGTTCAGCTTGTAGTGCTTGCCGTTGGAATCCAGCGTGAGGGTGCGGCGCACGGCGGCCTTGAGGTTGACCTGGCCCTGCAACTGGTTGTGCCAGTTGGGGGTGTTGGAGTCCTCGAAGTCGGTCATGTAGCTGTCCGCGCCGGAGTTGAACGCGTTGATGACCATCTTGGCTTCGACCGGGCCGGTGATTTCCACGCGGCGGCAATGCAGTGCCGGCGGCACCGGCGCGACCTTCCAGTCGCCTTCGCGCACGCTCTTGGTCTGCGCAAGGAAGTCGGGCAGCTCGCCGGCGTCCAGGCGCTTGGTGCGCTCGACGCGGGCTGCCAGCAGTTCCTGGCGGCGCGGCTCGAAGGCGCGGTGCAGTTTGTCCACCAGGGCCAGGGCCGCCGGCGTGAGGATGTCTTCGTAGGCCGGCAGGATTTCGCCGGTAATCTTCATGCCCGCAGGCAGCGTGATGGCCATCAGTGTTCTCCTGTGATCGATGGTTGATTAAAAGTGCCCGCCGTCAAACCGCCGCACCTTGGGTGCGGACGAATTCGAGCAGGTCATTCATGTCGTGCCCGGTGCCGGAAGGGCTCACATCGAGCCGCTCCGCCGGATGACCGGCACGATTGATCCAGAACGTGGTGTAGCCATACCAGGTGGCGCCGCAAGCGTCCCAGCCATTGGACGAGACGAAGAGGATCTCCCCCGCCGGCACGCCAAACGCCTTGGGGCCCAGCGCGTAGGCCTCGGGCGCGGTCTTGTACATGCGCACCGCGTCGACCGACAGCACGTGGTCGAACAGCCCGTGCATGCCGGCACTCTTGACCGAGATATCCAGCATCTGCGGATTGCCGTTGGAAAGAATGCCCAGCGGCAGCCCGGCTGCCCGCAGGCGCTTGAGCGCGCCGAGGTTTTCCGGGAAGGCCGACAAGCACGCGTACTCCTTGAGCAGTTGCGCCTCCAGGGCCGGGTCCAGCACCAGTTGCAGGCGCTCGGCCGCATAGCGCAGCGCATCCACCGTCAGCGCCCAGAACGGCTTGTAGTAGGCGCCGTCGGGCGCGGCCATCGAGCGGATGCGGGTGTAGTCGATCTGACGCTCGCGCCACAGCAGCGCCAGCGCCTCGCCCTTGCCCGGAAACAATTGCTCCGCGCGCGCGGTGACGGAATACACGTCGAACAGCGTGCCATAGGCATCGAAGACGACGGCGCGGATCTTTTGCATGAGCTGGAGCGGTTCCTTTGGACAAACCCGGCAGGCCAGCGCCACTGCGTGGGCCTGTACACCAATGAATGCATAGCATTGTAGGGAGACGTTGCAGTGCGGCAAAGTCGGTCGGGGTCACTTGATCTTTTACTTTTACACCACTAATCTTCGCTAACGCTGTAAAGATAAGGCACCAAATCCACCCCATTGCCTCACCCGCCCCTTGTTTTGGGCGGCATGAGGCACAAAACTGGCGAGCTTCGTGGATCATTTCAAACAATTGGAGACGTTCGTCTCGGTAGCCGCGCGGGGCAGCCTTTCGGCGGCCGCGGCGGCTGAAGGCGTGGCGCCGGCCATCATCGGCCGGCGCATCGATGCGCTGGAAGAGCGGCTGGGCGTCAAGCTGCTGCTGCGCACCACGCGCAAGATCAGCCTGACCTTCGAAGGCTCGGCCTTCCTGGAAGACTGCCAGCGCATCCTCAACGACCTGCACAACGCCGAGGCCAGCGTCTCGGCGGGCGGCGTCAAGGCCAGCGGCCATCTGCGCGTGACCGCGCCGGCGGGATACGGGCGCAAGCACGTGGCGCCGCTGGTGCCGTTGTTCATCGAATCGCACCCGGATGTGACCATCACGCTGGACCTGTCGGACCGCGTGGTGGATCTCGTCAACGAGGGCTTCGACTGCGCCATCCGCCTGGGCGACCTGCCCGACTCCAGCCTGGTGTCGATCCGCCTGGCGGAGAACCGGCGCGTGGTGGTGGCGTCCCCCGACTACCTGGCGCGCCATGGCGTACCCGCCCTGCCCGAGGATCTCACCCGTCACAACTGTTTGGCGTTCGGCGCCAGCGCCAACGTGCAGCGCGGCTGGGCCTTCCAGCAGGAAGGCCGCGCGGTCACGGTCAAGGTGGGCGGCACCATGGAATGCACCGATGGCGCGGTGCTGCACGCGTGGTGCCTGCATGGCCACGGGTTGGCATGGCGCTCCTGGTGGGAAGTCGGGCAGGAAATCGCTAGCGGCCGGCTGGTCACGGTGCTCGACGAGTTCCAGGCGCCACCAATCGGCATCCACGCTGTCTTTCCGCAGCGCAAACACCTGCCGCTGCGGGTACGGCTGTTCATCGACCACCTGAAGAACACCTATGGGAACCCGGCCTACTGGCGCCGCGCGGAACAGGCATCCGCCGCCGGCAAGCCGCAACTGGCGGTCAATTCCTAGTTCGATTTGATTTAGGGCAATGCCGCATGCGCCACCCCTGCCTACAATAAAAGCTGACAGGTGCCGTGCGGCCTGCCTCCGTCCGAAGGTAAATCCGGTCCATTCGCCCCAAAGGAGTCCAGCATGTTCAAGCACATCCTGCTACCCACCGACGGTTCGGAACTGTCCAAGAAGGCCATCGACGGCGCGCTGGAGCTGGCCAAGACAATCAACGCGCGGGTCACCGCCTATGTCTGCCTGGAGGAGTATCCCTACACGCCGTTCAGCGAGATCGTGGTGGAGGCGCCACAAGCCTTCAGGGACCGCATCGAAAGCCAGGCCAAGCTGTACCTGAAGGAAGTGGAAACCGCCGCCCGGGCCGACGGCATCAGCTTTGACGCCGACATGTCCACCTTTGCGGTGCCCTACCTGGGCATCATCGACGCGGCCGAGCGCCATGGCTGCGACGTGATCTTCATGGCCTCGCACGGCAGGCGCGGCTTGTCGGGCCTGCTGCTGGGCAGCGAAACCCAGAAGGTGCTGACGCACACCGACATCCCGGTGATCGTGTATCGGTGAGCGCGCCCTGGCGACGAACGACGAACGATAAACGACAAAAAGGCTGGCCGCCCCGAACAGGGCAGCCAGCCTTCTTGCTTGCCCGGCCCGCCTATGCGGCAAGGCCGGCCCGGATCAGCTGCTCTTCTTGATACGGTCTTCGATGTGCTTGGCGCGGTCGTCCGAGCCCGGGTGCGACGAGAACATGCTGGACTTGCCGCCATCGAGCTTGGCCAGCTTCTGGAACGCCGTGACCAGGCCACGGGTATTGGCCTTGTTCTTGGTCAGCACGTCGAACGAGTAGTCGTCGGCGGCGCTTTCCTGCGTTTGCGAGAATTGCGCGTTGATCAGCTGCTCGCCCATTTCGCCCAGCTGCGAGGCCGACAGCGCGGCCACGGTGCCGCCGGCGGCGGCCAGCGCGCCGCGCGCCGCCATGGCGGTGTACGCCACCTGCATCTTGTTCTTGGTGTGCCCCAGCGCCACGTGGCCCAGCTCATGCCCCACCACGCCGCGCACTTCGTCGTCGGTCATCATGTCCATCAGGCCGCTGTACACGCGCACGCAGCCGTTGGCCATGGCCCAGGCGTTGACGTCCTTGGTCAGGTAGACCTTGGCGTTGACGTTGGGCAGGCCGCTTGACTGCAGGCCCGCCATGATCTTGGTCAGGCGCTTGTTGTAAGTGCTGCCAGGGGCTGCAATCTTGTTGGCCTTGTCGAGCTCGGCGCAAGACTGGTCGGACATGGCCTTGACGTCGCCGTCACTCAGCGAGGCCGCCTTGAGCAGCGAGGTGCCGGCGCCCATCATGCCGTCGACATTGGTGCCGGCGCAGCCGGCCAAGGCAGCGCAGAGCGCGACGATAGCGGCCAGGGAAAGTTTGTGCTTCATGTTTGTTGCCTTCTTGGGATCGACACCGGCCGGGTTGCTCGCCAGTGACTTGAATGGAGATGTGCCGGCGGCTGGCCAGCGACCTGCGGTGTGGCTCTACTTACACACGGGCAGCATCATATCGCCAAAAACGTCCCAATCCACCAATAAATGACTTATTTGCCACAGACACAATTTTTAACATTTTTTTGCAGGCCGGCCCCAAAAAGCAAAAAACCGCGCCGTCCCTGAGAGGGAGACGGCGCGGCGCCTAATTGAGGGGCGTGATGGTCGCACGCCCTTCAAGATGACCGGCTATCAGGCCAGTCAGCCATTCCGCTTTTCGATCTCGCGATCTGAAGCCTCAGGCTACTTTTTTGTCGAAGAATTGTTCGTCTTCGGTCGAACCCTTGAGGGCGGTCGTGGACGACTGGCCGCCTTCGATGGTCTGGGTCACGGCGTCGAAATAACCGGTGCCGACTTCGCGCTGGTGCTTGACGGCGGTGAAGCCCTTCTCGGCGGCCTTGAACTCGTTTTCCTGCAGTTCGACGAATGCGCTCATATGGTTGCGGGCATAGCCGTAGGCCAGGTTGAACATCGAGTAGTTCAGCGAGTGGAAGCCGGCCAGCGTGATGAACTGGAACTTGTAGCCCATGGCGCCCAGTTCCTTCTGGAACTTGGCGATGGTAGCGTCGTCGAGGTTCTTCTTCCAGTTGAACGACGGCGAGCAGTTGTAGGCCAGCAGCTTGCCCGGGAACTTGGCGTGAACCGCTTCGGCAAACTTCTTGGCGAATTCCAGGTCAGGCTTGCCGGTTTCGCACCACACCAGGTCGGCCACTTCGGCGTAGGCCAGGGCACGGGAGATCGATTGCTCGATGCCCGGCTTGACGCGGTAGAAGCCTTCCACCGTGCGCTCACCGGTGCAGAACGGGCGATCGCGCTCGTCCACGTCGGAGGTCAGCAGGTCGGCGGCTTCGGCATCGGTACGGGCGATCACCAGGGTCGGCACGCCGGACACGTCAGCGGCCAGGCGTGCGGCGGTCAGCTTGGCAACGGCTTCACGCGTCGGCACCAGCACCTTGCCACCCATGTGGCCGCACTTCTTGACCGAAGCCAGCTGGTCTTCGAAGTGAACGCCGGCAGCGCCTGCGTCGATCATCGACTTCATCAGTTCGAAGGCATTGAGCACGCCGCCGAAACCGGCTTCGGCATCAGCCACGATCGGCGCGAAGAAATCGGTATCGCCCTTGCCTTCGCTCCACTGGATCTGGTCGGCGCGCTGGAAGGTGTTGTTGATGCGGCGCACCACTTGCGGCACCGAATTGGCCGGGTACAGCGACTGGTCGGGGTACATTTCGCCGGCCAGGTTGGCGTCGCCTGCGACTTGCCAGCCCGACAGGTAGATGGCCTTGAGACCAGCCTTGACCTGTTGCATGGCCTGGTTGCCGGTCAGCGCGCCCAGCGTGTTGACGAACGGCTCGGTGTTCAGCAGGTGCCACAGCTTCTCGGCGCCGCGGCGGGCCAAGGTGTGCTCGATCTGCACGGAGCCGCGCAGGCGCACGACGTCGTCGGCGGTGTAATGACGCGCGACGCCCTTCCAGCGGGGATTGGTATCCCACTCTTTTTGCAGGTTCTTTGCTTCGGTTTCGCGGGACATTTCACTCTCCTAGAGTTTAGAGCGGGGATGGCATTGGAAACTGGCGACAGGCTGGGCGGCCCGTGGTGCCGACTTGCCGACCGGGGCACTTTCGGGGGCGGCTGCGGCGCTGATCCGCTGGCCTCGCCACCCCTGTTTTTTGCCGTGCGGGTCATGTGTCTTATATAA
Source organism: Cupriavidus sp. UME77 (assembly GCF_014170355.1). Taxonomy (NCBI): domain Bacteria; kingdom Pseudomonadati; phylum Pseudomonadota; class Betaproteobacteria; order Burkholderiales; family Burkholderiaceae; genus Cupriavidus; species Cupriavidus sp. UME77. The sequence continues at coordinate 199,868 of NZ_LZZU01000006.1, forward strand.
GAGTGTAGGGAAATACCCCGCGTCGCAACAGCTCAGAATGCAGTCCCTGCTTAGTTTTTTTCCTTTTTATAATCAATTACTTATATGTTATTTTTCATGATGTGGCAAGCAATCCTTCATCATGAGAAATGCCCGTTGTGCTACGCATCACCATTTTTTGCCGCGCAAAACAACTTTCCGCATTATGAAATTCCGGGATTTGGCGGCATCCGTGCCTGGCGCAATGCCAGCGGCTCCGGGCCACCATCGATATGCCTGGCCAGGTCGCGCACCATCGCCGCCATGCCGGCGGGGTCCGCCAGCGGCAGCCAGTGCCGCGCGCTGACCTCCCGGCGCCACCAGCGCTCGACCCAGCGCGACAGATCCTCGGACAGCGCCGGCCTGACGTAGCGATCCAGCAGCGGCACGATCACCTGCACCGGCGCGTGCGCATGGCGCTCGCCCGGTGAAAGCAGGCGCGGCAGCATATTGGCGCGGTACAGCGCCAGCCCGTGACGGCCGTCCGCCGCCTGGGTGGGATTGGGATCGGCCTCGATGCGCTCGGTCCGTTTCAGGTAAAGCGGCCAGGCGCGGCCCATCCAGAGCCGCCAGCTTAGCTCGGGCAGCCACGGCAGGTGGAAGATATAGATGTACCAGGACGAGGCCATCTGCCGCAGCGAGCGCGAAAGCGCCGTGAACGACAGACACCGGCTTCCCCGCATCCAGTGGCCGACATGGTCCAGGCAAGGCCCGGAGCACGACGTGAATGAAGCGATGCGGCCGCGCAGGCGTGGCTCGGTGACAAACTCCCAGCACTGGATCGAGCCCCAGTCATGGCCGACCAGGTGGACGGGCGCATCGGGAGAAACGGCGTCGATGACCGCGCTGAAGTCTTCCGCCAGGCGCTCCAGGCGATAGGCCGCCACGCCTTTGGGCGCCGAAGAGCCACCGGCGCCGCGCACATCGTAGGCAACTACGTAATAGTCATTGGCCAGCAGAGGCGCCACGCCATGCCAGACCGCGCTGTTGTCCGGATAGCCGTGCACCAGCACCATGGCCGGGTGCGAGGGATCGCCCCAGGTCTTGACGGCAAGCCGCACGCCGCCGGACTGGACGAATCGCTGGTTGGGAAGAGAGTGAGGAGCGTGCATGCTTAACCATGACATCGGACGATGGAATGGTTGCCGATGCTACGCCAAGACCGGCCGCGCGGCGAGCGCGCGGCATGCCGTTTCAAACGCAAGCGGGTTAGCGGGTTAGCGGGCGCGCCGGTAGGCCACCCAGTCGCCGGATGCAATACGCGGCAGGCCCGCGACCGCGTCCTCGCCCACCGGGTAAAGCAGGCAGCTGATGGCTTGATCGCCAACCGCCACCACGCGCTCCTCGCGCACGAACAACGAGGCCTGGCCCGGATAGACCTCCTCGATCTCGTCGAGCACCGGCACCAGCGCGGCATCGACCTCGTACAAGTCGCCGACCACGCCGGGCGCGGCGGTGTCCAGCACCAGCCCGGGATACGTGCCGAAATCATAGAGCCGCCCCGCCACGGTCGCGCTGCCGATCAGGCGCGGCGCGGCAATGCCGTGCTTGCGCGCGGCCGCGTTGAGGTCGTTGACTTCGCCCGCGCGCAGCGTGCCATAGACAAAGACCACCGGCATGCTCAGCCCTCCAGCCTGGTGTCCGCCACCAGCACACCATCGGCGTCGGCATAGATCCAGTTGCCGGGCCGCACCACGGCGCCGGGCATTTGCACCGTGACCTCGCGCTCGCCCACATTGCGCTTCTGGCTCTTTTGCGGATGCAGGGCCAGAGCGCGCACGCCGATGTCGCACACCGCAAGCTCCCCGCTGTCACGCACGCAGCCATTGACGAGGATGCCGACCCAGCCGTTCTTCTCGGCCAGCACGCCAAGGTTGCCGCCCACCAGCGCGCAGCGCAGCGAGCCGCCGCCATCGACCACCAGCACGCGGCCGTTGCCCGGCGATTCAACCGCCTCGCGCACCAGCGAATTGTCCTCGAACACCTTGAGCGTGGCCGCCGGGCCAGAGAACGCGGCGCGCTTGCCAAAATGCTGGAATACCGGCGACAGCACGCGCAGCGAGCCGTCGGCCAGGCGCGCCTCATTGGCGTCGCACAGGTCAGTGGTAGCAAAGCTCATGAAGGACTCCCGAATCGGAAAGTGGAAATTGGATGAGGCGCGCTTACGTGCGTCAGTCCGTGTCAGCCGGCGGCCGCCCGCTTGCCCGCCACCTCGCGGCGGGAGCGGTTGCCGTTGCCAACCGTGACGGCGGTGAAGATCGCCAGCATCTGGAAGGCGCCGATCATGAAGAACACCCAGCTCGGCCAGTGCGCATCCATCAGCATGCCGAAGAACAGCGGCCCGCTGGCCAGGCCGATATCCAGGCCAGAGTAGACCACGCCATAAACCCGGCCCGTGGCGCCGGCAGGCGCCGCAGCGCGCACCAGCAGGTCGCGCGAAGGCCCGGCCGTGCCCGCGCCAAAGCCGATCACGCCCATCAGCACCGGCACCATCACGGCCGGCAGCACGCCCAGCCCCACCAAGATCGCGACCAAGCCCGACAGCGTGAAGCTCATTGCGATCAGGCGGTCGTGGTTGCTGGTGCGTCCCGCGGCAAAGCCGCCCACGATCATGCCGCCCGCGCTGCACAACATATAGACGGTGTACGACGCCGTGGCGAGCGTCAGCGGCATGCCGTAGAGCTGGGTCAGCGCGGTCGGCGCGAAGCTCTGGATGCCGGAGAATGAAAAGGTGGTAACGAGGAAGAAGGCCCAGCAGATCCACACTTGGGGCAGCTTCAGGAACGCCAGCATGCTGCCGCCCGCCTTGGCCGCCGCGGTGGCCGCCCTGGGCGCCGCGCCGGCGCCAGCGCGGGGATCCAGCACATGCCGAAAGGCCAGCAGCACGGCCAGCACGCCAAAGGCCACCGCCGAGGCGCTGGCGAGCGCGGTGCGCCAGCTGCCGAGCTCGGCAATGGTCACCAGGAAGATCGGCGCCGCGGCCCAGCCGAGGTTGCCCGAAATGCCATGCACCGAGAACGCATGCCCCAGCCGCGGCTGGGAAACATGCTTGTTGAGCAAGGTGAAATCGGCGGGATGGAACACGCCGTTGCCCATCCCGGCCACGCCCGCGCCCAGCAGCAGCATCGCGTAGCTCGGGCTGACGGACAGCAGCAAGGCCGCCGCGCCCAGCAGCCCGAGGCCGCCAAACAGCACCGGGGTCGCGCCAAAGCGGTCCACCACGAAACCCGACGCGGTCTGCACCACGGCCGACACGGCAAAGAACACCGTCATCAGCAAGCCCAGCTCCGCATAGCTCAGGCCGAACTCGGCCTTGATCCACGGGAACAGGGGCGCCAGCAGCAGGTGAAAGAAATGGGAAACGCCGTGGGCCAGGCCGACCAGGCCGATGACCTGGGCGTCGTGGCGCAGCGGATTGCGAACGGGATCGAGGGTGGCGGCAGTCATCGGGCGGCTATCTGGCTGGGCTTGGCATGGCGCGCCGGCCATGCTGCCAGGCTCAAGAGGCGCGCTGCGAATACCGCATCATAGAGTAAAACAACCCGTGGCAGGGGTGCCCTGCGCGTTACATCTGTTTAAACAGATAGGCATACTGACGCGCCACCGGCAAGGTTTCAGAACGATTGCGCAGCTTGAGCGCGAGCCGCCCCAGCGACTGGTTCACGGCACTGGCCACGCAGTCGATATTGACCACCGTGCCGCGATGGATCTGCCAGAAGCGCTCGGGGTCGAGCTGCTGCGACAGCTCGCGCAGGCTGGTGCGGATCAACGCCTCGCCGCTGGCGGACACCACGTTGACGTACTTGTCCGTCGCCTCCAGGTAGATCACCTCATCCACCGGAATGATGCGGATCTCCTGGCCGACCAGCGCCTTGATAAAGCGCAGGTAGCCATGTTGCGGCGCGCCCGCCGGCGCGTGCTGCCCGGGCCCGCCGCCTGGCTCCATGGTCTCCAGGCGCGCCAGCAACTGCGCCAGGCGATCGGTATCGAGGGCGGCGCCGCCCTCCTCGCTCGCCTGCGCCTGGGCCGCCAGCCTCGCCTTGAGGCGGTGCACCGTGGCCTCCAGCCGCTCGGGTTGCACTGGCTTGAGCACGTAATCGACTGCCTCGCGCTCGAAGGCTTCCAGCGCGAACTGGTCGTACGCCGTGACGAACACCACCAGCGGCGGCGGATCGAACTCCATCAGCTCGCGCGCCACGTCCATGCCGCTCATGCCTGGCATGCGGATATCGAGAAACGCGACCTGGGGCTGGTGCTGGCGGGCCGCCTCCAGCGCGGACACGCCGTCATGGACCACGCTGACGATCTGCGCCTCGGGCCAGAGGCTGGACAATTCGGCATGCAAGGCGCGCGCGAGCAGCGGCTCGTCGTCGGCGATCAACAGGGTCGGGGCCATGGAAACGGAGGTAATGGAAACGGAGGTAATGGGTCGATGCAGTCTAAGCAGTCGAAGTAGTCGAAGCGGCTAAGCAGCGAGGTGCATCAAGAATGGGAAATGCCTTGCGTCGCAGTGCTCACAGGGGGGATGGCGCGCGCGCCGGCAGCCTTGCCCGCAGGCACCGGCATCGGTGCGAGGGCGGCGGCAGGCGCCGCCGTGCGCACAACGGGCAACGTCAGCCGGACGATCACGCCCCGTGGCGTGTTCTCCTCCATCTGCATGCTGGCCGCCGCCCCGAAAATCCGCGCCAGCCGCTCGCGCACATGGGTCAGCCCGAGGCCCGAGCCCTTGGTCACGGCATGTCCGAAACCTACCCCGGTATCGGTGATGACAACCTGCACGGCGTTGTCGCCCTGCGCCCGGGCCGACAGCACGATCCTGCCGCCATGCATGCAGGGCTCGATGCCGTGGCTGACCGCGTTCTCCACCAGCGGCTGGATCAGCATGGGCGGGATCTCGACCTCCGCCAGCTCGGGCGGAAGCTCGATCTCATAGGCCAGGCGCGTGCCGAAACGCAGCGCCTGGATGTCCAGGTAGCTGCGCAGCAACTCGAACTCCTGGCGCAGCGTGCATTGCTCGGCGCGCGTGTGGGACAGCGACATGCGCAGGAAGCCGATCAGCCGCTGCAGCAGGCGTCTTGCGGCCTGCTGGTCGGTGGCAATCAGGCAATCCAGGTTAGCCAGGGAGTTGAACAGGAAATGCGGCTCGATCTGCGCCTGCAGGGCCATCAGCTGCGCGCGCACCAGCTGCTTTTCGGCCTCTTCGCGCTGCAGCGCGTCGAGCGCGGCCTGCCGCTCGAGATGGGCGAGCTTCTCGCGCGACCAGTAGAAGTAGATCATGCTGGCCGACGCAAGCATGCCCACTACCAGGCACATGCGCAGCATATCGGTAGCTTCCTCGAAGGACTTCGCCGGCTCGTTCAGTACCACGCGCGTGGTCCAGCTGCCCATGATCACGCCCAGCGGCACGGCAACGGCGGTCAGGCACAGGAAGGGCCAGCGCCTGGGTCGATCATTCCACCAGATCAATACGCGGGCGATGTCGATCAGCAGCCAGATCGACAGGCCGATAAGCTGACTGTAGACGAAGTTGTGCCACAGCGAGCCGCCCGTGCGGAAACCGTAGTTCAGGCTGACGGCGATGATGGTGTTCGCGCACAGCACGAACACCAGGTCGCGCGCGAGGATCGAGATCCTGGAGGGAATGGCGGCGGGGCAGCGATCCAGCGCTTTCATAGGGGCAAAGGTCGAGGATGACTGATCGATGACTGATCGTTATTGTAAAGGCCGATCACCGGCGCTGACAGCTGTCGCCCGGCTCGCATGTACGCTGCGGCACGTTGGCGTCATCATCCCCGGGATTGGCACCGTGGCCGTGCAACGCGGCCCACCACTGCCCCGACAGGACATAGCGCGGAAATGTGATCCATTGCTCGGCCAGGATGCGCCGGGCGATATCGAGCGGGCCAGCAAACGGCTCGGGCCTGAGCGCCTCGAGCCGGTGCCCCCGCCCTTGCAGCATCATCGACAAGGCCATGCACAGCACGCCGAGCCCTACCGCAGGCACCGATAGCGACAGCACGCCATAGACGAACAGCACATTGCCGGCCATGAACATCGGCACCGCGACAATGTGCAGCAGCAGGCTGCGAGGGTGATTGTGATTGCGGGCGTAGCCGCGCCATTGCCAGCTCAGCAGCCCTTGCGGGCGCGCGCTCATGGCTTCGGGCCGCGCTGGTCGACGCGCCGCCAGGCCAGGCGGCGCACAAGCACGATGGCGCCCAGGGCGATCAGCAGCACAGGCCAGCCATCCCGCACCAGGTAGGCCGGCAGCAGGCCGCCGTTTTGCGCGAGAAACACCGCGCCCAATGCAATCAGGATGATCGGGGCGATCAGCCCCTTGCCGCCACGGCCTTGTTTCATCTCGCTCTCCTCTCGTGCGGACCCGCGCACCGTCGATATTGCGGCGCATCAAGCCATGTGACGGTATCAGCGTATTCCGCCACGGACAGTTGTGACTTTACGCGGACACCTGCCGGGACGAAAGTGGCGTGCGACGAATGGAGAACGGATGGCGCGAAACGCGAGGATGCGGCGCGATCGGCACCGGGGCACTCAGGCCCCGCAAGCCCGGGCCGTCAAGCCTCGACCACCTGCCCACCCGCTGGCTCGGACAGCGCGCTGCTGACCGTGTCGCGCGAGAGGTGCGGCGCGAACATGTTGATGAAGGCGTGCGCGTAGCCGCGCAGGTAGGCGCCGCGGCGCACGGCCACGCTGGTGGTGTTGGGCTCGAACAGATGGTCGGCAGCAATCCGCACCAGCCCGGCGTCCTTGCGTTCGTCGTAGGCCATCGAGGCGATGATGCCCACGCCCAGCTCCAGCTCCGCGTAGGTCTTGATGACGTCCGCGTCCATCGCGGTCAGCACGATCTCCGGCTGCAGGCCGGCGGCGGCAAAGGCGCCATCGATCTTGCGGCGCCCGGTGAAGCCGGCATCGTAGGTAATGATCGGGAAGCCGGCGATGTCTTCCAGCGTCGGCTCCGGCAGCTGCGTCAGCGGGTGATCCGGCGAAACCACCAGCACGTGGCGCCAGGTATAGGCCTCGAACGAGGTCAGCCCGGCCTCGCTGGCCACCGCCTCGGTGGCGATGCCGATATCGGCCTGGCCACTCAGCACCAGCTCCACGATGTGCGCGGGCGAGGCTTCCTGCAGCGCCAGCGTCACATGGGGGTAGGCGCGGCGGAAACTCTGCACCACCTTGGGCAAGGCATAGCGCGCCTGGGTGTGGGTGGTGGCCACCGTCAGGCGGCCGGTATGGCGCCCGGCGAATTCATCGCCCGCCTGGCGCAGGTTCTCGGCCTCGAGCAGCAGGCGCTCGACGATCCGCACGATTTCGCGCCCGGGCTCGGTCAGCCCGGTCAGGCGCTTGCCGTAGCGCTCGAAGATCTCGACGCCGAGCTCTTCCTCCAGTTCGCGGATCTGGCGCGAGACGCCGGGCTGCGAGGTGTAGAGCGCATTGGCCACCTCGGTCAGGTTGAATTGGCGGCGCACCGCCTCGCGGATGGAACGCAGTTGCTGGAAGTTCATTGTGCGGCTCCTGCCGGCGTGCTCCTGGCGCTAGCCGGGGCGGATGAATGGGGTTGGACGAAGACACGCAGCCGGCGCGGCCGCACGGCGAGCAGTTCGCCCTCGCGGAAGCCCTGGTGGCGGAAGCGCTCGAGCGGCAGCGCCACCTCGATGACTTCCTGGGTGTCTTCACGTTCCAGTTCGAGCTGGGCCACGGGGCCCAGGGTGAGCGCGCGGCGCAGCGTCACGGCAATGCCATCGGTGCCGGGCGAATAGCGCTCGAGGTCGAGATCGTGCGGGCGGACATAGGCCACGGCGTCGCCGGCGGTCTCATGGCCGCTGCCGATCACCGGCAGGATCGAGTCACCGGTATGCAGCAGCCCGCCCCGCTCCCCAACCTCAAGCCGGCCGTGGAACAGGTTGACGTTGCCCAGAAAACCGAACACGAACGGCGTGGCCGGATGGTTGTAGACCGCCTCCGGCGTGCCCGCCTGCTCCACGTGGCCGCGGTTCATCAGCACCACCTGGTCGGCCACTTCGAGCGCCTCTTCCTGGTCGTGGGTGACGAACACGCTGGTGACATGGAGCTCGTCGTGCAGGCGGCGCAGCCAGCGGCGCAGTTCCTTGCGCACCTTGGCGTCGAGCGCGCCAAACGGCTCGTCGAGCAGCAGCACGCGCGGCTCCACCGCCAGCGCGCGAGCCAGCGCAATACGCTGGCGCTGCCCGCCGGACAACTGCGGCGGATAGCGCTCGGCCAGCCAGTCGAGCTGCACCAGTTCCAGCAGCGCGCGCACCTTGTCGCGGATCTGCGCCTCGCTGGGACGCTCGGCACGCGGCTTGACGCGCAGGCCGAAGGCCACGTTCTCGAACACCGTCATGTGCTTGAACAGCGCGTAATGCTGAAACACAAAACCGACCTGGCGCTGGCGCACATGCTGATGCGAGGCATCGCGCCCTTCCAGCAGGATCTGGCCGGCGTCCGCGCGCTCCAGGCCAGCGATGATGCGCAGCAGCGTGGTCTTGCCGCAGCCCGAGGGCCCCAGCAACGCCGTCAGCTGGCCTTCGTCGAAATCGAGGGTGACGTCGTCGAGCGCAACGAAATTGCCGAAGCGTTTCTGCACATTCTTGACCTGGATGCTCATGATGCCTGTCCTTGCAATTTGCCAGCGCTCGGGTTCTCCGGCGCAAAGTTCTCATCTTCCCTGTGCTCGCGGCTGGCGCGGTACTCCACCAGCGTCTTGATGCCGAGTGTGACCAGGGCCAGCAGCGTGAGCAGCGACGCCACCGCAAAGGCGGCCGCGAAGTTGTATTCGTTGTAGAGAATCTCCACGTGCAGCGGCATGGTGTTGGTCAAACCGCGGATATGGCCCGACACCACCGAGACCGCGCCGAACTCGCCCATCGCCCGCGCATTGCACAGGATCACGCCATACAGCAGGCCCCAGCGGATGTTGGGCAGCGTGATGCGGCGAAAGGTCTGCCAGCCCGAAGCGCCCAGCAGGATGGCGGCCTCTTCCTCCTCGCTGCCCTGCGCCTGCATCAGCGGAATCAACTCGCGCGCCACGAAGGGAAAGGTGACGAAGATGGTGGCCAGCACGATGCCCGGCACCGCGAACATGATCTTGATGTCGTGCGCCTCCAGCCACGGCCCCAGCCAGCCCTGCGCGCCGAACAGCAGCACGTAGACCAGGCCGGAGATCACCGGCGACACCGAGAACGGCAGGTCGATCAGCGTGGTCAGCAGGCTCTTGCCGCGGAAATCGAACTTGGCGATGGCCCAGGACGCCGCCACGCCAAACACCACATTGAGCGGCACCGCGATGGCGGCCACCAGCAAGGTGAGCTGGATCGCGGCCACGGCATCGGGCTCCACCAGCGAATCGAAATAAGTCTGCACGCCTTTGCGCAGCGCTTCATAAAACACCGAAGCCAGCGGGATGAACAGGAACAGCGCGAGGAACAGCACCGCGACCGCGATCAGGGTGTAGCGCACCCACGGCGCTTCGCCCGTGGCATCCCGGAAACGCGTGGCGGCGGGGGCGGCACGGCCGCCCAGGCCCTTGGTAACGACGCCAGCCATTTCAGTTCTCCTTGTCCGGCGAGACGGACGCACGCACTGCCTGGTGGTGACGGCGCGTCCACGCTTGCAGCAGGTTGATCAACAGCAGCAGCGCGAAGGAGATCACCAGCATCACCACCGCCACCGCGGTAGCGCCCGCGTAGTCGTATTGCTCCAGCTTGGAATAGATCATCAGCGGCGCGATCTCGGACACCATCGGCATGTTGCCGGAGATGAATACCACCGAGCCGTACTCGCCGGTGCCTCGTGCGAACGACAGCGCAAACCCGGTCAGCAGCGCCGGCAGGATGGTCGGCAGGATCACCCGGACAAAGGTCTGCAGGCGCGTGGCGCCCAGGCTGGCCGCGGCTTCTTCCAGCTCTTGCTCCGCGTCTTCGAGCACCGGCTGCACCGTGCGCACCACGAACGGCAGCCCGATAAAGGTCAGCGCCACCACCACGCCCAGCGGGGTGAAGGCCACCTTGATGCCCAGCGGCTCCAGGTAGCGGCCGATCCAGCCGTTGCCGGCGAACAGCGCCGTCAGCGCAATGCCGGCCACCGCGGTGGGCAGGGCAAAGGGCAGATCGACCAGCGCATCGACCAGGCGCTTGCCGGGAAAGCGGTAGCGCACCAGCACCCAGGCCACGATCAGCCCGAACACCGTGTTCACGATGGCGGCGATCAGCGAGGCGCCGAAGCTCAGCTGCAGGGAAGCGACCACCCGGGGCGAGCTCACCGCTGCCCAGAAGGCCTCCCAGGTCATGGTGAAGGTCTTGAGGAAGGTGGCCGACAGCGGGATCAGGACGATCAGCGTCAGGTAGAACAGCGTGAAGCCCAGAGAGAGGCCAAAGCCTGGCAGCACGGTAAAGCGCTGCTTGCCTGGCTTGGGCGGCGCGCTGTTGCGCGCTCGGGGGGCATCCGGCCTCGCCGGGGGCGGATTGTCCGCCAGGGAAATCGAGGGTGGCATGTTGTCTCGTCTGTGCCGTCAGTGTCGTATCCACCTCCGGAGCATGGCTTCCAAGCGGAATTCGCCGGAAACCGAAGCAGCGGGGGCAGCTTCTTTATGACGCCGGCGCATAACACACCGGCCTACGAGACAAATTCTGCAGATGCCGCCTTATAAACAGAACGAATCTTTACGTATGTTCTTAGGCGTTTTAGATATAAGGGAACGTGGACGACACTTCCAGCCCGCCTTCCCAAGGCCCGGCGCGGTCGCCGGACGGACCGGCGCTGCCGTCCGCCTCGATCCGCTGGATCAAGGTATCGAGCAAGGCGAGCCCTTCGGGCCACTGGTCAAGCCCGGAATCGGCGTTGATGTGACCCAGCATGCCCGCGTCATGAAGCTCGCTGCCCCACAGCGTGCCCCAGCTGAACGCGGTGCGCTGCTGCATCCAGGGATCGTTGCGGCTGGCCACCAGGATGGTGGGAAACGGCAGCCGGTACGCGGGCAGCAGCCCGGCCACGCCAAACTTGTCGGGGTCTGCCGGCGCCACCAGCACCGCGCCCGCGATGCCCTCCGGGTCGAGCGCTGCCTGGCGCAAGGTGGCCAGGCAGCCAAAGCTGTGCGCCACCAGGATGGCCCCGCGCGGGGCCACACGCTGCGCCCGCATGATGCTTTCCGACACGCGCTCGGCCCACAGCGGCAGGCTCGGGCGCGACCAGTCGTGCTGCTCCACGCGCTGCCAGTCCGGGAAGCGCTGCTCCCAACGGCTCTGCCAGTGGCCCGGGCCACTGCCATGCAACCCCGGCACCGTCAGGATCTGCAAGCCCTTGGGCACCTTTAACCGTACGTCGGCGGGTCGCGCGCTTGCGCCCGCCTGGCCGCCGCGCTGCTCCCGCGCGGCAGGCCTCTTCGTCTGCGTCATATCGGCTCCTTGGTCAACGCCATCGGGACGCCGCCGGATCCGCTCCGGGGCACCCCGCCCTTGAACTCCTGAATGCCAGCCTCGCCGGGCACTTCATGCAGGTGGCGCGCGCTGACCGCCTCGCCGGTGAAGCTGCCCTGCCCCAGCACGATGCCAGCTGCCTGCAGCCGCTCGGCGTTCTCGGCGTTCTCCAGCCGGCGCCCGATCAGCGTCACGCCGGCGCTGTCGGCGCTAGCCTGCAGCCCTGCCAGCTGGCGGTCGGTCCAATTGCGGCGCATGTCCAGCTTGAGCCAGTCGGGCAACGCGTGCGCCATCAGCGCGCCGGCTTCCGCTGGGTCCGATGCCTGCAGGCTTACCGCAAAGCCGTTGCGGCGGTAGTTGCCCACCACATGCAGCAACAGCGGCAGGTCGTCGTTGGCGCTGGCCGGCACCTGGATCACGAACCTGTCCAGCGGCAGGCCGAGCGACTGCAGCGCGCGCCGGAAGGCCGCGCCGTGATCGTCGGCCACGGCGGCCAGCAACCGGTTGTGCACGTTGAGCACCAGCTTGCGATCGCCATCGGCCGCGAAATAATTGATGGCATGCACCAGGCGCGAGAGCCGGTCGAGCGAGACCAGCGAGGCATCGTCCGCCGCCATCGCAAACAGCTTCCATGCAGTCAGGCCGACGCCGTCGCCGGCGTAGGTGCGCAGCGTGCCTTCGTGCGCCACCACGTCGCGGCTGGACAGGGTGATGAGAGGCTCGAACGCGCTGGTCAGTGAGCAGTTATAGAACTGGCCCTGCACCTGCCCACGCTCGTCTCGCCACAGCTGGCGATCGTTCTGCGGGCGGCGCGGCAGCCCTTCGAGGTAGTGGGTGAGCGCCGTCGGTGCCGCGCCTGCTTCGTTCGCGCTTGCCATTGCGATTTCCTTTGCGTTGCGCTTGCGCCTCGGGCGAGGCTTCAAAGCTTGGCCAGGGATACCTCGGTAGCCTTGACCAGGGCAACGACTTCGCTGCCGATGGTAAGGCCGAGATCCTTGACCGAGCGGGTGGTGATGACCGAGGTGACGATGCCGGCCGGCGTCTCGACGTCGACCTCCGAGACCACAGGGCCTTCGATGATGGCGGCAACCTTGCCGCGGAACTGGTTACGTACGTTGATCGCCTGAATGCTCATGATAGAAGTTCCTTTGCGTGAGTGAAAATGAGAAATGCGTAAAACTTTGGTTCAGCGGATGGACCCCGCGCGGGTGAGTGACGTTGCCCGCTCACCTATGGCTGCCACCCCTTGCGCGGGTTGCGCCGGCTTCGCTCGAGGCTGGCCGCGCGGCCTTTGTTTCATACTTGTTTGCTGCTTCCCTGGCGTGCCTGCCTGCGTCGTTGCTCGCGCCCTAGATTGCCCAGCGCACTGAATCGAACGTGCGCGCCACCGACCAGTCCACTGCAGGCAACAATGCTTGCCCGTGCTGGCTCTCATCGACAGCCGGCGTGCCCTCACGCCGCATCACCCGGCGCAGCACCGCGTCCTCCAGTTGCGCGAACGCCGCCGAGCCGCGCTGGCGCGGACGCGGCAGCGCCACCCTCTGGTCCAGCGCGATGCGGCCGTCTTCGATCAGCACCACGCGGTCGGCCAGCGCTACCGCTTCCGATACATCGTGGGTGACCAGCAGCGCCGTGAAACCCAGGCGCTGCCACAAGGCTTCGATCAAGCCCTGCATCTCGATGCGGGTCAGCGCATCCAGCGCGCCCAGCGGCTCGTCCAGCAGCAGCAAGCGCGGGTGATGCACCAGCGCGCGCGCCAATGCCACACGCTGGCGCTGCCCGCCCGACAGGCGCGCCGGCCACTCGCCCGCGCGCTCGGCCAGGCCGACCTGGCCCAGCACCCTGGCCGCATCGGCCAGCCGCGCGCGCGGCAGCCCCAGCGCCACGTTGTCCAGCACCGTCTTCCACGGCAGCAGGCGAGCGTCCTGGAACATCACCCGGACCGCCTCGCGCTGCTTGTTGCCAGGCGCGCCGTCCAGCGTCACGCCACCGCCGTCGCTGTCTTCCAGGCCGCCCACCAGCCGCAGCAAGGTGCTCTTGCCGCAACCGCTGCGGCCCACGATGGCGAGGAACTCGCCGGGCGCGGCCTGCAGGTCGATGCCATGCAGCACCTCGCGCCCGCCGTAGCGCTTGACCACCTGCTGCACGCGCAGCGCGAGGCCTTTGCCATCCTGGCCTGCGGGCACATCGGCCAGCGCGGCTTGCTCGATCGGGTTGCTTTGCATATCGGGTTCTCCTTGGCCGGCGGCGCTCAGTGCGCCTGGTAACCGGGGTGCCAGCGCAGCCAGAAGCGCTCCAGCCCGCGTGACAGCAGATCCGCCAGCTTGCCCAGCAGCGCGTAGAGCAGGATGCCCACCAGCACTACGTCGGTCTGCAGGAACTCGCGCGCATTCATGGTCATGTAGCCGATGCCCGACTGCGCCGAGATGGTCTCGGCCACGATCAGGATTACCCACATCAGGCCGAGCGAGAAACGCACGCCGACCAGGATGTTGGGCAAGGCGCCCGGCAGGATCACCTCGCGGTAAAGGCGCCAGCCCGACAGGCCGTAGCTCTTTGCCATCTCGATCAGCCCGGGGTCCACCGCGCGGATGCCGTGGTAAGTGTTCAGGTAGATCGGGAAAAACACGCCTAGCGAAACCAGGAACAGCTTGGCGGTCTCGTCGATGCCGAACCACAGGATCACCAGCGGGATCAGCGCCAGCGGCGGAATGTTGCGCACCATCTGCAAGGTGCTGTCGAGCAGGGTCGCGGCCGGCCGGAAGGTGCCCGTCAACAGGCCCAGCGCCAGCCCGAAGCCGCCGCCGATGGTGAAGCCGAGCACCGCACGCCAGGTACTGACCCACACGTGGCGCCACAGCTCGCCGGTCACGGACAGGCCCCAGGCGGCCTTCACCACGTCGAGCGGCGCCGGCAGGATGCGGTTGGACAGCCAGCCCAGCTGCGAGGCCAGTTGCCACGCCGCCACCAGCAGCACCGGCACGATCCAGGGCGCGGCCGAGCGGGCGGCATGGCGCAGCCAGTCAGGGTTGCGCGCGGGCAGGGTCAAGGGAGCGGACATGATTACCTCCTAGCCGCGCGCCGCGCGCGGCACGATGCCGGTTGCCATGACTTCGCCGAAAGGGCCCCACAGCACCTTGCCCTGCAGCTTGTCGCGCACCGAGCGCGGCAGCAGCGGAAAGACCAGCTCGGCGAAGCGATAGGCTTCTTCCAGATGCGGGTAGCCGGACAGCACGAAGGTATCGATGCCCAGCGCCGCGTATTCGTTGATGCGTGCCGCCACGATGTGCGGGTCGCCCACCAGCGCCGTGCCCGCGCCGCTGCGCACCAGGCCCACGCCGGCCCACAGGTTGGGGCTGATCTCCAGCTCCGCGCGGCTGCGTGCGCCGCCACCGGCATGCAGCGCGGCCATGCGACGCTGCCCTTCGGAATCCATCTTGCCGATCACCGCCTGCGCGCGCGCCACCGTCGCATCGTCGAGCTTGCTGATCAACTGGTCGGCCGCGGCCCACGCCTCGTCCTCGGTCTCGCGCACGATCACGTGCAGGCGGATGCCGAACTTCACGCTACGCCCATGGCGCGCCGCGCGCTGGCGCACGTCGGCGAGTTTCCTGGCGACCTCCGCCGGCGGCTCGCCCCAGGTCAGGTAGGTATCCACCTGCTCGGCCGCGAGCTCGTGCGCGGCGGCCGAGGAGCCACCGAAGTACACCGGCGGATGCGGGCGCTGCAGCGGCGGGAACAACACCTTCGCGCCCTTGACCTTGAGATGCTTGCCCTCATAGTCGAGCTCGGCGCTTTCATGGCTGGCCGCCAGCACTTCACGCCAGATACGGATGAACTCGGCCGAGGCTTCGTAGCGCTCGGCATGGTCCAGGAACAGGCCATCGCCCTCCAGCTCTGACACATCGCCGCCCGTCACCAGGTTCACCAGCAGGCGGCCGCCCGACAGGCGGTCGAATGTCGCCGCCATGCGCGCGGCCAGCGTGGGCGCCATCAGCCCGGGGCGCACCGCCACCAGGAAGCGCAGCCGGGAGGTGACCGCGGCCAGCGTAGAGGCCACCACCCACGGATCCTCGCAGGAGCGGCCGGTGGGAATCAGCACGCCTTCGTAGCCAAGCGTATCGGCTGCGGTGGCGATCTGCTTCAGGTAATCGATATTGACCTCGCGCGCCCCTTCGGAGGTGCCGAGGTAGCGGCTGTCGCCGTGCGTGGGGATAAACCAGAAGACCTGCATGTCCGTGCCTCTTCAGCTCTGTTTGTGGATCGTGGCCGTCCGGCCTTCGGCTGCCGCATTCACACCGATCACCAGCAAGGCAGCGCCCAGTGCGCCGGTGACTAGCGCCACCAGCAGTACATGCATGGCTGGGCGCGGCGGGGCGCCGGCTCGGATCGGCGTCGGCGTCGGCGTCGGCGTCGGCATCGAAATAGGAACAGGAATAGGGATAGGAAGCGGGGATAAGGCACGGAAGCCGGCGGGCGCCCGCCCGCCGCCGGCTACGTCTTACTTCTTGCCAGGCAGGTAGACCTGGTCGAACGAGCCACCGTCGGCGAAGTGCGCCTTCTGCGCTTTCTGCCAGCCGCCAAAGGCCTCATCGATGGTGAACAGCTTGACCTTGGGGAAGTTGCTCGCATACTTGGCGGCAATCTTCTCCGAGATCGGGCGGTAGTAATTCTTGGCCGCGATTTCCTGGCCCTCGTCGGTGTACAGGAACTGCAGGTAGGCTTCGGCCACCTTGCGCGTGCCCTTCTTGTCCACCACCTTGTCCACCACCGCCACCGGCGGCTCGGCCAGGATGGAGATCGACGGCGCGACGATGTCGAACTTGTCCGGGCCCAGTTCCTTGATCGCCAGGATGGCCTCGTTTTCCCAGGCAATCAGCACATCGCCCAGGCCGCGCTCGACGAAGGTGGTGGTGGCGCCGCGGGCGCCGGAATCCAGCACCGGCACATTCTTCAGCAACTGGCCGACGAACTCCTTGGCCTTTTGCTCGTTGCCGCCCGGCTGGCGCAGTGCGTAGCCCCAGGCCGCCAGGTAGTTCCAGCGCGCGCCGCCCGAGGTCTTCGGGTTAGGCGTGATCACCTGCACGCCCGGCTTGACCAGGTCGTTCCAGTCCTTGATGCCCTTGGGGTTGCCCTTGCGCACCAGGAACACGATGGTCGAGGTATAGGGCGACGCATTGTGCGGCAGGCGCTTTTGCCAATCGGGCTTGAGCAAGCCCTTCTCGGCGATGGCGTCGATGTCATAGCCCAGCGCCAGCGTGACCACATCCGCATCCAGCCCATCGATCACCGAACGCGCCTGCTTGCCCGAGCCGCCATGCGACTGGCGGATGGTCAGCGTGTCGCCGCCCTTGGCCTTCCATGCCTTGGCGAAGGCGGCATTCACGTCCACATACAGCTCCCGCGTGGGATCGTACGAAACGTTCAGGAGGGCGGTGTTGGCCCAGGCGGTCTGGGTGGAACCGATGACGGCCAGTGCCGCGAGTCCGATGGCCAGCTTGCGAATCATGTGTCTTGCTCCCGTATTCTCGTCGTGAAATGGCGCATTCGCGCCGCGTTTCATGGCCTTCCTTGTGTGGGAAGGCTTGCGTCAGGGATGAAGACTACCGAGGGGCCTATCTGAAAGGAACGAATGGTTTCGCCGATCCTTGCACGTTTTCCGCATAAGATCCGACGGAAATATGAACATGCCGGAGGGGGTGGTAGCGCGGCTAGCAGAGGCAAGAAACTTGCAGCGGCCAGCGCAAGATATGCATCAAACGACACATCGCGCAGGTGAGGCAAGTTCTTGAGCCAACTGCTAGCATGTCCGACATGCAGCGGCATCCCGGGGCGGCCAGCACACCAGCCTGCATCGACGCTGACCGCCCCGGCTCACCACCTCGACATTGCCGTCAGCGGCCAGCGCTGCTGACGCGGGCCGGCCACTGTCCATCGGCGATCAGCGCGCGAACCGTTTCCATCAGCAGATCCAGCACCGCGGAGACCGCGATCGACAGTGGCATGGTGGCGGAGCGGCACAGATAGACCGGGCGTGACATGCTCGGATGGGTGATCCGCGCCGCGGACAGCAAGCCATTGTGCAACTCCTCGCAGACCGATGCGTAGGAGAGGATCGTGCACCCCACGCCTGCGGCGGCGAGATTGATGAGTTGCGGTATGGCATTCACCTCCGCCAGCACGCAGAGCGCGACCTGGTGAGCGCGCAGATACCCATCGATCAGCGCGCGCAGGCCATGCTCGCCGGCGGGCAGGATCATGGGGAAGCGTTCCAGGTCCTTGAACCGCACGGTCTTCGTCAGATCGGCTCCGCTCTTGCGGGCATCGGCGAACTGCCCCGGGGGCGCCAGCAAGACAAGATCCTCGTCGACCATGTGCTCGAACAGCAGGCCGGAGCCAGCGTCCGCCTGGAAGGTCAGGCCAATATCGACGCGCCCGCTCAGCAGATGGTCCGGGATGTAACCGGTGCTGAGCTCGACCACCTGCAACTGGACCTTGGGCCAGCGCCGGATGGCTTCGCGCACCAGCGGCACGGTCAGGATCTTTGCCATGGATTGCGGCAGGCCGATCGCGACCCTGCCCGCGGGATCGGTTACCAGGTCACGCACGTCCTCGCAGGCGACGTCGAGCCGCTTGAGGATATCCCTGGCGTGGCTCTCGAACCTCAGCCCGGCGGCAGTCAGGACGACGCCCTTGTGGCTGCGCATGAAGAGGGCCACGCCAAGATCCTGCTCGATGTGCTTGATCTGGAGACTCAGCGCCGGTTGCGCGAGATGCATGTTCTCCGCGGCCCGGGAGATCGATCCCGCCGACACTACCGCCAGAAAGCACCTGAGTCCACGTATATCGATCGACATAAGCAAGTCTCACGCAAGTGACACCACGGCGCCTGCCGGGCGGCTGCACGATGGCAGCAAGGTCCAGCTGGGTATAGCATAAAAATATACTACATATCAAAAATCTATCTTGGACATATAGCGGTACCGAAGCCCATAGTGATGCCAGCTTCCGCGCAACGCACGCGGATGCCAAGACAGATAATCCACGGAGACTCAATGGGACTCAGCCGCCGTACTTTCCTGACGGGCGCAGCCGCATCCTTGCTCGCCCCGCCACTCCATGCTGAGCAATGGCCGTCGCGGCCGATCAAGCTGGTCGTCCCGTTCGCGGCGGGTGGCCCCGGTGACTTCGTGGCGCGCCTGATTGCCATACCGCTGGGCAACCGGCTCGGCCAGCCCGTGGTGATCGAGAACAAGCCCGGCGCCGGCGGCAATCTCGGCACGCAGAACGTGCTCGATGCCAACGCCGATGGTTATACGCTGCTGCTGAACACGGTCGGCATGCATGCCGTCAACCCGCTGCTGTTTCCCGACTTGCGATTTCGCCCGCAACGCGACCTGGTGGCCATCGGCGTGGTTGCGACGGTGCCGAACGTGCTGGTGGTGCATCCAAGCAAGCTGGGTATCAGCTCCCTGGCGGAACTGGTCCGCGCCGGCAAACAGCGGCCGGACAATCTCACCTATGCCACCTTCGGCGCGGGAAGCTCCCCGCATATCTATGGCGCGCTGCTGCAGAAGGCCGCAGGCTTCACCGCGGTGGCCGTGCCCTACAAGGGCAGCGCGCCGGCAAGCACGGATGTCATGGCCGGGAATGTGGATTTCCTCTTCGACAGCATGACCACCTCCATCGGCCAGATACAGGGCGGCAAGCTCAAAGCCCTGGCGATCACTTCCGCTGCGCGTTCGCCCTTGCTGCCGGATGTGCCGACGCTGCAGGAAGCCGGCTATCCGGCGCTGGACCTGAAGTTCTGGCTCTCGTTGCAGGCTTCCGCGAAGACGCCGCCCGCCATCGTCGAGACACTGCGCCAGGCGGTGGCGCAAAGCGCGGGCGATCCAGGCTATGGCCGTGCGCTGATTGCGCGGGGAGCCGAGCCGTTCCACATGGCGCCCGCCGACGTGCAGGCCTATGTGAATCGCGATACCGCCCGGTGGACGGCCCTGGCCCGCTCCATCGATATCAAGCCCGAGTAGCCGCCCCGACTCACCCGGCATCCCATTGCCACAACACGACGCCGGACCTGCGCCCGCGCTCGGGGCGGCGTCCGCCGATCCCGCCGTTGATCCGTTTTGGAGACACATCCATGATTGCATTGCAGGGCATTCGCGTCCTCGACTTGAGCAAGGTGCTCGCCGGCCCCTTGTGCGGGCAGTATCTGGGCGAACTTGGCGCCGAAGTCATCAAGGTCGAGCCGGTTGGCAGCGGCGACGATACGCGTGCCTGGCTGCCGCAGGATCGCGGGCAGTCCGCCACCTTTCTCGCTGTCAATCACAACAAGCGCAGCATCGCCGTTGACCTCAAGACCAGCGAGGGCAAGCAGATCGTCCAGACGCTGGCGGCCAAGGCGGACGTCGTGCTGCAAGGCTTCGGCAGTGGCGCCGCAGCCAGGCTCGGTGTTGACTACGACACGCTGTCCGCGTTGAACCCGGCCCTGGTCTATTGCGAGATCTCCGGCTACGGACGCACGGGCCCTCTGGGCCAGGAGCCCGGCTACGACGTCATGCTGCAGGCATTCAGCGGCATGATCAGCACGATGGGCCAGGCCGGCGGCCAGCATGCGCGCGCCAGCTTTTCGCCGGTGGACCTGGGCACCGGCATGCATGCGTTCAGTGGCATCCTGGCGGCGCTGATCGAGCGGCAGAAGACCGGCCGCGGCATGCACCTGGAGGTGTCCCTGCTGGATACGGCGATGGGCTTCATGGGCTATCTCGCACAGAACTATTGGCTAAGCGGCAAGGTGCCGCGGGCCATGGGCACCGCGCATCCGGCCATGGCACCCTACCAGGTGTTCGACGCAGCCGACGGGCCGGTGATGATCGGCGTCGGCAACGACGCGCAGTGGCGGCGCTTCTGCCCGGTCGCCGGGTTGCAGGATGTGGCCGACGCACCGCGCTTCGCCACCAATGCGGCCCGTGTCGCGCACTTCACCGAAACCGTCGAGATGGTCCAGGCGCGTATTCGGACCCAGCCGGTTGCCTACTGGCTCGACGCGTTGCGCAAGGCTGGCGTGGCCTGCTCGCCGATCCACACGCTGGAGCAAGCATTGGCACATCCGCAAGTGGCCGAGCGCGCGCTGATTGCCGAGTCCGAGCATCCGGTGCTGGGCAAGGTGAGGAATATGGGCTTGCCCGTGCGCTTTCGCGGCGGCCGTCGGCAAGCGCGCCGCGCGCCGCCTTTGCTGGGCCAGCACACCGACGAGATCTTGTTGCAGTCGGGCTATACGCCCGAGTCCATTGAACGATTCAAGGCGCGTGGCGTGATTGCCAGCGCCGATGCCGGCAAGACCGGCGGCCTTTGCACGGCCGCATGACATCAGGAGTCACCATGCCCTCAGTCAATTCAGTCAGATATGAAGTGCGCGACAGGGTCGCGGAAATCCTTCTCGATAGCGCGCCGGTCAATGCCCTGAACGAGGCGATGATCGACGAAATGCTGGCGGCGCTGCGGCGCGCGGCACAGGACGATTCGGTCAGGGCCGTCATCCTGGGCAGTGCCCTGCCCCGGCGCTTTTGCGCCGGGCTGCGGCTGGATGCGCTGCATGGGGCGCCGCCGGCCCGGATCTATGGCCTGGTCGACAAGCTGTACAACGCACTGTGCGACGCGCAGTTCAACCTGGGCAAGCCGTCCATTGCCGCCGTATGCGGCACCGCCCGCGGCGGCGGCATGACGCTCGCGATCTCCTGCGACATGATCGTCGCCGCCGACACGGCCACCTTCGGCTATCCGGAAATCGACGTCGGGCTGACGCCCGCCATCCACTACACGCACCTGCCGCGTGTGATTGGCCGTCACCGGGCCTTCGACCTGCTATTCACCGGACGCGCGTTCGACGCCGCCGAAGCCATGTCCCTCGGACTGGTCAGCCGCGTGGTGCCCGAGCAGGACGTCATGCGCGAGGCCAGAGCGCTTGCCCAGACCTTGTGCGCGAAATCGCCTGTCGTCGTCAGGATGGGACGCAAGGCCTTCATGCGCGCCAATGACAACGATTACCGGCGCGGCGTCGCCGCGGCGGTGGAGAGCTTTGGCAATGTGGTGGCGACGGACGATGCGAAGGAAGGCATCGCCGCGTTCGTGGAAAAGCGCAAGCCATCCTGGCAAGCCTGATCTTGCCGGCTTCAACAATCGACCTCAACGAAAGCGGAGCAAACGCATGCGATTCCTGAACACCCTGCGCCGGAGCGCCCCCGTCCTCCTCGCGCTGCTCGCGGCGCAGCCGGGTGGCGCCAGCGCGAAGGAGGCATGGCCCGCCCAGGCCGTGAGGCTGGTGGTGCCCTATGCTGCCGGCGGACCGACCGATGCCTTTGCGCGCGTGCTGGCTGAGCAATGGGGCAAGCAGCTGGGCGAGCCGATGATCGTGGAAAACCGCACGGGCGCCGGCACGGTGGTTGGCACCGACTATGTGGCCAAGGCCAAGCCGGATGGCTATGTGGTGCTGTTGACGACCGTGGCGCACGCGGTCAACGAGAGTATCGTGCCCCGTCTGCCCTACCGCACCACGCAAGACTTCGCGCCTGTCGGGCTGGCGGCCAAGGCGCCCCTGGTCCTGCTGGTGAACAAGAACTTCCCAGCCAGGAATCTCCCCGAATTCCTGGCGTACGTCAAAGCGCATCCTGGGCAGGTCAACTATGGTTCCGCCGGCAATGGCAGCGCACCTCATGTCGCGACCGAGCTGCTGAACCTCAAAGCCGCGCTGAAGACCACGCACATCCCATATCGCGGCACCGGGCCCGCCATGACCGACCTGATCGGCGGGCAGATCGGCTTCATGATCGACAGCGCACCGACGGGCCTCGCGCAAGTCCGCGCGGGAACAGTGCGGCTGATTGCCACGTCGATGCAATCGCGCCTTGCACAGACACCGGACACGCCGGCCATCGCCGAAGCGGTTCCCGGCTACGAAGCCTATACGTGGAATGGCGCCTTCGTCCCCGCGGGAACGCCGGCAGCGGTGATCACCGCGCTGAACGGTGCGTTGCGCCGTGCGCTTGCCGACCCCGGCCTGAAGAAGCGTGCCTTCGAGATGGGCCTGGTTCTCGAGTCCGATCCAACGCCGCAGGCGCTCGCCGCGCACGTGGGCAATGAGATCGCCAAATGGCGAACCGTCGCGCAGGCGGCCGATATCAAGGAGCAGTGAAGCATGACCCGACCCGACTTTGCGAGCACGTTCGACCCCAGCCAGCACCGCATGTGCGCACAGCGGTATTTCGAGGATTTCACCGTTGGCGAGCGCTTCGTACTGCCATCGCGCACCATGACCGATGCCATGTTTGCCGCCTTCCAACTCGCCAGCGGCGATAACCATCCCGTGCACTACGACGTGGAATACTGCCGCGCGCACGGCATGCCGCAACTGCTCGCCCATGGCTTCCAGGTCGTGATCCAGACGGCCGCCGGCGCCGGGCTCTTTCCGCATATGGTCGAGGACTCGTTGAAGGGGTTCATCGACCAGAGCAGCCGCTTCCTGCATCCCGTCTTTGCCGGCGATACCCTCTACAGCACGCTGGAAGTCAGCGAACTCGCGCCGAACCGCAGCACCGGCGTGCTGACCATGCGTTCCACTGTGCATAACCAGTCCGCGAGGCTCGTGATGGAAGGCACACAGCGCTACCTGCTGAAGAAGCGCCAGCCGGACTAGGTTCCTGCCGCAACCTGGAGTCCAGGGCCAGCGGTGCTCTCCTTGCGGCACCAGGGGAGGCTAGCCACACCTGCCGCGCACCCCCTGGGCCGCCGTGGCTACCCGGCGATACAATTGCGCCGGTCTTGCTCACCCATCACACCGACACGGGATTGTGCTGCCCTTGCCTGCCGCCTTTGGCGTGGCGCAGCGCCGGCAACATCTCGGAAGGTTCCGGCCGGTGCGTGTAGTCAGGATTGACCTCGGCATACAGGATGGTCCCATCCTGCCCGATCACGTAGCGCGCCGGCATCGGCAGCGTCCAGCTCGCGTCGCCGTTGAAGGCCGGCAGGTCGTTCTTCAGTTGCTTGTACAGATCCACCAGATAGTCCGGCAGTGCGAAGCGCAAGCCAAACGCCGCAGCCACGTCGTTATGCGTGTCGCTGAGGATGGGAAAGCTGAGCTTGTTGGTGCGCACGGACTTGCGGCTATTGACCGCGTTCTGCGGCGAAATGGCCACCACGCTGGCGCCGGCTTCCCTGAACGCCGGCACGGCCTCTTCCAGCGCCTGCAGCTCCATATTGCAATACGGGCACCACACCCCGCGGTAGAAGCTGACGATGAGAGGCCCTTGCGTTAGCAGCTCCTCCGAGGAAACCGGCGCGCCCTCCGGGTCCGTCAGCGTGAAGACGGGCGCCTTGTCCCCCGCCTTCAGTGCGCGGCCTGCTTGTCCCGAGGCAATCAGTTGAGCGGTGGCCCGCTCCATGATGGGATGGATATCCGGCGGTGCGAAATACGGCGCCTTGCCGGCCTTGAAATCCGCCTTGAAGGCGTCGAGTTTTTGCTGCAGTGACATGATGACTACTCCATCCGATCCAAGTAAGCTGCTCGATGCGAAGGTGCACGTTGCTGGAATCATGTTCGGTCAAGCCGCTTCACGGCGGTAGGCGAGCCGCGGGAATATGATTCATTCTTTCCGGGCATAACCCGGCGACAATCCTATGAGAGCAAGCGCATCGTGGACAGGATGACTGCCATGGAAACACTGGTTGCCGTCGTCGAGGCAGGCTCTTTCTCGGGCGCCGCGCGGCTGCTGAAGGTCGGGCAGCCCGCCGTATCGAAGTCGGTCGCACAACTGGAAGAACAGCTCGGTGTGCGGCTGCTCGTGCGGTCCACCCGCGGCCTGTCGCCGACCGAAGCAGGAAAGAGTTTCTACGAGCACGCCAAGCGCGCGATCGAGCAAGCGGATGCGGCGGAGCATGCGGCCAGGGGCTCGGGCGCCAGTCTCTCCGGCCGCCTGCGCGTGACCGCGGCCGTCACCTTCGCACGGCTGCATATCGTCCCGCACCTCAAAGCCTTCCTGGCCGAGCATCCGCAACTGGTGGTGGACGTGCTGCTGGAGGACGGCAATATCGACCTGCTCGAGCATGGCGTGGATGTCGCCCTGCG
Organism: Cupriavidus sp. UME77; assembly: GCF_014170355.1. Lineage (NCBI taxonomy): Bacteria > Pseudomonadati > Pseudomonadota > Betaproteobacteria > Burkholderiales > Burkholderiaceae > Cupriavidus > Cupriavidus sp. UME77. The sequence goes on from NZ_LZZU01000006.1 coordinate 224,456, forward strand.
CATGGGCGCGCTGCGAGATTCGGCCATGACCGCCAGGAAGATCGCGCAAAGCCGGCGGGTCGTGGTCGGCACGCCGCGCTACTTCGCCGCTGCCGGCGAGCCAAAGGCGCCCGCCGACTTGCTCGCGCATGAGGCCATCGTCTACGACCGCGAGGGCGGCGGCGATGCCTGGGCATTTCGCCGGGGCGCCGCCGAGGTATCCGTCGAGGTGTCCGGTCGCTTGCGAGTCACGGCGGCCGAGGGCGTGCGCGCCGCGGTGCTCGCGGATATCGGTGTGGCGATCGGCTCCGAATGGATGTTCGCGCCGGAACTGGCCAGCGGCGAAGTCAGGCAGGTGCTCGCCGAATGGACGCTGGCACCGGTCGACCTCTGGGCGGTATTTCCGACCGGCCGCATGGCCAGCGCGAAGGTCAAGGCTTTTGTCGCGTTCGTGGAAGCGGCACTGCGCCGCGACATCGCCTAGCGAAGAGAAGAAACTAGTCCGCGTGAAATGCCGGCAGGACGTCGGCGCCCAGAAAAAAGCCCGCCCCACTTGCGTGGCGCGGGCCAAGTTTCCGTATTCTGGAAACGGGTAGACAAGTCATGAAGAGCGCCCCCGCATCTCCATGACGGAAATCATATTAGCGGGCAGCACCATTCTGGTTCTTGACCCATGTCAAATGGGCGTCCGGTTTGTGCGAAGGTAGTGTGAAGGTAGTGCGAAGGTGGCTCGGCGGTTGTATGGCGCTTGTACGGATTTGCCAGCATCAAGCCAGGTCATCCAGCTTGACCGCAAAGCCGCGCTGCACGCCGGGACGCGCAAACAGGGCGTCGTACCAGCGCCTGACATTCGGAAACTGCTCCAGCGAGACCTGATGGCGCTCGTGGCGCCAGGCCCAGCCCAGGATCGCGAAATCCGCCACGGACAGGTCGCCGGCCACATATTCCACTTCCGCCAGGCGCCGGTCCAGCACGCCGTAAAGGCGCCGCGTTTCTTCCGAATAGCGCTTGAGCCCATAGTGCCGGTCAGCCTCCGCCTCGACCGTGCGGAAGTGATGTACCTGGCCCGGCATGGGCCCAAAGCCGCCCATCTGCCACATCAGCCACTCCAGCACCGGCACGCGGTCGCGCAAGCTCGCGGGCAGGAACTTGCCGGTCTTCTCGGCCAGGTAAAGCAGGATCGCGCCGGATTCGAAGACGCTGATCGGCTGTCCATCGGGGCCATCCGCATCGACGATGGCCGGAATCCGGTTGTTGGGGCTGATGCGCAGGAAATCCGGCTGGTGCTGCTCGCCCTTGGTGATATTGACGGTCTTGACGGCATAAGGCAGCGCCATTTCCTCGAGCGCGACGCTGATCTTGCGTCCGTTCGGCGTGTTCCAGGTGTGCAGGATGATAGTCATGGAAATCGGTTCGCGATTGGTCGCGATTGGTTCGTGATGAGGGGATCCAGGCTCAGCTCAAGGGCGCTGCAACGTATTGGCGGAAGCCGGCGCGCTCGCCCATGCGCGCATACCAGCGTTCGAGATTGGGCAGCGCGGGACGCTCGATCTGAGCGCCCAGGCCGAACCAGCGGCGCGCGTAGGCGCCCAGCACCAGGTCGGCCAGCGTGAAGACGCCGCCTTCCATATAGTCGCGGCCTTCCAGGTGCTGGTCGAGCAAGCGCCACAGCCCTGCCACCACGCGGACTTCGGCAGTCAGGCGAGCCATATCGCGTTCGGCGGCGGGCGTGCGCACAAAGCCCCAGAAGACCGGCCGTTCCGCCGGCTGCAAGGTCGACAGCGCCCAGTCCAGCCAGCGGTCCACGCTGGCGCGCACCTTAGGCCCGGCCGGGTACAGCGCACCTGCCTTGCCGTATTCCATGGCGAGGTAGCGCAGGATGGAATTCGACTCCCACAGCACAAAATCGCCGTCGATGATCGTCGGGACACGCCCGTTGGGATTCATGGCGAGATAGTCGGGCTCGTTGTTGCCGCCGAACTGCATACCCGCGTCGATCCGCCGGAACGGCAAGCCAAGCTCTTCGCAACCCCACAGTACCTTTTGCACATTGACCGAATTCGCACGGCCCCAGATCGTCAGCATTCGATGTATTCCCGTTGAAGATTCCCGCGTTTCGCGCAATCGTCAACGATACACCAAGGCGCGGACCGGGGCTCGGGCGTGGCGCCCGCTCAAGCCCTGGCCGTTCGCGATCGCCGCGTGGCTTTCCCGGCCGAAAGCGCGGCGATGACGTTGGCCACCATGGGGTTCTCCCGCGTGGTCGACCACGCCATGGCGGTGGTCACCACGTTCACGGATTCCCTCAGCGGCCGGACCGCGACATTGTCCGGCGCGGCCTTTTTCAAGGATGCGGGAACGAGCGCGCCAGGCGCTGGCGCTACGCTGCAAGCCAGCCCTCCCCACGAAGCGTCAGAACGACCTCGGCATGCCAAGGATGTGCTCCCCGACATAGGACAGGATCAGGTTGGTCGAGATCGGCGCGACCTGGTACAGGCGGGTTTCGCGGAACTTGCGCTCCACGTCGTACTCCGCGGCAAAGCCAAACCCGCCGTGATACTGCAGGCAGGCGTTGGCGGCCTCCCAGGAGGCATCCGCGGCCAGCAGCTTGGCCATGTTGGCTTCGGCGCCGCAGGGCTGGTGCTCGTCGAACAGCTTGGCAGCCTTGAAGCGCATCAGGCTCGCGGCCTCCACATTGACGAACGCCCTTGCGATGGGGAATTGCACGCCCTGGTTCTGGCCGATGGGCCGGCCGAACACAACGCGCTCGTTGACGTACCTGGTCACCTTGTCGATAAACCAGTAGCCGTCGCCGACGCACTCCGCGGCAATCAGCGTGCGCTCGGCGTTCAGGCCATCCAGGATGTACTTGAAGCCCTTGCCCTCCTCGCCGATCAGGTTCTCCACCGGGATCTCCAGGTTGTCGAAGAAGAGCTCGTTGGTCTCATGATTGACCATGCTGAGGATCGGCTGCACCGTCAGGCCCTTGCCGATCGCTTCGCGCAGGTCGACGAGGAAGATGGACATGCCTTCCGACTTCTTCTTGCACTGCGCCAGCGGCGTGGTCCGCGCCAGCAGGATCATGAGATCCGAGTGCTGCACGCGCGAGATCCAGACCTTCTGGCCGTTGACGACATACTTGTCGCCCTTGCGCACCGCGGTGGTCTTGATCTTGGTGGTATCCGTCCCGGTGCTCGGCTCGGTAACCGCCATGGATTGCAGGCGCAGCGCGCCGCTTGCGATCTTTGGCAGGTACTCGCGCTTTTGCTGCGCCGAGCCATGGCGCAGCAGCGTGCCCATGTTGTACATCTGCCCGTGGCAGGCGCCCGAGTTGCCGCCGGCACGGTTGATCTCTTCCATGATGACCGAGGCTTGCGTGAGGCTCAGCCCCGAGCCGCCGTATTCCTCGGGGATCAGGGCCGCCAGCCAGCCGGCGGCGGTCAGCGCATTGACGAATGCCTCGGGATAGCCCCGGGCCTCGTCGATCTTGCGGAAATATTCCGACGAGAACTGCCCGCACAGGTCGCGGATGGCTTCGCGGATTTCCTGGTGTTCATCGACCTTGTTCAGCACGAGATGTCTCCGTGAGTGTTCTTCTTTGCCTGGCTCGGCTGGATCTGGATGCGCCTGGCTTAGCCCAGCTCGGCGGTGGCGGTCATGGCGAGGGCGCCGCCCGCCTGGCGAATCCACAGCGCGACCGTCTTGCCGTCCTCGCTGAGTTTGCCGCAGGCCTCGAAACGCTGGGGCACGTGGGTCGGCCGCACACCCTTGAAGGAAAAACTGCCGACGCTGGCCTGCGGCAGGTTCCTGCGTACCAGGTCAAGGAGCAGCACGGCCAGCAACGGGCCGTGGACGATCAGGTCCGGGTAGTGCTCGACCGTGGTCACGTAGTCGTGGTCGTAGTGGATCCGGTGGCCATTGAAGGTCAGCGCGGAAAAACGGAACAGCAGCACCGGGTCGGGCAGGATTTCGCGGGACCAGTCTTCGTCCGTGCGCGCGGCGATCGGGTCCGGCGCGGCCGCGCCCGGGGCGGCTTGCTCACGGTAGACAATGTCGTGCTCTTCCGTCACCGCTAGGCCCTGCGGCCCCGAATATCGATGCTCCACGGTCACAAAGGCCAGCGAGCCGGTGCGGCCCGCCTTGGCGCTCACGTCCAGGATGGTGGACGTTTTCGACACGGCGTCGCCCAGGCGCAGCGGCTGGTGAAATCGCAGGCGCCCGCCGGCCCACATGCGGCGCGGCAGCGGCACGGGCGGCAGGAACCCGCCCCGGTTGGCGTGGCCGTCGATCCCCAGCTCGGACTGCCGGTGCAGCGGCAAGAAATAGAGCCAGTGCCAGAGCGGGGGCAAGGCATCGCCGTGCACGGGCGGCGCGTCTTCGCGGTCCAGGGTCGCGCTAAGCGCCTTGACGGGAAACGCGGTGATGTCGTCCTGGGACTCGGTTGACTTACCGATCCACGCCTTCAGGTTGGCAGTGTCCATCGATCACTCTGTGGTTAGGTTCTGGTCAGTGGTTGATGCGGATCATGCCGGCGCGCGGCCCGCGCGCTCGAGCAGGCTCACGGCGCGCGCAATGACGGGCGCGTCGATCATCTCGCCGTCGAGCTGGAATGCGCCCGGGCCTGACCTTGCCTGCTCGACCACTCGCGCGGCCCAGGCAAGCTGCGCTTCGGTTGGCCGGTAGGCGGCGTTGACCTCGCCCACCTGAGCGGGGTGAATGCAGAGCTTTGCCCCGAAGCCCAGGCGCCGCCCGCGTTCGGCAGCGTTGCGCAGCGCCTCGGCATCGGAGATGGCAACCGTCACCCCGTCCACCGGCGGCGCAATGCCCGCGACCCGCGACGCGAGGACTAGCATGGAGCGGAAAAACAGCAGCTCCTGGTCGTCGCCCTCGATGCCCAGCTCGGTGCGAAAATCCACGGTCCCGAAGATCAGGCGGTCGACGCCCGGCGCACCGGCCACCTCGTTGACGTTGGCCATGCCCCTGGCCGTCTCGATCAGCGGGAGCACCTGCACGCCGGGTCGAAGGTGCCTGGCCACCAGCGCGACATCCGCCGCGCTTTCCGCCTTGGGCAGCACGATGCCCGTCACGCCCTTCTCGCGGCAAAGGCGCACGTCATCCTCAAACCATTCGGTCTGCGTGGCGTTGATCCGCACCATGCCGCAGCCGCCATCGGCGAGGTACGCCTCCAGCAGCCCCCTTGCCCGGCACTTGTCCTCGTCGGACACCGCGTCCTCGAGATCGAGGATGACCGCGTCCGCGCCCGATGCGTTGGCTTTGGCGAAACGCTCGGGACGATTGGCGGGCACGAAGAGATAGGAACGGGCGATAGCGGCGGCGGCCATGGGGTCTTTATCCGGGATGGAGGGCATAGGGTCAGATTGCGCCTTCGGCACTGAGCCGAGCCACGTCGTCCGCGGAGTAGCCAAGTTCGAGCAGGATGCTCTCGCTATGCTGGCCGAGCGCGGGAATCGCGTCCATCCGCGGCTCGAACGACTGCGGCGTGCCGGGCGGCAGCAGCGCCGGAATGACGCCCACGGGCGACGGCACGGAAGTCCAGCGCTCGCGCGCCTTGAGCTGCGGATGGTTCCAGACGTCGCGCATGTCGTTCATGCGGGCATTGGCGATCTGGGCGCGCTCAAGCCGCTCGATCACCGCCTCGATGCTCAAGGCGGAGAACACCGCCGTGATGATGTCGGTGAGCGCCGCGCGGCTCTGGGTGCGCAGGGAGTTGGAGACAAAGCGTTCGTCGGTCGTCAGTTCCGGCCGCTCCAGCACGACGCGGCAAAAGGCATCCCACTCGCGCTCGTTCTGCAGGCCCAGGATGATGGTCTTGCCGTCGCCAGCGGTAAACGGGCCATACGGGAAGATGGTGGCATGCGAGGCGCCGGCCCGCGGCGGTGGCGTGGCGCCATCGAACGCGTAGTAGAGCGGATAGCCCATCCACTCGACCATGCTCTCCAGCATCGACACGTCGATATGCGCGCCCTTTGCGCTCCTGCCGCGCTGCAGCAGCGCCGCCAGGATGTTGGAGTAGGCATACATGCCAGCCGCGATATCGGCAATGGAGCAGCCAGCCTTGGCGGGGTTATCGGGGGTGCCCGTGATCGAGACAAAGCCGGATTCCGCCTGGATCAGCAGGTCATAGGCCTTCTTGTCCCGGTAGGGACCATCGCTGCCATAGCCTGAAATATCGCAGACGACCATGGCGGGATAGCGCTGCGACAACGCCGCATAGGAAAGGCCGAGCCGCTGCGCCGCGCCCGGCGCCAGGTTCTGCACCAGCACATCGGCCTGGCCGAGGAGCTTGCCCAGGATGGCCGGGGCTTCGCTGTGCTTGAGGTCCAGCGCAAGGCTTTCCTTGGAACGGTTGGTCCAGGCGAAATGCGAGGACAGGCCATCCACCCGCTCATCGTAGCCGCGTGCGAAATCGCCCACCTTGGGCCGCTCGACCTTGATGACCCGGGCGCCGAGGTCCGCCAGTTGCCGGGTACAGAACGGCGCGGCAATGGCGTGCTCGAGGGAAACGACGGTGATGCCATCCAGGGGGCGCATGGCAGCCTTGTTCAGTCTGGGCCCGCCTGCCGTGCGCAGCGCAGCGGCAAACGGGAGAAGTGGGTCCACGGCGCCCCGGCCCGGCCGGAAGTCGCCACGCATGGGCAGCACGCCTGGTGCAATGCGCATCGAAGCTAGTCTCCCAGAGTCGAGGGCATCGGACCATCTCGTTTTCTCGAACCAGCCATTCGTTTCAATGGAAACCATCGCTTTGCGGCCGGCCAGCCGCACGAATTGCGGCACCAGCGACCCCTTGGTACAGTGGCGGCGAAGGAGTATCCATGCACTTTGACTTTGCCGACCTCAGGCTCTTTGCCCGCATCGCCGAGGAAGAAAACCTCTCTCGCGGTGCGAAAAAGGCATTTCTATCCCCCGCCGCGGCCAGCGCGCGCCTCAAGTCCCTGGAGGAGCAGTTGGGCACGCGGCTGTTCTATCGGGAGAGCAGAGGGCTGGCGCTGACGCCCGCCGGAGAACGGCTGCTGCGCCATGCGCGGGTCATCGAGCGGCAGTTCGAACACGTGCGCAGCGATTTCGAAGAGTTCTCGAAGGATTCCGTCGGTCACATCCGCATTTTCGCGAACACCACAGCGGTCACGGAATTCATGCCGGAAGTGCTCTCGCGCTTCATGGCCGAGCGCCCCGCCGTGACCGTCGATCTGCAGGAGCGCCTGACGCGCGACATCATCCGGGGCGTACTCGACGGCAGCGCCGACCTCGGCATCATCTCCGGGCCCGTTAACCCGGAAGGGCTTGAAGTGGTGCACTTCAGCACCGACAAGCTCGTGCTTGCCACGCCCGTCGGCCATCCCCTCTCGCAAAAGAGCAAGGTCTCGCTCGCCGACACCCTCGAGTACGAGCACGTCAGCCTGCACGAGGGCAGCACCCTGCATGCTTTTCTCACCGATCTGCTCCACGAGCAACGGCGCAAGCTGCAGATCCGCATCCAGATTCGCAGCTTCGAAGCCATGTGCCGCATGATCGAAGCGGGCGTGGGCATTGGCGTGGTGCCGCTGTCCGCGGCGCTGCGGCACCGCCAGACCATGAAGCTCGCCATCGTCGAACTGGACGACCCGTGGGTGATCCGCGAGCGCGCGGTCATCGTGCGCGAACTGCAGGGGCTGCCCGGCTGCGCGCGCGCCCTCATCGACGAGCTGATCAGCGTGGCGCAAGCTGCCGGCGGGAGCCCGGCAAAGCTGATCGCGTCGTCATAGCGGACACGTGGCCAGGCGCATCGTCATTAGTCCGCTTCCACCTTCATCGTTCTCAACAGCGGTTGCCATTTGTCGCTTTCCGTCTTGGGCCAGCTATGCAGCCCTTCCGGCGTCCGCTTTCCGAAGGTTGCCGGATAAGCCGGCGCGAGAGAATCACGATTATCTGAACGGGCCATACGCCGTGGCCAAACGCGGGCCCGCCGCCCGCTATACTCTAGCCCCCCAAAAGGCTCAAGCCTCAAGTTACCGGAAGCCGTCATGCCCACCATCCCCGCCTGCCCCCAATGCGCCCTGGAGAACACCTACCCCGACGGCGACAACTACGTCTGCGCCGACTGCGGCCACGAGTGGGCCATGGTGGCCGCCGCGCAGGACGATGACAGCGCCCAGGCCGTGGTGAAGGATGCCAACGGCACCGTGCTGAACGATGGCGACGCCGTGGTACTGATCAAGGACCTGAAGGTCAAGGGCTCGTCCATCACGCTGAAGATGGGCACCAAGGTCAAGAGCATCCGGCTGGTGGGCGGCGACCACGAGGTCGATTGCAAGATGGACGCCGGCAGCTTCATGCTCAAGGCCTGCTACCTGCGCAAGGCCTGAGCCTCTTTGAAACGCCGCACGCTGTTGGTTGCGGCCCCGGTGCCGGTCAGCGCGTGGCCACGATGAAGAACCGCGGGAACGGCAGCAGCACCGTGCCGTCCGCCATCGGCGGATAGGCGCGCGCCACTTGCGCGGTGTAGCGCTCCAGGTAAGCCGCGCGCTCGGCTTCATCCAGCGGGTCCAGGAAGGGGCGCAGTCCGGTGCCCTTGAACCACTCGACAATCGCCGCGGGGCCGCCGGCCAGCGCGTGGTGGTAGGTGGTGTGCCAGACATCGACCGCTGCGCAATGCGCGCGCAGCAGTTCGTAGTACCAGCCAGCCCCTTGCAGCCCGGTACGCGCCTGCGAAGCGGCGGCCAGCTTGCCAGCCCACGGGCCGTCGGCGGCGACCTCGCGCATGAGGCGGTGCGCGGGCGTGTCCAGCGTGTCGGGCACCTGGATGGCGAGGCTGCCGCCGGGCGCCAGCTTGGCGGCAAGCGCGGGCAGCAGGCGGCCGTGGTCGGGCAGCCATTGCAGCACGGCATTGGCGAGGATCACGTCGTAAGGGCCCGGGTCGTACCAGGTTTCGATGCGGCTCACCTCGAACTTCAACGCTGGCAGCCGCTTGCGCGCGGCTTCGACCATGTCGGCCGAGCTGTCCAGCCCGGTCACGCTCGCGCCGGGAAAGCAGGCGGCCAGCACTTCGGTCGAATTGCCCGGGCCGCAGCCGATGTCTACCGCGACGCGCGGCTCACGCCCCGGCACTGCGGCCAGCAGGTCGCGCACCGGGCGGGTACGCTCGTTCTCGAATTTCACGTATTGCTTGGCTGACCAAGTCATTGCTGCTCCTTTGCAGGTTCGGTTCTAGTGTCTCGGATGATCGGAAGTATCTGAAGCCTTACGAGCATCTGGCGTCGCGGGCTGCCTGGCCTGCTGCAACGCGGCCCTGCCCTTGGCGGTCAGCGCGACGATGGCCTGCGCGCGCGGCACACCGGGCCGGGACGCCATGTCCACCAGGCCGGCCGTTGTTGCATCCTCCCACGCGGACAGCCGTGGGCAGGACGTCCGCCATGCCTCCATGGTGTCGGCGAAGGTGCGCGGCATGGCGTCCAGCCACGCCAGGAACGCAAGCAGGCTGCCCAGGTGCGACGAGGCGGGAAGATTGGCTTCCTTGTCGCTGTCGTTGTCCTTGCCCAGATCTTGTTCTTGCATGGCCGTGCTCCGTGGATGCCCGATGCATGCCGTCAGGATAGAGCCGAACTGCTATGATTTCCAATGCATATTGAGCACGTTTTCAATACCCTGAGAGTATGGCAATGATTGAGCTACGCCGGCTGCGCGCCTTCGTCGTGCTGGCCGAGGAAGGCCACGTCACCCGCGCCGCCGAGCGCCTGGGCATGCAACAGCCGCCGCTCACGCGCCTGTTGCGCGGGCTGGAGGAGGAACTGGGTGTTTTGCTGATGCGCCGCCTGCCGCGTGGCGTGCGCCCGACAGAGGCCGGCCTGGCATTGCTGGAAGAGGCCCGTGCCGTGCTGGCCCGGGCCGAAGGCGTGGCCGACGTGGTGCGCCGCGCCGCGGCCGGGGAGCAAGGGCGGCTGGCGGTGGGCTTTACCAGCTCCGCCGCCCTGCACCCTTTTGTGCCCGCCGTGCTGCGCCGGTTTCGCGAGAGCGTGCCGGGCGTTGCCGTGACGCTGGAGGAAGCCGGCACCAGCGAGCTGGTCGACGCGATCCTGCACGAGCGGCTGGACGCCGCGTTCGTCCGCTCGCCGGTGGGCAGCACCGCCGGGCTGGTGCTCGATGCCGTGCTGGATGAGCCGATGCTGGCAGCGTTGCCGGCCGGGCATCCGCTGGCGGCGCAGGCCGGCGCGCTGCCGCTGTCGGCGCTGGCGCGCGAGCCTTTCATCCTCTATCGCCGCCCCGCCGGGCCCGGCTTGTATGACGCGATCCTGACCGCTTGCCGCGCCGCGGGCTTCAGCCCGCTGGTGGCGCAGGAAGCGCCGCGCCTGCCGGCCACGCTGAGCCTGGTGGCAGCAGGCCTTGGCGTGTCCGTGGTGCCCGCGTCCATGCACCGCCTGGGTGGCGAAGACATCGTCTATCGCCCGCTGGGCGAGAGCCCGCCGCTGAGCGCGCCCCTGCACCTCGCGATGCGCCAGGGCGCGCTGCCGGCAGCCGTGACGCGCTTTCGCGCGATGGTGCGCGAGATGCGCGAGATGCGCGGTTGAAGATACGTGGTTTCCAGTGCGGGCCTCCCTGAGCTTCGCAGCACATGCTGAGCGAGCCGCCGCGAGGTCTTTATTGTCCTCGCAGCGGGAATCTCTGTTCGGCCAGGTAGACAAGCAGGGCCTAAAGTTTCACCCGCTGGCCTGCTCGCGGGCCACCAACCACGCGCGCGCCCGAGTTTCTCACCGTATTCGTGGTTGTAGCAGACATCCGGCGCGCCGCCGCCTTGCTTCAACTTGAAATGGAATCGCCGTAAACGAGCATTGAGATTTTTCTCAATTCATGGATTGAACAATGCTCCCCAACTTAACCATCAAGGCACGGCTCGCCATTGCGATGCTCGTGCTTTCCGTCTTGCTGCTCGTCGTCGGTGCACTGGGCTTGCTCGGCATGTCGCGCAGCAATGCGGCGAACCACGCCACGTATGCCAACCAGATGCCGAGCGCCATGGCGATCGCGGAAGCCGACATCTGGCTAGGCCGGGTCCGCACGGCGCTGTTCAGCGCTGGCATGGATCCTGAATCTCCCCACGCTGCCGAACTGCTGACCCGCACGGAGAAATTCCTGGCGCAATCTGAGTCCGCCTGGCAGCGTTACCTGTCCTTGCCGCGCGACGCGGAAGAAGAGCAACTGGCCCAGGATGTCATTGCCAAGCGCAAGGCGCTGTACGTCGCGCTCGATGCCTTCGCCGCAGCCGTCAAGTCGGCCGACCACCAGAAGATCATCGAGGCGGGGGTCGCGCAAACGCCTTACTACGCCGCGCTGCAAGCCAGCGGCGAAACGCTCAGCCAGTTCCAGTCGGCCCTGGCCAAGCGCAGCTATCAGGCCGCCGAGGCGTCCTATGCCACCTTCAGGACGATCACCATTGCCGCGTTGCTGGCGGGGCTGGCGCTGGCCATCTATAGCTGGGTAGCCCTGCGCCGCGCCATTGCGCGCCCGCTCGACGCGGCGCTCGCGCACTTCGGGCACATCACCGCGGGCGACCTGAGCCGCCCCGTTGAGATCCTCTCGCAGGATGAAATGGGCCAACTACTGTCGGGCATCGCGAAGATGCAGGACGGCCTGGCGCAAACCGTCTTGTCCGTGCGCACGGGCAGCGAAACCATCGCGGCGGCCACCAGGCAGATTGCCGCCGGCAACGTCGACCTGTCGTCGCGTACCGAACAGCAGGCCGCGTCGCTCGAAGAAACCGCGGCCAGCATGGAAGAGCTCACCACCACCGTCAAGCAGAACGCGGACAACGCGCGCCAGGCTGCGGTGCTGTCGGCCACGGCATCGGAAACCGCCAATCACGGCGGCGAAGTGATCCGCGACGTGGTCGCGACCATGAGCGAGATCAACGAGAGCTCGACCCGCATTGCCGACATCATCAGCATCATCGAAGGCATCGCCTTCCAGACCAACATCCTTGCGCTGAATGCGGCCGTGGAAGCGGCGCGCGCCGGCGAGCAAGGCCGGGGCTTCGCGGTCGTCGCGGGCGAGGTGCGCTCGCTCGCGCAGCGCTCCTCCAGCGCCGCCAAGGAGATCAAGGACCTCATCGACAAATCCTCGGCACGCGTGACGACCGGCACCGCACTGGTGGGCCAGGCGGGCTCGACCATGGCCGAGATCATCCGCGACATCCAGCGCGTCTCCGACATCATGGGCGAGATTTCCGCCGCGTCCGTCGAGCAGACCGCCGGCATCGACCAGGTCGCGCACGCGGTGAGCCAGATGGATGAAGTGACGCAGCAGAACGCGTCGCTGGTGGAGGAAGCGGCGGCGGCAGCGCAATCGCTGGAAGAGCAAGCCGCCAAGCTGAAAGACACGGTGGCCGTGTTCAGGCTGGGTAACCAGGGCGTAGCCAGCGCGGCGAGTGCGCCGGCGCCCCATGCCGTACGCGCCGCAAGCCGGCCCGCGGCACCGTCGGCGCGCCGCGCCGCGCCGGTGGCACAGGTCGCACCGCGTGCTGTTGCGGCCCCGGCTTCCGACTGGTCGTCCTTCTAAGCCGAACGCCGCGCGGCCGCGTAGAGCCGCGCCAGCTGCGCGGCGGCGGCTTCCAGCAGTGGCCCGCCCCGCGCGATCGACCAGGCCAGCGAAGCAGGGCCCTCGGCCATATGCCGGGCCACCGCCGGCGCGTCCAGGCTGCCCTTGAACGAATCGGGCGCGAGCAGCACGCGCAGCGCTCGCTGCCGGCACGTTATTCAACGCCGTCGCGCTGGTCACGGCGCGTCCAGCTCGGAGATCTCGATCAGGTTCAGGTCCGGATCGCGCACATAGACGGAGCGGATCTTCTGCGTGGCGCCGGTCCGCGCGACCGGGCCCGCAACGATGGGCCAGCCGGCGGCGCGCAGCCGCTCGATCACGGCATCGAGCGGGATCGACGCAATGAAGCACAGGTCGAGCGCGCCGGGCACCGGCAGGTGCGCCTTGGGCTCGAACTCCGCGCCGCGCACGTGCAGGTTGATCTTCTGGTTGCCGAAGCGGAACGCCACGCGGTTCTCACCGAAGGTTTCCAGCTGCATGCCGAGCACGCGCGTATAGAAATCGATGGTGGCGCCGGCATCCGTGCTGGTCAGCACCAGGTGGTCGAGGTGGTCAATCATGTCGCGCTTGCTCTCTCCGCGGTTTGGCCGGAAGCCATCATGGCAGTCGCGCAGGCACATGAACATGTCGGATTGCGCCAGCACCCTTTGCGAAAACGCAAGGCTGAAGCGGCCGCCTCAGTGCGGCGCCAGCAGGTGATCGAACAGCTTGCGCGCCTCGGGCTGCAGCGCCGCGGCCGATTTCACGCCAAGCCACAGCGTGCGCGAAGCCCACGGATCAGCAAGGCGGATGGCACGCAACCCGGCGCCAAGGATCTCGGCGCGCACCGCGCCCTCCGGCAAGACCCCGATGCCAAGGCCCGCCTCGATCATGCGGCAGATCGCATCGAAACTGCTGACCTGCACCCGCAGCTTGAGCACGCGCTCCAGCGCGGCCGCGGCGTCGGCCAGCCGTTGCAGCAGCGAGCTGCCCTGGTTGAGGCCGACGAAATCGAATTCGAGCGCGTCGGCAAAGGCCACGTCGGCGCGCGCCGCCAGCGGATGATCCGGCGGCACCAGCACCACCAGGCGGTCACGGCGGTATTCGAACTTTTCCAGCGCGCCGGCGGCGACGTTGTCGGCAAACACGCCGATATCCGCCTGCCCGCCCGCCACCGCCGCGATCACCTCGCTGCTCATGCGCTCCTCCAGGCTGACGCGGATCAGCGGCTGCGCGTGCAGGAACACGCCCAGGTCCCGCGGCATGAACTGGATGACGGCCGAGGTGTTGGCCCACACGCGCACATGCCCCCGCACGCCGATGGCGAAATCGCTCATGTCTCCCGCCAGGCGATTCACGCTATCCAGCACGGCCCGCGCATGGCCGACCAGCCCAACGCCGGCCGGGGTGAGCTCAAGCCCGCGCGGCAGCCGCACGAACAAGGCGCAATCGGTGGTCTTTTCCAGGTCGGCAACGCGGCGGCTGAGCGCCGACAGCGTCATGTGGGTGCGCTCGGCGGCCTTGGTAAAGCTGCCGCTCTGCGCCACCACCAGGAACAGGCGCAGGGACTGCAGGTCGAGATGGGCGGGATTGATCACGCGAAAGCGTCCGGTGGGCGGCGGCATCGATGGCGGCCGGATGGCCAGGGCCGTCAAGCCATGCCCCGAGGTTTGAGAATCGGGAAAGGCTAGTGGACGAGAACGGCATTGTCAATTTGGGCGCCCGGGGCCACCATGGCCGGTCCGCGCGCGCCGGCCGATGGCCAGAGGCATGGCGTACTCACCACCCGGGCTTACCGACAGGCAGACACTACAAACACCACAAACACCACAAACACCACAAACACCATGAACCCCTCCCAGACCACGCCGGAAGTCGTTTTCCTGGACCGCGGCACGCTGGCCCCCGAGACCGTGCTGCGCGCGTTGCCGTTCGCGCACCGGCTGACAGTCTTTGACGCCACCGCGCCGCATGAAGTGGCCGCGCGCATCGCCAACGCGCAGATCGTGATCACCAACAAGGTCAAGCTGCCGGCCGAGGCGCTGCGCCAGGCCGCCAGCCTGCGCCTGGTGGCGATTGCGGCCACCGGCACCGACCACGTCGACCTGCGCGCCTGCGCCGCCCGCGGCATCTGCGTATCGAACGTGCGCAACTACGCCGTGCATACGGTGCCCGAGCACACCTTCGCGCTGATCTTCGCGCTGCGCCGCAGCCTGCATGCCTATTGCGACGCGGTGCGCGCGGGCCGCTGGCAGGCCTCGGGGCAGTTCTGCTTTCACGACTACCCGATCCACGACCTGGCCGGCTCGACCATCGGCATCGTCGGCGGCGGCACCCTGGGCCGCGCGGTGGGCGAGATCGCCCGGCTGCTGGGACTCAAGGTGCTGTACGCCGGGCGCAAGGGCCAGCACAGCGCCGACACGCAACACACGCCCTTCGCGGACATGCTGCGCCTGAGCGACATCATCACGCTGCACTGCCCGCTGACCCCCGCCAACGTGGGGCTGATCGGCCGCGAGGAGTTCGCGCAGATGGCACGCCGGCCACTGCTGATCAACACCGCGCGCGGCGGCCTGGTCGACGAGGCCGCACTGGTCGACGCCCTGCGGGAAGGACAGGTCTCCGGCGCCGGTTTCGACGTAGCCACCCAGGAGCCACCCGGCCCCGGCCACCCGTTCCACGCACTGCGCGACCATCCCGCCTTCCTGCTCACGCCACACGTGGCCTGGGCGAGCCGGGAGGCCATCCAGGCGCTGGCGGACCAGTTGATCGACAATATCGCGGCGTTCGCGGCTGGCTCGCCGCGCAATGTGGTGGCGGGCTGAGCCTGCCCTGGCCGGACAACGACGATGGCGCGCGTGCGACGCCCGGATCCGTGCCGGAAGGCCGCTTCGCGTCTATATTGTTCTTGTTCGGGATCACGACGGAGGGAGCATGCGTGCGCAATGCTGCAGGCTTGTACTGGTGGTGGCGACTGCCTGCGCGCTGGGCCTGGCCCTGAATTGCGCGCCGTGTTTCGCCCAGGCCGGTGCGGGCGCGCCAGTGCCTTTCGTGCGGATCGGGCTTGCCAGGCAGGTTGCCGTTCAGGTTCCCAAGGACTGGACCATCCTGTCCGGGGCCCAGGGCCGGGCCAACGGCACCATCGCGGACGCGGCGGGGGGCGTCTCCATCGTCCCGGCGCCGGCGGGCCAGACGGTCAACCTCCTGCATGCCGTATCCAATGTGCAAAATCCGTACGCGGCCGTGATCGTCAACTCGATGGCGCAAGCGCCGGTCACGCCCGAGCAGGTCCGCCGGTTCGACAGGTCAATGCTTCTGGCTTACGCAGCGAGCTTCGAGCGCAGGATGCGCGACTCCCTGAAGACATCGGGCAGGGAGATGCTCTCCATCGACGAGCCTCGCCTCGAGACAATCGGTGGCTGGCCGGCGATTGCCATCAACTACGTGCGCACCGGCGCGCAAGGCACGATCTACGTGCAGCATTTCGACATCTATACGCCGGACCAGGAGCTGCTGCTCATCCTCTCGTGCCGCGACACGGCGCGCGGCGTATGGCTGCCGCTGCTGGACCAGGTGCGTAGCTCGATCGGGGTTGGCGAATAGCCTGGATGGCGATCGGGCCGGCTCCCATCGGGATGGCGCCCTTAGTGGCTGATCATCCAGGGCCGCGTGCCGGGAAAGGACTTGGCCGCAGCCGGCTTGCCGGCCAGGCCGACGCTGCCGCCCGAACAACCACAACCCGGTCCATGCCGGTGCCCCTGGGAACTCAATGGCGCATGAGCGCTGCGCTCGTTGCCCGCATGCGCGATGCGGCGGGCCGATGGCATCAAGGCCAGCATGGTCGCGGTGACCTGGCGCCGGGCTGCGTGGCCGCAGCCGGGGCATGGCTGCGGCGCGTCGCGCTCGTCGATGCGGCGCACCGCGGTGAAGCTGCCGCACGCCTCGCAGGCGTATTCATACATTGGCATACAGATCTCTCCGCTTGGTGGAAGGTGGCAAGCGCGGGCCCCCTTGGGGAAGGAGGAGGAAGGCGGGAGCCCGCGCCCGCCGGAACTTCACATTTCTGGCTGGCGCTCAGATCGGCATTCAGGCCACATCCTGCGACAACAGGACGTCGGCACCGCCCTTGATATGCACAGTGGGACCATTGGCCTGCGGCCGGATATCGAAGTCGAAGATCTGCGTCGGTATCCAGAGCGTGGCGCAGGAGTTGGGGATGTCCACCACGCCGCTGATATGCCCCTGCACCGGCGCCGTGCCCAGGATGGCGTAGGCCTGCGCACGCGAGTAGCCGAACTTGGTCAGGTACTCGATCGCGTTCAGGCAGGCTTGCCGGTAGGCGACATTGACATCCAGGTAGTGCTGCTTGCCTTGCTCATCGACCGAGATGCCTTCGAAGATCAGGTAGTCGTTGTACGTCGGCGTGATCGGGCTGGGCTTGAAGATGGGGTTCTTGATGCCGTACTTCGCCATGCCGTCCTTGATCACGTTCACCCGCATGTGCACCCACCCCGCCATCTCGATGGCGCCGCAGAAGGTAATCTCGCCATCGCCCTGGCTAAAGTGCAGATCGCCGACCGACAGCCCTGCCCCATCCACATACACCGGGAAGTACACCTTGGAGCCACGCGACAGGTCCTTGATGTCGCAGTTGCCGCCGTGCTCGCGCGGCGGCACCGTACGCGCGCCCTCGGCTGCCGCCCGCCTGCCGGCATCCCCAACGAGCTTGCCCATATGGGCGGTCGCGGCAAAGGGCGGGTTGGCCAGCGGCGGCACGCGATCGGGGTCGGTCTTGATCAGCCCTGTCTCGCGTTCGTTCCAGGTATGGAGCAGCTTGGGGTCGGGCAGGCAACCGATCAGCCCGGGATGGATCAGCCCGGCGAACTCCACGCCGGGCACATGGCGCGACGTGGTGTAGACACCGTGGAAATCCCAGATGGATTTCTGCGCCAGCGGGAAATGATCCGTCAGGAACCCGCCGCCGTTCTTCTTCGAGAAGAAGCCGTTGAAGCCCCACTGGCTTTCGGGCTTGGCACCTACGTCCAGCAGGTCGACCACCAGCAGGTCGCCCGGCTTGACGCCGCGCACGCCCACCGGCCCGGAAAGAAAGTGGACGATGGACAGGTCGATGTCCCGCACGTCATCCGCCGACTCGTTGTTCTTGATGAAGCCTCCGGTCCAGTCATAGGTCTCCAGGATGAACTCGTCGCCGGGATTGACCCAGCAGGCCATGGGAATGTCCGGGTGCCAGCGGTTGTGGACCTGTTCGTTCTCGTACGCCGATTGCGCGAGATCGACCTTGATCAGGGTATCTGCCATGTGCCTGTCTCCTTGGTGTGTGTCCGGTCAATCGCCGGATTGCGGCCGTGAAACGATGCAGCCGCCTTGGCTGCATGCCTGGATCAGCGTTGGTCGCGTGCGGCTGCCCGCAGCCGCGTTGTGGTCGACCTTTGCGCTCGGTCTTTACTGTCGGTCTTTGCGGTCTATCTGAATGATTCGCTCAGCAGCAGATAGCCTGGCAGCCAGCCGGTGGCGATACCTGCCAGGACGGTGGCAACGCCGGTGAACTTCAGGATCGGGCGCTGCATCGCCAGCAACAGGAAGTACAGGAACCACAGCACGCCCCAGCCGACCCAGCACCAGGCGAACCAGGTATCCCAGACGGAGTTGGCATGGCGCAGCGCATCAATGGCAACGGGAATCACCGTGACTGACACGAACAGGCTGAACCAGCCCAGGCCACGCCCATCCGCACCGTTGAAGCGGTTAAGCGCAACCCACAGATAGGTGAAGGTAAACAGCAGCGTCAGCGCACCGGCCTTGATGGATGCGCTGTCCGCCTCGCCGCCGAAGATCAGCCGCAGCGACACCAGCATCGTCACCCCGCCGGCAAAGATATTGACGACCCAGATCTCGCGGTCGCCAATCTTGCCCAGCAGCCACAAACCGTTCAGGCACAGCACGGCTCCTACGTAAAGCAACGTCAGGCCTAGCATGGCGTATCTCCTCCGTGACGGGTTCTGGTTGTTCTTTTTCTGTTGGCGCCGGCGGCCGCGTGGCGACGGGTCAACTATAAGCAGGCCCGCGAAGATGCGAATCCTTCACGGCGAGGATTCTGCGCATCACGTGGCTGGGTGAGGTGGCCTCACCCAATTGAATGAGGCAACGGATAAGGCGGCGGCGCGATGGCCAGGTGAGGGACGTTCAGGCCGGCGGGCAATGCTGCGCGTGCAGGCGCACCAATTCCATCTGGCCATGGGTGTTGGTCTTCTGGAAGATCTGCTTGAGGTGGCTGCGCACCGTGTTCTCGGACACGTGCAGTACCTGCGCCAGGCTGGCAATGGAGTGGCCGGCAAAGACCAGCGCGTTGACCCGCGCCTGGGCCTCGCTCAGCTTGAACTGGCGCGCGAACAGGCAATCGTGGTGCGCATGCTCCGCACCCTGCCGGCGCGCGCTGACCACCACCAGCGCGCGCTCCTCGCCCAACCCGTTGCGCATGGATGCACCGGCGGGCTGCAACGTGAGCGTCGTGGGCAAGGCAAAGCCGGGCGCGCAAACCGATAGCACCTGCGTGGGCACCAGCGTGGCCTGGCCCGGGTGGGGGTCGCGCGTGTCACCGGCCTTGGAGGGAAGTCCTTGGGAAGCCCCGGCGAGCGTGGCCAGCATCTCGTGCAAGGTGCGGTGATCGGTCGGCATCACCGCGGCAAGATACTCGCCATCCCGGTACAGGCCGCTGCCGTGCCCGCACAGCGCCTGCGCGCTGCGGTTGCAGTAGACGATGCGCCCATCCTGCTCCACCAGGAAGGTCGCGTTAGGATGGCCGTCGATGACGCACATCAGCGCCTGGCTCAGGTCCGCGGCGCTGTGGCGGTGCCAGCGGTTTTCCAGCGACAGCGCCATATGCGCCAGCAGGCCGCGGAACTCCGCCTTCTCCTTGCTGGCAAAGCGCCGCTGGTCTTCGCGCCGGTACAACTCAAGGTAGTAGACGACATCCGCCTCGCGCGCCACCACCCCGCACAAGCGATGCAGATAGCGATGGGGCCGCAGCAACGCCTGGTAGTAGTCCGTGCGGACCAGGTCGCCGCTGCCCAGCATGTCTTCGCCGCTGATCACCTGCAGGGGCTGGTAGGCCGTGCTGGAGAGAAACCACGGGTTGCGCGCGGAGTACTGCGCAAAGGTGCGAAAAAACGCCGGGTCGTCCGGGGCGCCGTGCAGCACCGCGCCCTGGCCGCCGGCCAGGTGCCGCCGCGCCAGCACGGCCGTGCCCGCGGCGAACTGATCGCGCACCAGCGCAACCACGCCGCGCCAGCCATCATCATCGCGCGCGGCGTGGATACGGTAGATCAGCTCCCCGGCCTGGGGATCGGCGCTATCGGCGCTATCGGCCTTATAGGCGCTATCGGCATTCTGGGCGGGCAACCGCGCATTCTCCATGGCATCGGGCACAGCGGATCCGGGCAGCGGCGAGCGCTATGCGGCGCTGCCCCCGGCCTCTTCGATATGAGGACTGCCGGCCAGTGTTTGCGCTGACACCCTAATTGTCAAGGCGCCGCGCCATGCTGCCGCGCAGCATCCGCACGGCATGCCGCAGCGCGTTCCGCACCCCTTCCCGCGCGGCGCGCATGTCATTGCGCGAGGGGCGGATTCAGACAATAATCGGAGCGCCCGCTGCCAGCCATCCGTCCCGACCCGGATCGCACCCGACGCCACAACGCCATGCGCATCAAACGAGAATACCAATCCTGGGTCGCGAACGAAACGCTGGAGGATTACGCGCTGCGCTATGCGGCGCGCTCTTACCGGCGCTGGTCGCCATTCACGCTGGCCAACACGGCCATCGGCGGCGTGTCCTTCCTGGCGCTGGAAGCCATCGGCGCCAGCGTCACGCTCAGCTTTGGCTTCCAGAACGCGTTCCCGGCCATCCTGCTGGTCTGCGCGCTGATCTTCCTGATCGGGCTGCCGGTGGCATACCACGCCAGCGTGGCCAACGTGGACATCGACCTGCTCACGCGCGGCGCGGGCTTCGGCTATGCCGGGTCCACCATCACCTCGCTGATCTACGCATCCTTCACCTTTATCTTCTTCGCGCTGGAATCGGCCATCCTGGCCCAGGCGCTCGCCATTGCCACCGGCCTGAACCTGACTGTGGGCTACCTGGTCTGCTCGCTGGTGATCGTGCCAATGGTGTTCTTCGGTGTCACGCTGATCAACAAGCTGCAGATGTGGACACAGCCGCTGTGGGCGGTGCTGCTGGTGCTGCCCTTCGCCTACATCCTGCGCCACGATCCCGGCGTGCTGGCGCAATGGGTGGCGTTCACCGGGCGCGATGCGGCCTCGCCGGCCTTCAATGTGCTCGCGTTTGGCGCCGCCACTGGCGTGCTGTTCTCGCTGATGGGCCAGATTGGCGAGCAGGTGGACTACCTGCGCTTCCTGCCCGACCGCACGCCGCAGAACCGCTGGAGCTGGTGGAGCGCACTGCTGCTGGCTGGCCCCGGCTGGATCTTGATCGGCGGCCTCAAGGTGCTGGCGGGCAGCCTGCTGGCAGTACTCGCGCTGCAAGCCGGCGTGGCCGCCAATCACGCGATGGAACCGATCCACATGTACGTGTGGGCATACGGGCAGGTATTCGATCGGCCCGAGGTGGTGCTAGCGGTGGCGATGCTGTTCGTGCTCGTGTCGCAGATCAAGATCAACGTGACCAATGCCTACGCGGGCTCACTGGCCTGGTCCAATGTGTTCGTGCGGCTGGCGCACTACCATCCGGGCCGCGTGGTCTGGCTGGTGTTCAACGTGCTGATCGCGCTGTTGCTCACCCTGCTGGGCATCTTCAGCACGCTGGAGGCCGTGCTGAGCGTGTATTCCAACCTGGTGATCGCCTGGCTCGGCGCCCTGGCGGCTGACCTTGTCGTGCTCAAGCCGCTGGGCATCAGCCCGCGGCACATCGAGTTCCGCCGGGCCTACCTGTATGCGTTCAACCCGGTGGGCTGCGGCGCCATGCTGATCGCCTCGCTCGCCGGCATCGGCGCTTACTCCGGCTTGCTTGGCGCGCTGGCGCAAGCCTATTGCGCCTTTATCGCGCTGGGCGCTTCGTTCGCCAGCGCCATCCTGATCGCCTATGCGACCCGCGGCCGGTACTACATCGCGCGGGAGGACCCGAACCCCCTGGACAAGCACGCCGACGAGCCGATCCGCTGCTGCATCTGCGAGCGCGACTACGAAGCACCGGACATGGCGCACTGCCCCTTTTATGCGGGGCCGATCTGCTCGCTGTGCTGCGGCCTGGACAACCATTGCCACGATGCCTGCAAGGCGCCCGGCACCGCCGCGCAAACGCAGGCGGCGCCGTGGCAAGGCAGCTTCCTGCGGATACTGCCGCCGCATTTCCTGCGGCGGCTGGCGCGTTTCCTCGGCCTGTTCGTGATTGCCGCGGCGGCCATGGGCGCCGTGTTCCTGCTCGCCTACCGGCTGATCGGCGAAGGCCATGCCTCCCACGCCGAGGGGATCGGCGGCCTGCTGCTGCGCGTGTACTCGGCCACCCTGCCGCTGCTGGCTTTCGGCGCGTGGTGGATCGTGCTGTCACACGAAAGCCGCGAGCTGGCGCAGGCGGAACTGATGGAGTCGCTGCGCCATCTCGAGTCCGCGCGCAAGCACCTGGTGGATGCGGAAAAGATGGCCTCTCTCGGCGGACTGGTCGCGGGCGTGGCGCACGAGATCAACACGCCGGTGGGCATCGCCGTCAGCGCCGCCTCCTACCTGCAGGACCGCACCAGCGCCACGCAGGCGCTGGTGGCGAGCAACGAGCTGGCACCAGAGGCGCTGCAACGCTACCTGTCGGACGCCGCGCAATCCGCCCGCTTGCTGCTGTCCAACGCCAACCGCGCGGCGGAGCTGGTGCAGAGCTTCAAGCAGATGGCGGTCGACCAGACCAGCGAGAAACGGCGCAGCTTCGACCTGGGCGACTATATCCGCGAGACCGTGGTCAGCCTCGACCCGCGCCTGCGCGGCACGCACGTGCAATTGCTGATCGACTGCCCGGCCGGCATCGCCATGAACGGCTACCCCGGCGCGATCGCGCAGATCCTCACCAACCTGGTCATGAACTCGCTGGTGCACGCATTCGGCAGCGGCGACACAGGCCCTGTGCGCGGCACCATCCGGATCGCCGCCCGGCTCGCCGCCGGTGACGAAGTCGTGATCCGCTACGCCGACGACGGCAGCGGCATTCCCGATGCCCTGCATGAGAAGATCTTCGAGCCCTTCTTTACCTCGCGCCGCGGCAAGGGTGGCAGCGGCCTGGGCCTGCACCTGGTCTACAACCTGGTGACACAGCGCCTGGGCGGCACCATCGCCGTGGGCCATGCGGGCAGTACCGATGGCGACGGTACCGTCTTCACCCTGCGCATGCCCCGCATCACGCCCTCGGCGAAGGCCACCATCCCGATCGTATCCGCCAGGACTCTGCCATGAACTCCTCTTTGTCGATGCCCGCGTGGCAGGTCCTGCTGGTCGATGACGACCCCGACGTGCACGAGATCACGCGCCTGGTGCTGACGGACCTGACCTTCTCCGGGCGCCAGATCCAGTTCCACAGCGTGTATTCCGGCGAAGCCTGCAGGGCCCACCTCGCCGCTCACCCCGATACCGCGCTCGTGCTGCTCGATGTCGTGATGGAGACCGACGATGCAGGCCTGGCCACGGTGCGCTACATCCGCGAGCAACTGCGCAACCCCGACCTCCAGATCGTGCTGCGCACCGGGCATCCCGGCATGGCGCCGGAGCGCGAGGTGGTGACCGGCTACGAGATCAATGGCTACTTCCTCAAGACGGAGATGACCGCGCAAAAGCTGACCTCCGTCGTGATCGGCGGCCTGCGCGCGTACCAGTACGTAAAGGCCTTGCAGCAAGCCCACGCCCTGCCCCAGCCGGCCCCGCACGCGCAAGGCGTGCCGCGCGCGCCCGAGCACCCGGCCTCCGAGGCAGGCAGCGCGCAGATCGAAGCCGCCATCGAACAAGCGCTGCACAGCGGCCAGTACCGGCTGCAGGCCGTTTCCCAGTTCGACCTGGGCTGCGCCGCCGTCGCGGCCATCGCACTGCTGCCGTCGTGGCCGGGCCCCACCGGCTGGATGCCGCATGCCGAGATCGCCAGCCATGTGCGCAGCCCGGGCCTCATTGGCGCGATCAACGCCGCGCTGCTGCGCCGCGCCTGCGAACTCGCGCTAGCCTGGCACACGGATCCGCAAGCCGCCCTATCCGGCGCGGCCCGCGTCAGCGTCCCCATCCTGCTGCCGCTCATGGCCGGCGCCGAGGAGTCCGAACTGCTGGCGTTGCCGGAGCTGCTCCGCCAATACCTGCGCGAGACCGCCCAGGCCGGCAGCGTGCTCGACCTGCAATTGCCGGGCCTGCTGCTGGGCACCGCCACGGAAGCCGCCCGCCTGGCCTGCGCCCGCATCCAGGAGCAAGGCGCGTCCGTCACGCTGGCCGACGTTGGCAACACGCCCATCTCGCTGGCCAACCTGCAACGCTTGCTGCCCGACCGGCTGCAGATTCCCCAGGACTACGTGCGTAACGTGGCAACCGATGCCAAACGCGCCGCCATCGCGCGTGCCGTGATCGCGCTGGCGCACACGCTCGGCATGCAGGTACTGGCCAATGGCCTGGCCAGCTCGGAAGAACTGCAGTTCTTCAAATGGGAGGGTTGCGACATTGGGCAGGGGGACGTGCTGGGCAGCGTTTGGGAGGCCACGGGTCACGGCTCGCCAGGCGCTTAGCGTGCCGCGGCCCCCGGCTCGGTGATGGCGCTGTAGACCAGCGTGCGCAGCTGGCGGCGCACCGGGTAGGCGGACGAGGGCAGGAGCTGGGTCAGGAACAGTCCGATCAGGTCCTCCTGCGGATCGACCCAGAAGAAGGTGCTGGCCGCGCCGCCCCAGAAGAAGTCGCCGGCGCTGCCGGGAATCAACGTGGTCGCCGGCGTCACCGTGGTGGCGAAGCCGAGCCCGAAGCCAACGCCCTCGTAGGTGGCTTCGCTGAACATGGAGCGCGACATGCGCGGCAGGTCCACCCCGCCCGGCAGATGGTTGGCGGTCATCAGCGCCAGGGTCTTCGGCCCCAGCAGGCGCACCCCATCCAGCTCGCCGCCCTGCAACAACATGCGTGCGAAGCGCATGTAGTCAGCCGCGGTGGACACCAGGCCGCCACCGCCGGAGAAAAAGCTTGGCGGCTTCAGGTAGGGGCTGGTGAGGGGATCGTCCTGCAGGACCGGCGCGCGCGCGGATACCACCTTCGAACCGAGCGAGCCGACGGCGTAGCAGGCGCAAAAGCGCGAGGCCTTGTCTTGCGGCACGTGAAAGGCAGTGTCAACCATGCCCAGCGGATCGAATATGCGTTCCTTCAGGAAGGTCTCGAAAGGGATTCCGCTGATCTTGCCGACAAGGTAGCCCAACACGTCGGTGGCGACCGAGTAGTTCCAGGCCTCGCCCGGCGAGAACTCGAGCGGCAGCTTGGCCAGCTTCTCGATCATGTCGTCCAGCGTGCCGCCGGTGGCGAGTTCGCCCAGCATCTGCTTGCGGTAAGCCGCGTCGACGTTGGTGTTCTGCTGGAAACCATAGGTCAGGCCGGACGTGTGGCGCAGCAGGTCGACCACCAGCATCGGGCGGGCAGCCGGGCGCGTCTGGAAGCTCTCCATGAAGCCCCCGGCGTAGACGCCCAGGTTTTCCCATGCCGGGATGTACTTGCTGACCGGATCGTCCAGGGCGATCTTGCACTCCTCGACCAGCATCATGACCGCCACCGAGGTGACGGGCTTGCTCATCGAATAGATGCGGAAGATCGAATCCTCGGCCAACGGGACCTGCCGCTCGCGGTCGGCCAGGCCCAACACCGAGTTCAGCACCAACTCGCCGCGCCGCCACACCTGGACGAGCGTGCCGGGCAACTTGCCGGTCGCGATATAGGCGTCGTCGATGAAACGTTCGACCCGCCCAAGCCGCTCGCGCGACATCCCCTGCGTTTGCCTGCCTTGCATATCCGTGTCTCCTCATTGATACCGTAGGTGAAATGCCGGCGCGCTGGCTGGAAATGCCGCTCGCTCGCACCCCGCCATCATGACATCGGCGCCTGCCCACGCCAAGCGGGCCGCGCGGGCAGTGGCAACACTCAATGAAACCGGAGAAGCGGTGAACGCCGCGGCGTGGGCCGGCGTCTGCCGCCCGGATCGCATCGACTCACCGCACGATGCGACGCGCTATGCGGCCCCTGCCCTTACTCCAGGGTCACATTGGCCTTCTTGACCAGGGCCGCATAGCGCGCCGCTTCGCTCTGGAAGAACCTGGCGGCTGCCTCCGGCGTGCCGGGACTGATCGTATTGCCCTGCTTCTTCATCGCTTCCAGCACGTCCGGGCTGGTGAATGCCCTGGCGAACAACATGTTGAGGCGCTTGACCTCGGCCGGCGGCAGCCCCGCCGGGCCTACCACGGCAAACCAGCCCTCGACCGCGTAGTTGGGCAAGCCTTGTTCTGCGATGGTGGGGATATCCGGCGCGGCCGGCGAGCGCGTCGCGCCGCACAGGCCGATCGCGCGCAGGGATCCGCTCTTCAGGTGCGGCGCCACGGCATTCAAGGCCACGACACCCATCTCCACCTGGCCCGCGATCAGGTCGGTCATCATCGGTCCGGTGCCTTTGTAGGGCACATGGCGAGCCTTGACATGTGCCTCATCGAGGAACATCTCGGCGGCGAGCTGGATGATGGTGCCGTTGCCCGACGACGCGTAGTTGAGCGAATCAGGCTTGGCCTTGAGCAAGGCAACGAGTTCCTGCACATTCTTCGCGGGGACCTTGGGGTTGACCACCAGGACCAGCGGCGTCGAGCCGATCACGCTGATGGGCGTGAAGTCCTTGATCGCGTCGAACGGCATCTTCTTGTACACGCTCGGGTTGATCACGTGGTTGTTGGAGAACAGGCCCAGCGTGGTGCCGTCGGGTGGCGCCTTGGCCACCGCCGCCGCGCCGGTAATGCCGCCGGCGCCAGGAAGATTCTCGATCACCACCGGCTGGCCCAGGCTCTTGCCCAGCGCAGGCCCGGCAGCGCGTGCGATCGCGTCCACGCCCGAGCCAGCGCTGATCGGCAGGATCAGGCGCACCGGCCGGCCCGAGCCCTGGGCCAGCACGGTGCCCGCCGGCAATGCAAGCGTAAATGCGATGGCCGATGCGGCCAAGCCGAGTGCTGCCCGGCGCCAAAGGGGGAATGCCATGTCTGTCTCCGTATGTTTATCGTTCTGGTCCGCGTGGCCGTCCGAAGCCACGTGGCAATGCGGAAAGATTCAGTCCGGGCTATGCGCGCCCAGGCCGGACAGGATTTCGTCGTTGTGCTCGCCAATGCCGGGCAGCGGCATGCGCACGCCGGGCCTGCGTCCGCCCATCAACAGCGGCAGCAGCACAACGTCCGTGGTGCCGCCGTCCTCGGTCTGCATCGGCACCAGGCCACCGCTTGCTCTCAGGTGCGGGTCATCGAGCAGTTGCTCCGGGCGCATGATGGGCGCGTAGGGAATGCCCGCGGCTTCAAGCTTCGGCGCAAGCGTTTCCACGCGGTGGTCCTTGAGAATCTCGCCAAACCGCTCCAGCAATGCCGGGCGCACCGCCACCCGCATCGCGTTATTGGCCAGCGTCGGGTCGGCAGCCAGGTCGGGACGTTGCAGCACGTCGCACAGGGTGTTGAACTGCTTGTCGCTGACGGCCCCGATGAAGAGCTGCTCGCCTTCGGCCAGCGTGAACACGTCATAGACGCTCCAGGCGGACACGCGCGACGGCATCGGCGGCGGCGGCTCGGCGGTCATCGAGAACTGCTGCATATGCTGGGACGACAGGAACACGCAATTCTCGAACAGCGCGCTCTGCACTTCCTGCCCCTTGCCGGTGTGGTCGCGCTCCCGCAAGGCGGCCATCACGCCGATGGCGCCGAACATGCCGCCCATGATGTCGTTCACCGAGGTGCCCGCGCGCAGCGGGCGGCCCTTGGGCCCGGTCATGTAGGACAGCCCCCCCATCATCTGCACGACTTCGTCGAGCGCCAGGCGGTTTTCATAGGGCCCGGGCAGGAAGCCCTTGTGCGAGACGTAGATCAGCTTGGGAAACCTGGCGGACAGCGTGGCGTAATCCAGCCCGCATTTCGCCATCAGCCCCGGGCGGAAGTTCTCCAGCAACACGTCGCACTGGCCAACCAGCTCCGCTGCCGTGGCCTGCCCTTGCGGGGTGGTGATGTCGATCACGACGCTCTTCTTGTTGCGGTTGAACGAACGGAAAAAGCCGATGCCAAGGCCGGGCAGGTTGCGGGTCTTGTCGCCGCCGGGCGGCTCGACCTTGATGACTTCGGCGCCCAGGTCCGCGAGAATCATGCCGCAGGTCGGGCCCATCACCATATGCGTGAACTCAACCACGCGGACGCCGGCGAGCGGCAAGGAGGCATGTTCAGCGTGCATGGTTCTCTCTCAGGCGGAAAGCCGCATCGGCAACCGACGCGGGAAATGTCTTGGGCAGGCCGGCGCGCCACAGCGTGCCGTGCAGGGTTTCAGTGCTCAGCCAGCCGGCCACGCGCTCGCGCAGCGCCAGCAGACGGCGGATATCGATGCCGGTATCGAAGCCCATGCTGCCCAGCAGGTAGGCCAGGTCTTCGGTGGCGACATTGCCGCTGGCGCCGGGCGCGTGCGGGCAGCCGCCGATGCCGGCGAGGCAGGCATCGAAGCGGGTCACCCCGGCTTCCAGGGCGGCATAGACGTTGGCCAGCCCGAGTCCGCGCGTGTCGTGGAAGTGCCCGCACCAGAAGCGGTCGCCGGCAATTGCCGTGGCGCGTTCGAACAGGCGGCGGACCATGCCGGGATCGGCGTAGCCCACCGTGTCGGCCAGGCTCACGCGATCGGCGCCCGCGTCCAGCAGGGCCTGCATCAGCCGCAGCACCTCGTCCGGATCCACATGGCCCTGGATCGTGCAGCCAAAGGCCGTGCCCACGCCACCTTCGATCAGCGTGCGGGAGCCGGCCGCGTCGCGCGCGGCGCGGATCCTGCCGACCTCGGCCACGACTTCGTCAGGGGTCTTGCGCAGGTTGGCCAGGCTATGCGCATGGCTGGCGGACAGCGGCACCAGCATCAGGTCCGCTCCACTGGCGATGGCGTTCTCCGCGCCCCGCAGGTTCGGCACCAGAACCGAGACGAACAACCCCGGCAGCGACCTGGCAAAGTCCACGAGTTCCGCGGTATCGGCAAGTTGCGGCAATCGCTTGGCCGGGACGAACGAGCCGACTTCGATCTCCCGCTGGCCCGCCGCATAGGCCGCCTGGATCCACTCGCGCTTGGCGCAAGTTGGCAGGATGGTGGCGATGCTTTGCAGCCCGTCACGCAGCCCGACCTCGCGGATCACGGCCTGGCGCGGTGCCGATTGAGTGTGCCTTGTCATTGAATCAGTGTCCCCTCGGAGGTTGGTGCTTTGGTCTGGCCTATGCACTCTATGTTGTTCCGGCACAGGCCAGAAGCGGTAATCAAGAAGCGCTATCGTTCCGGATTGGAACATCTAAAGGAATCACTCCGATGCGTCCCCAAGCCAGCGGTCCGCCGATTGCCGCCCCCCCCTGTGCCACCGCTTACGTTCAGCCCGAGGAATTTCCGGTTATGACAAGAAACGCTAAGATGGCCGCACTTAATTTCCAGATTGGAAATCCACCGTGGAAGGCTTTCGATGCGTGATCTAGACCTCACCTCCCTGCGCCTGTTTGTTGCGGTTTGCGAGACCCGCAACATGGCCCGCGCCGGCGAACAGCAACACATCGTGGCTTCGGCCATCAGCAAGCGGCTGGCGCAGCTGGAGGACACGGTGGGCGTGACGCTGTTCGAGCGGCGCCGGCGCGGCGTGATCCCGACCGCGGCGGGTGAGATCCTGCTTGAGCACGCTCGCGCCATGCTGGCCGCGGCTGATCGCGTGGAGCGCGACATGGCCGACTACGGGACCGGCATCAAGGGGCAAGTCCGCTTGCTGGCCACCGTATCGTGCATGGCCGAGTCGCTGCCCGACGATATCGCGAGCTTCCTGCAGGTGCCCGAGCACCGGGACATCCGCGTCACCGTTGAGGAAAGCCTCAGCCGCGACCTCGTCCGCGCATTGCGTGAAGGATCCGCACCGTTGGGTATCTGCTGGGATGCCGCGGATCTGGAAGGATGCCAGACCCGGCCCTATCGCAGCGATGCCCTGGCGGCCATTGTGCATGCCGAGCATCCGCTCGCTGGCCAGCCGGATTGCACGTTTGAGCAAACGCTGGCATTCGACCACATCGGGCTGCCCGGGCAGACGGCAGTGCACACCATGCTCGCGCGCGCCGCGGCCATCATCGGCAAGCCGATGGCGTACCGGGTGGTGGTTTCCTCGTTCGATGCGTCCCTGCGCTGCGTGCGCGCGAATCTGGGTCTTGCCATCATGCCCCGCGAGGTGGTCGAGCCCACTTACGCCAGCTTTGGCGTACGGGTGATCCCGCTGACCGATAGCTGGGCGCAGCGCCGCTTCGCGATCTGCATGCGCGACGAGGCAAGCCTTTCGCCGGCGGCAAGGCTGCTGGTGGACTACCTGGAACAAAAGGCGGCAGGCTGACAGCGCGCCCGCGCGCGTCGCCTTGCGCAGTCGGCGCAGACTGGTTTCACGATGACATGGCGTACAGCAAACCGAGGGCCAGCAGGCATCCGGTCAGTTTCAGGTAGTACCCGCCACCGTGATGAGGTTGGCCTGTGCGTAGTGCTGCATTGCGGCTGTGCGGCATGATGTTGCTCACCGAATTGGACAGCCCACAGGTTAAGAACTCGCCCATGCAATTGGCGTAGAAAGCTATCAGCCAGGCATAAACAGCCCGTAAATGTCCATCTGCTGCCGGATGATTCCCCACCTACAATGAATTGTCGGGCCGGGCCAGCTTGGACCTTTGCCTTGTTGCGGGCAGCCGCAGGCCACGGATGACAGTCCGGCAAAGGAGCATGATCGATGCGCTCGGCAGCGATATCCGGCCTGCGCCTGAGGCACATTGCCGCCAGGGTTGCGGTTGGCATCATCGGCTTGATCGTCATCGGCCGCCTCACCGGCATGCTGGTCGACTGGCTGTGGTTTTCCTCCATCGGCTATGTCAACGTCTTCTGGACGGTCCTTGTCACCAAGGTGCTTCTGTTCGCCGCTGTCTTCGCTGCATCGGCGGGCGCGATCTGGGTATCGGGAGCGCTGGCGCACCGCTATGCGAGCCCGCCTGGCTCCTGGAAGGCTGAGGTCTTGAGCGAGCTGGTCGGCGAAGTCGCGCCGCACCTGCCCTGGCATGCCGCCATCGCCGGTGCCGCCGTCCTGCTGGGCCTGCTGCTCGCCGCCAGCGAAATCCCGGACTGGGACCTCGTGCTTCGCTACCTCCACCAGGTGCCCTTTGGCAAGGCCGATCCGATCTTTGGCAAGGACATCGGCTTCTATCTCTTCTCGCTGCCCGCCTATCTTGCGCTGAGGAACTGGCTGCTACTGCTGCTGTGCGGCAGTGCGGCGGCGGCGGCCGCGGTGTACGGAATGCGCGGCGACATCGCCTGCATGCGCTCGCCACGCGGGCTTTCGCCCGCGGCCGCCACCCACGGCTCGGCCCTGCTGGGCTTGTTCTTCCTGCTGCAGGCCTGGTCCTACTGGCTCGACCGCTTTCTGCTGCTCTATGGGGACAACGGCGTGGTGGTGGGCGCCAGCTATACGGATATCCACGTAGGGCTGCCAGTCCTGTGGCCGCTGATCGGCCTGGCCACCGCGGCCGCAGCCGCTTCATGGGCCAATATGCGCTGGCGGGGCTATCGCATTCCTGCCGCCTCGGCGCTGGCCGTGTTCGGCAGCGCCTTGGTATTGGTGTTGATCTATCCGGCGCTATTCCAGCGTTTCTATGTGAAGCCGAACGAACTGCAACTGGAAACGCCCTATATCGCCCACAATATTGCGCTGACGCGCGACGCCTATGGCCTGGCGCAAATAGCGGTAAAGCCGTTTCCCGCCGAGCAGAACCTCGATCTCGCCGCGCTGCAGGCCAATCGCCCGACCATCGACAACATCCGCCTGTGGGATCTGCAGCCGTTGCGCGATACCTACGCGCAGTTGCAGGAGATCAGGACCTATTACAAATTCCTGGCGACGGACATCGACCGCTACCGCTTCGACGCCCGTTACCAGCAGGTGATGCTCTCGGCGCGGGAGCTGGAACCGTCGCTGCTTCCCGCCAACGCCCAGACCTGGGTCAACCTGCATCTCCTGTTCACCCACGGCAATGGCGTGGTGATGTCGCCGGTCACGGAGAAATCCGCGGAGGGCCTGCCTACCCTCTACCTGAAGGATATTCCGCCCGTCTCCAGCGGCGGCCCGCCCATCGGTGAACCGCGCCTGTACTTTGGTGAAGGCGGCCAGGGCTTTGTGATCGTCAACGGCAATGCGCCCGAATTCGATTACCCCAAAGGCGATGAGAACGTTTATACGACCTACCACGGGCGTGACGGCGTCGCGATCGGCAGCATGGCGCTGCAGGCCCTCTTCGCCTGGCAATTCGACGATCCCAACATCCTGGTGACCAGCTACATCACGCCCGCGAGCCGGATCCTGCTCCATCGCAATATCCAGGACAGGGTACGTACGATCGCCCCGTTCCTCAGCCTAGACCATGACCCCTACATCGTCGTAAGTGGCGGGCGACTCTTCTGGATCCAGGATGCCTATACCACCAGCCGCTGGTTCCCCTATTCCCAGCCGGGCACCGGTGACGGCGACAATTACATCCGCAACGCGGTCAAGGTGGTGATCGATGCGTACAACGGGACTGCCGATTTCTACATCAGCGATCCCGCCGATCCCGTG
The DNA here is from genome assembly GCF_014170355.1 of Cupriavidus sp. UME77. Lineage (NCBI taxonomy): Bacteria > Pseudomonadati > Pseudomonadota > Betaproteobacteria > Burkholderiales > Burkholderiaceae > Cupriavidus > Cupriavidus sp. UME77. Next base: position 256,878 of record NZ_LZZU01000006.1, read on the forward strand.
GTGCGGACGTACCAGCGCATTTTCCCGGGGCTGTTCAAGCCGCTGGGCGCGATGCCGCAAGACCTGCAGCAGCATATCCGCTACCCCGAAGACCTGTTCCTGATCCAGGCGCAGGTCTACCGCGCCTATCACATGGAAACACCGGAAGTCTTCTACAACCGCGAGGATCTCTGGCAGTTCCCGCGCAAGCAGGCCGACATCGATGCGGGCACGGGCCCCGGCACGCCCATGACGCCTTACTACATGATCGTGCGGCTGCCCGCGCAGCCGCGCGCCGAATTCGTGCTGATGCTGCCGATGGTGCCTAGCCAGCGGGAGAACATGATTGCGTGGCTGGCGGCGCGTTGCGATCCGCCTGACTACGGCAAGCTCGTCGTCTATGCCTTTCCCAAGGACAAGCTGGTCTATGGGCCATTCCAGATCGAGGCGCGCATCCAGCAAAACACCGAGATCTCGCAACAGATTTCGCTGTGGAACCAGATGGGCTCGCGCGTCATCCGCGGCCACCTCCAGGTCGTGCCCATCGACAACTCGATTCTCTACGTCTCGCCGCTGTACTTGCGCGCGGAGTCCGGTCAGTTGCCAGAGCTCAAACGCGTGATCGCCGCCTATGGCGACCATGTGGTGATGGAGGAAACCTTGGGCGCGGCGCTGGCGGCGCTCTTCAAGGAAGCGGCCCCGGTAGCGGCCGCGCCCGGAGGCCCACCAGACGGCCGCGCCCGCGAGGCACTCGCCCACTATGACCGGGCCATGGAGCGATTGAAGGCAGGCGACTGGGGCGGCTTTGGCGCGGAACTCGATGCGCTGAAGCCACTGCTCGAAGCGCTCGGCGCCGGGCGCGCCGATGCGCAGAAATGACGAATGGTCATGCAAATGACCGCGCCGGTCGCCGAGCCGGCGATAAAGCCGACGCTCGCCTGCAACGGCTAGAATGATCGCCAACGACCACCGCACATTGTTCGCTCGCTCTGGAGGAAGACCCATGAAAGCCTGGATCGCAATGGCCATTGGCGCGCTTGGCTGCGCCATGGCGTTCCTGGCGGGTCCGGCTTGCGCCGCGGACACGGCGAATTTGACCATTGCCGCCGGTGCGCAACAGCGCAACTGGACGCGGGATGCGCTGCTGAAAGACCGCCGCCTGACCGACGTGACGGTGGACGACGACAACCTGAAACGCCGCCTGACCTTCAAGGCGATTCCCTTGGCCGCCCTGCTGCGCGGCATGCCGGTGACGGCCGACGCGAGTGCGACGACCGCGGCCAGCGATGGCTATGTCTCCCACCTGCCGACACGCCTGTTGCTGGCCGATAGCGCCGACGAGCCGCGCGCCTGGCTGGCGGTGGAAAATCCTGCCGCGCCGTGGCCGACGCTCAAGGGCCAGGACATCGGGCCATTCCGCCTGATCTGGACAGTGCCGGCGGGCCGCGCCGCTTCCGTGGTCAACGAGAGCCTCTGGACGTACAGCATCGTGCGCATCGACATCACCGCGCCGCCGGCCGAGCGCTTTGCGGCCATCCGCCCCGCCCCCGGCCTGCCGGCGGACGGCGCGGTCATGCGCGGCTTTGCGACATTCCAGCGCGTTTGCTTCTCGTGCCACTCGCTCAACCGGGTAGGCGACGCGCACCTTGGCCCCGACCTGAATGTGCCGCACAGCGCCGTCGATTATCTGGGCGACGACAAGCTGGCCACGCTGATCCGCGACCCGCAGTCGTTGCGCTGGTGGCCTAACGCGCGCATGTCGGCGATCGACGAAAAAACGCTGCCCAACGCGGATCTGAAGGACTTGCTGGCGTACCTGCATCATATGGCCGGGCGCAAGGTGGCGGCGCCTGCCGCGCCCTGACGCCGCGGACGTCCGGCAGCCGCAGGGCGCAACCGGCCGATGAACCGCCGTTGGCCGGCACGGCACCCCACGATCCAGATGGCATCACGTTGCGTGCCTGCGTGGCGCGGGAAACGTATGACCGGCTCCCCAAAGGCCAACCCTGAAATGGCTCTTGGATTTCCGCACCCACCCCTCAACTCAAAATCATCGATTTTTTGAAATCACACCACTCATGTATTGATTTAAATCGCGCAGATCACTGATCCGCCATGGGTACGGCGATAGCTTTACACCATTCTCTCGCAAGGTTTTTGGAATCAAGTCTCCATTTGGACGAAGTATCACCGATGAAACAATGACACCCGGATAATCATTTAGCCGTTTTCTGAAAGCGGATGTTGTAAGATCAGGCGTAGGAGGATTGCTTTTATTCGCCAACGGTCCTGTTGCCTTGAGATCCACTCCGTGGCACATGGCACATCTCTGCAAATAGAGATTTTTCCCATTTACATTGTCCGCAAAGGATTTCGATGTTTGAATTAGCGATAAAATTCCCAGCGAAGCGACGAATAATATTTTCATTTTCATGTGGCCTTGTTTTATAAATCAGATCTGAATCGATGGAAAGACCCGGAGGCTCCACTGCAACACTCAATTCCCATCGATAACATTTGAAACGAGAGTGTTCATTGGCAATGTGCTCGCAAGAGGCCGGCTGGCTCGCCGGCATTGCCCCCACAAGCCCTCAAGCCACGGTCTTCGTTTTCGCGCCACGCCCAGCACGGTCCGGCATCCGGTTCAATTGACAATGTGATAGGTGACCGAATGCGCCTCAACCGGCGACACCACCTCCCACCTGTGGAGCATTCTTTCGATGGCCGCGTTCGTCAGCGTGGTGTCGCGCTTGCGGTTGCGCGACAGGATGGTCTGCTCCGCGGCCTCCAGATAGACGACATTGACTTCGGCGCCGTACGCGAACAGCAAGTCGAGGGTTTTCGCGCGCATCTGCCGGCTCAGGTGGGTCGCGTTCCAGACGAATGGCCTGCCCTCGCGCAGCAGCGCTTTTGCCTGGTCGACAGCAAAGTGCATCGCCGCGCCCTCGTTCTTCCCGTACTTCAGCCCGAGTGCCTCGCGTGCGTCGTCAAACCCCACAACCGGCAGACCGGCGCAGCATGTCTTGATCCAGGTGCTCTTGCCTGTGGCCGGCAGGCCGCTCAGGACCGTCACGGTGGAGCCCGCCTCGCGGTGGTAAGCATAGTCCGGATGGACGTCTTCGCCCCGGAGGTAGCGCATCCGGGTCCAGCGGTCCGCGAAGGCGCGTGGCTGGCCATAGCACCCTTCCTCGCGCGCTAGCTCGCGAAACAGCGCGATGTCGACCAGCACGTCTTCGCTGTCCGCGCATACCCGCCCACGCATGTCGGCCTCGGCCAGCGCCGCCAGTTCGCTGATGTCGAGTTCCAGCGACAGGCGCCGCACCACCATCTCCGCGGATTCGCCGGAGCGGCTTCCCCGGATGGCATAGAACGGCAGCTGATGCACATGGATCAGCCGGCAAACCGCTTCGCGCATGGCGAAAGGCACACCGCTGCGCCACAGCAGCACGCGGGCATCGACAGCGCCGCGCGCCGAGTGGCCCGGCTGGCCGATCGCCCCGGTTTGCGGGTCTACCCGCGTGGTGGCGGGCTTGGCGATGTCGTGCAGCAGCGCCGCATGGAACAGGACAAAGCGGCGCTCGGGCGTAGCCGCCGCATAGTCATCCAGCCCGACCAGGGACTGGACCACCAGCTTTGTATGCGTCCAGACGTCGCCCTCCGCGTGGTAACGCGGATCCTGCGGCGTGCGGCGCAACGGCTCCAGGCATGGGAGTGCCGCCATCAAGGCCTGCCAGTCCGGGTCAACACCCGGGGCAGGCACCAGCGCCATCAGGCTCGCGTAGGCCGGCGCGCGTAGCACGGATGCCGTGCGCAGCGATTGCAGGTTCGCCGCGGTCAGCAGTTCGGTCATTTCCATTGCGGCTCTCCTGCGTGTTCACGCATGTGGTTCTGCTCGAACGCGTGGTTGTGCATCCAGTGCGCGTCCGTCTGCACATGCCCGCTGCGCACGAACTTCGCCACGCAGCGCCTGAAGCCGGCATAGGGGAACGCGCCCGCGATCCGGACCACATAGCCCTCCATCCGCTCGCGCTCGCGTTCGCTCCAGAGGGCCTGGATCGCCGCGGCGTCGAACACGCCGTCGTAAAGCACCGGCACCGGCTCGATACCGAGCAGGGCAAACCACTCCAGCGTTTCACCCCAACCGAGGCACACGTTGCGCGCGTTCCAGATCGAGAACCCGAGGAAGAACGAAGCCAGATCGCAGTAACGGATCGAATGCGTGGCGAACAGGTTCTCGCCGCACACTCGCCAGCGCTGCGGGATGTCCATGCGCATCGCGCCCCAGAACCCCTTGAGCCAGTCACGGCTTGGATGATGGCGGCTGTCCAGGCTCCTGGCGTGCATGCCCGTGCGGTAGAGCGAGGTGTTTTCTCCGTCCATCTTGGACGTGACAATCACGCGGCAGCCCTGGAAGGCATCCAGGGACTCGATCCTCCGGTCATCGTCGCTTAGTCCTGGCGACCACGGCAAATGCGGCGTGCGCGGATATTTCACGCGATCAGCAATCGGGTCGGCAATCGGGTCGGCAATCGGGTCGGCAATCGGGTCGGCAGGGTTGGTTGCCCGAAGCACTTCGGGTTCTTGCATCGTCATTTCGAACTCCAGAAAAGATGGGAGCCGACGATGGGATGGCGCGTGGTGGCATTGGCGGAGCCGGCAGGCAACTCAGGCCTGGGACAGCGTAAGCGCTTGAGGCAAGCACAGCAGGCGAAGAGCGCGGGCGCGCCATCGGCACTCTGCGTGTGCAGGTGTCGTCGGCATCAGAGGGTGATGGCGGACGTGCGGGGCACTTTACTCTCCAGTAACAAGGGGTGAGCGATCAACAGCACAAGCGCTGCAGGTGCCGGATATTACACAGGCGGCGCGGGTGCGTAAATCGCGCGTTGCTCGTTTTCCACACGACGTGCGCCCGGACCTGCGGCCCGATTGGCGCTTTGCAGCGTGGCACGGGCGGGCCGTGCGCGCCCAATCCCGGCATAATCCGCAGGAGATACCCAGACGAGCCGGCGCAAAACATGAACGACTGTCCCCGATGCGCTCAACCAGGGCTTGCCGCTCCCCTTGGCAAGGTTACCCATGGCGTTGCGGCCCCAATACCAACCGGGAAGCCGCTGATCTTGCCAGCGATACTTCTGGCAACCGCACTGGCGCTGGCACTCGGCCACAGCCACGACGGCTGGGCGGCGCCCCAGGCCGAGCAACCGACGCTAAGCATCGAAGAGCGTCCGACAGTGCCGCCCCAATTGTTTCCCCCAACTTACGATGAAGCGGTCACGGCGCTGATCCGTGCGTTTGACGTCGGCGCCATCCTTGCGGCTGGCCTGGACCAGGCCTTTGCCAGGCTGCCGGCGAAAATCGGGCCCATCCCCAAAGAGCGCTACACGCAATGCGCCCGCGCGAAGCTCTCGCCCGAGGTGGTCGAGGCCGCAGTCCGGCCCGCGCTGGCACCGGAGATCCAGGATGCCGGGCTGGCGATGCAGCTGGCGCGCTTGCTGGGCTCCCCGGTCGGGCGCAAGACCAGGGAGGCGGCGCTGTCGGGCAAGGAGATCGCCGAGGCCGGCATTACGGGTGCCGACCGGCTCGAATTCAACCGCTTCATGGAAAACCCCGCATTGAAGGCCTTCCTTGAGCAGGGCGGGCTGCGCCGGGTCAAGGATGCCGTGACCCGTGCAATCAGGGTGGAAAGCAAATCGGCCTCGGACGCTTGCGTCCGGGAACTGATGCCCCTGTATCGCCTCACCAACGAGCGCTCGGCCTGATGCCCTCTGGCGCCCGGCGCGCCGTGAAATATCGTTACAGTTGAAATCCCCGGCAGCGCGACGGCGTGGCTAGAGTCAGCTTATTGCGACTGCAAGATGAGGATCGACATGCAGCAAGGTAACTTCTACGCGCTGGGGCTTGGCGCCTTTGTCCTGGCACTCGCCCAGCCCGCACTGGCACGCGTCGATGTGGACCTGAACATCGGCGTGCCTGCGCCGGTGGTGGTGGCGCCGGCCTACCCCGCGCCCGTGTATCAGGCGCCGCCCGCCTATCCCGCGCCCCCGCCGCCAGCGGCCTATCCCGCGCCGGCTCCGGTCTATGGGCCACCTCCCGGGTATGTCGGGTATGGGCCGCCGGTAGTGGTGGCCCCGGCGGTGGTGATCGGGTGGCACGGCGAGCGCTACTGGGATGGACGGCGCTGGTGGGGCCGCCGCGACTGGTATGCCTACCATCACGCTTACCCGTACCGGCGCTAACGATCGGATCTCCGGGATGCATGCGGCACATATGACGCATGTGATCCAGGCGTTACCCAGGAGTAGCGCGGATGCAACGGCCCGGACCGCATTTTATTAACGTTGATTACAAAGAAAAACCGCCCCGGCAAAGGGGCGGTTTTTCGTTCTGGCCTACAGCCATCGTAATGCCGTGGTAGGGCCGTGGTAGTGCCGTGCCTCAGTGGCCCTTCGGACCGAAGGTGTACTCCCCGTCCTGGTAATCCACCGGCACCACATCCTTGGCGGCGAACTTGCCTTCGAGGATGAGACGCGCCACCGGGTTCTCGATCTGCTGCTGGATCGCGCGCTTGAGCGGACGCGCCCCGAACACCGGATCGTAGCCAGCGCTGGCGATCTTGGCCAGCGCAGCCTCGCTCACCTCCAGCGTCATGTCCATGCGCGCCAGCCGTGCCGTCAGCCGCTCCAGCTGGATGCGGGCGATCGACTCGATATGCTGCTGGTCGAGCGAATGGAACACCACCACCTCGTCGATACGGTTCAGGAACTCGGGCCGGAAATGCGTCTTCACTTCCTGCCATACCGCGCCCTTGACCGCTTCGTGCGGCTCGCCGGTCATTGCCTGGATGATGTGCGATCCCAGGTTCGAGGTCATCACGATCACCGTGTTCTTGAAGTCCACCGTGCGGCCCTGGCCATCGGTCAGGCGGCCATCGTCCAGCACTTGCAGCAGCACGTTGAAGACGTCCGGGTGGGCCTTCTCGACTTCGTCGAGCAGGATCACGCTGTACGGCTTGCGGCGCACGGCCTCGGTCAGGTAACCGCCCTCTTCATAGCCCACGTATCCCGGCGGCGCGCCGATCAGCCGGCTAACGCTGTGCTTCTCCATGAACTCGCTCATGTCGATGCGGATCAGGTGGTCCTGCGAATCGAACAGGAACTCGGCCAGTGCCTTGCACAGTTCGGTCTTGCCCACCCCGGTGGGGCCGAGGAACAGGAACGAGCCGTAGGGCTTGTTCTCGTCCGACAAGCCGGCACGCGAGCGGCGGATGGCGTCCGACACCAGGCGCACGGCCTCGTCCTGGCCCACCACGCGGCGGTGCAGGTAGTCCTCCATCTGGATCAGCTTCTCGCGCTCGCCCTGCATCATCCGCGACACCGGGATGCCGGTCGCGCGGCTTACCACTTCGGCGATCTCCTCGGCACCCACCTGCGTGCGCAGCAGCTTGTTGGGCTGCTTCTGCTCGCTGGCTTCGGCGGCCGTGGCGGCCTTGAGCTTGCCTTCCAGTTCAGGCAGCTTGCCATACTGCAGCTCCGCCACCTTGTCGAGCTTGCCTTCGCGCTGCAGGCGCGTGATCTCCAGGCGGATCTTGTCGATCTCTTCCTTGAGCGCGGCGGCGCCCTGGGCGGCACCCTTCTCGGCCTTCCAGATCTCTTCGAGGTCGGCGTATTCCTTTTCCAGGCGGCCGATTTCCAGCTCGATCAGTTCGAGCCGCTTCTTCGACGCCTCGTCGGTTTCCCGCTTGACGGCCTCACGCTCGATCTTGAGCTGGATGGTGCGGCGCTCGAGCTTGTCCATCACCTCCGGCTTGGAGTCGATTTCCATCTTGATGCGCGCGCCGGCTTCGTCGATCAGGTCGATGGCCTTGTCGGGCAGGAAGCGGTCGGTGATATAGCGATGCGACAGCTCCGCCGCCGCGACGATGGCCGGGTCGGTGATCTCCACGCCGTGGTGCAGCTCGTACTTCTCCTGCAAGCCGCGCAGGATGGCGATGGTGGCCTCCACGCTGGGTTCGTCGACCAGCACCTTCTGGAAGCGGCGCTCCAGCGCGGCGTCCTTCTCGATGTACTTGCGGTACTCGTCCAGCGTGGTGGCGCCGATGCAGTGCAGCTCACCGCGCGCGAGAGCCGGCTTGAGCATGTTGCCGGCGTCGATCGCGCCCTCGGCCTTGCCAGCGCCGACCATGGTGTGCAGCTCATCGATAAAGACGATGGTCTGCCCTTCGTCCTTGGCGATGTCCGACAGCACGGCCTTGAGGCGTTCCTCGAACTCGCCGCGGTACTTGGCGCCGGCCAGCAGCCCTGCCATGTCGAGCACCAGCACGCGCTTGCTCTTGAGGCTTTCCGGCACTTCGCCATTGACGATGCGCTGGGCCAGGCCTTCCACGATGGCGGTCTTGCCCACGCCCGGCTCGCCAATCAGCACGGGATTGTTCTTGGTGCGGCGCTGCAGGATCTGGATGGTGCGGCGGATTTCGTCGTCACGGCCGATCACGGGGTCGAGCTTGCCGATGCGGGCGCGCTCAGTGAGGTCCACCGTGTACTTTTTCAGCGCTTCGCGCTGGGTTTCGGCGTCGGCGCTGTTGACCGAGTCGCCGCCGCGCACGGCTTCGATGGCGGTTTCGAGCGATTTGCGCGAGAGGCCGTTTTCACGCGCGATGCGGCCGGCTTCGCCCTTGTCATCGGCCACCGCGAGCAGGAACAGCTCGCTGGCGATGAACTGGTCGCCGCGCTTGATGGCCTCTTTCTCGGTGGCGTTGAACAGCGCGCTGAGTTCGCGCCCGACCTGGACCTCGCTGGTCCCCTGCACCTGCGGCAAGCGCTTGATGGCGGCATCCAGCGCGGTGGTCAAGCCGCCGACGTTGACGCCGGCACGCGCCAGCAGCGCGCGGGCGGCACCGTCGTTCTGCGCCAGCAAGGCGCGCAGCACGTGCAGCGGGTCGATGTATTGGTTGTCGTTGCCGATCGCCAGGCTCTGGGCATCGGCCAGCGCTTCCTGGAATCGGGTAGTCAGTTTGTCAAGTCGCATATAGGAGCCCTCTTTTTCGGATGAGTGTCCCGATGCGGAAGGCGGGGCGCTTGCGCCCCGGCCTGCCGATCCCGCCACGCGGGCCGGACACTGGTGTCTGATCGAAAGATAAGGCTTTGCGCGTGCATTTCAAGGCCTGACTGCACGACCCTTGATGTGGCGCAGGAAATACGTTGCGCCTTGGCCTCCCACGCGGCTTCAGGCGGCCGCCAGCGACCGCTTGTCCTCCAGGTTGCGCACCAGCACTAGCGCCTCCCCGGCCAGCACCACGCGGCCATCGTCGCCGGTGACCACCGTGGCCAGGTTGACCAGGTCCTTGTCGCCGCGCAGGCGCACGATGCGCACCGATGCGCTCAGCAGCTCGCCCAGCCGCGCCGGCGAGCGCAACCGCAGCGACTGCTTCATCCAGCCGGTGCCGCGGCCGGGCAAGCGGGTGCCCAGCAGATCCGAGAACATGCCGGCCAGCAACGGCAGCGGCACGATGGTGCCCTCGAAGCCACGGCTGTGGGCGAACACCGGGTCGGTATAGAAGGCATTGCCATCGTCGGTCAACGCCACATATTCATCGATATCGCCCGCGCTGAAGCTGCGTACCGCCGAAGCCTCCTGGCCCACGCTCAGGTGATAGAGCGTACGGTCGCCGGCCGGCTGCCCCACAAGGTGCCCGGGGGGTTGCGCAACTTCGTCGGCATCCAGGCGCTGGGCCTCGGCCAGCGATTCCGCGCTGGCGTCGACCAGCAGCACCGCGTCGCCATGTGCCGTAATCTGCTCGTCGCTGACGGGCGTGCGGTTGCGGCCACGCTGCACGCAGCGCACCGACGTGTCCAGCGCGATCCGGTCCCGCCCGGGCGTTTCGTTCAACACCAGCACGGCGGCCACACCGTCGCCGACAAAGGTGGGACGCGGGAACATCAGCGTTTGCGCGATGGGCAGCACCGGCCGGGGGTTGCTGCGCTGCATCTGCGCGCACAGCAGCGAGAACAGGAACATGCCATGCGCGACCGTGGCGCCGAAATGCGTCGTGCGGGCGAACGCGGGATCGCAGTGGATGGGGTTGTCATCGCGCGAGAGCGAGGCGAATCGGTCGAAATCTTCTTGCGTCAGAACGCGTGGGCGGGATGCCTTCATCAGTTGGGTACCTCTACGGTGCTGCCGTTGACCGTGATCCGGTCCGCATCGGCGGGCGTTGCGGCAAACGGCGGCAGATTGGTGGGCAAGATGGTGGGTGCCGGCGACGCGGTGCCGCCGCGCGCGACCGTGCGCACCACCTGCGAGGGTGGCAGCGCGCGGCCGTTGGCGAGGTTGTCGTAGACCGCGTCGAGCGCCCGGTTCAGGTAGACGTGGAGCGGGATGAAGCGGTTGTCGTAGCCCGCTACCGCGCCGATGAAACTGTCGAAATGCTGGCCATTGGTAACTTCCATATAGGACAGCTTGCTGGCGCTGCCCTCCTGGAGCCGGTTGTAGCCGAGATACGGCCGCGACGTATGGTTGACCGGCAGCAGCGCATCGCTGCGGCCATGCACGATGATGGCCGGCTTGCCGTGCAGGTTGCCCGAGCGCAGCGTCTGAGCCAGGCCCGCTTGCAGCGCCTGGGCCTGCGCGCCGGTGCCGGTGAGCAGCCCGCGCAGGCAGCGCGCGCCGTCGAGGTTGGCGTCGGCCACATTGTTGCTCGGCGACTGGGAATAGATGTCGCGCAGCGGGCCGCCGGGATTGTTATCGTTGATCAGCTGCACGCCGGCCGCCGGCGGCACGCCATTGCCAGTCGCGTACAGCACATTGAGCGTAGCCGGGGCAATTGCCGCCGGCGTCAGGACTGCCGTGCCGGTCGCGGCAAAGCTGAAGCCGCACAAGCGATCCGCCACGCCAGCCCGCGCGAGCGCGTTGGCAAAGGTCACCGACACCGCATTGGCCACCTCGAACAGGGCCAGCGACGGATGGAGCGCATCGGACTCGGATTCCCAGCCAAAGGCGTGCAGCGCCTGCAGCGCGCTGGCGGCCTGGCTGGCGGCATCCGGCCCGGTCACCAGGCCCGCGTTGGCCAGCGACTGGCAGCGGTTGAGCGCCGGCTGCGCCAGTCCGACGGTGGGCAGCGCGTACAGCGCCACGCCCGGCGCATTCACCAGCGCGGTCGCCTGCGAGGTGCAGAGCTGCAGCAGGTTGGCCGTGGTGGTGTAGTCATACAGCGGGCGCCCGGACAGGCTGACCGGCACGCCGCCACGGGTGACGGTGACGCCCGTGTTGCTGGGCAGGTTGAGGTTCGGCTCGCCCACCGCCACGCCGTCGATCAGGCCCTGGGTGTCCTGCTCCGCAGCGGCAATCGCCGCGCCGCCACCGTTGGACACGCTGGACGCGATCACCACGATCTTGTCCGGGCCCAGGCTGCGCTGGCGCGTGCCATCCGTGGCCACGTTGCCAAAGCGGTCGTTGATGGCCCAGATGGCGAAACTGGCGGCCTGCAGCGTGAATGTGCCCCAGTCCTTCTCGGGGTTGCGCTGCGAGTGCGCGTGCTTGAACGCCAGCCGGTGCGGCGCCAGCGCATTGAACGCGGCCAGGCTGGTGTTGGGGAACGGGGCGGCAAACTGCGCGTTGGCGCCGGCCACGGCGCGGCTGGCGCGGGTGCCGTCGATCAGCGCAACAGTGTCGGTGTCCAGGTCATGCGGCGCGGCGCCGGTGCCTTTGTCCGTGTAGGCGACGGCGCAGCCGCGCTTGAGTGCCCACTCGCCGGTGGAGATCGCGCCATAGACGCCGCGCGAGCCGGACGACGTGGCGGTGATCAGGCACGGCTTGGCCACATTGAAGCTGTCGGGAATCTGCACCAGCATGGTTACGTTCTGCTGGCCGCTGCCATCGTCGGAGAAAGCCAGGTACTCGCGCCCGGCGACCTTGCCCTGCCCCGCCGTGATGTTGCCTTGCGCGTCCACATTAGGGCCATACAGCGAGCCATAGCCACCGCCCGCCGTGGTGTCCACCAGCGCGCGGTAATTGGTGTAGATGGCGTAGCGGCGCAGCTCGGCCGCGGTGGGCGCGGCCGGATTCAGCGGCAACGGCGCGGTGGCCGAGCCCAGGCCGTCCTTGCCGAGGCCCGCGGTGAGCAGGTCGTCCGTGTTGCCGTCGTAGGTCTTGATCGTGACCGTGCCGATATTGGCCGGCTTGGTATTGGGATTGGTATTGCCACTGCTGGCGTTGTTATCGCCCGAGCCGCACGCCGCCAGCAACAAGCCCGCCGCCCCTGCCAGCGCCAGGCGCGCGCCGTATCTGGTCAAATCGCCATGCCCTGCAAGTCCGCGCAACATGTTGTGCCCCCTTATTGCATGCCGGCCCGGCATGCTGGATCGATCGGAACGCAATACAGAAACGACAGAAACAAGATTTTCACGAGACAGCCACTGCATGACTTCACACTGCGCGCCGCCCTCACTGCGGCTGGAAGCGCGCGCGCAGCTTGTGCTTTTCCACCTTGCCCGACGGCGTGCGCGGCAGCGCCTCGATCATCCGCACGTGGCGCGGCACCTTGTAGCTTGCCAGCGCGGCGCGGCAATGGGCGAGCACGGCTTCGGCATCGAGCGCCATGCCGGGCTTTGCCACCACCAGCGCCATGCCGACCTCGCCCCAGCGCGCATCGGGCACGCCGATGACGGCGGCCTCGGATACGGCAGCAAGCTGAAACAGCACATTCTCCACTTCGGCCGGGTAGACGTTCTCACCGCCGGAGATAAACATGTCCTTGGCACGGTCGACGATGTAGTAGTCGCCCTCCTCGTCCATGTAGGCGATATCGCCGGAATACAGCCAGCCGCCACGGATGGCGGCGTCGGTGGCCTGCGGCAGGTTCCAGTAGCCGGGCGTGACGCCCGGCCCCTTGATCAGCAGCTCGCCACGCTCGCCGGGCGCCACGTCGCGGCCCTGCGGATCCACCACCCGCGTCAGCATGGAGCCGACCGGCTTGCCGATGGTGCCGATCTTGCGACGAGCCGTGGCTTCGTCGCACACGAACACGGTTGGCCCGGTCTCGGTCATGCCAAAGCCGAAGCAGATCGTCACGCCCTTGGCCAGGTAGGCCTCCAGCAGCGGCCGCGGCACCGCGGAGCCGCCCGCGGACATATTGCGCACACAGGAAAAATCCGCCGCCGCGAAGCCGGCATGCTGGCTCAGGAACAGGTAGACCGCGGGCACCGCGAAAAACATGGTGATGCCCTCCCCGGCGCTGGCGTCGAGCTTGCGCAGCGTCACCTCGGCGTCGAACTGCCGCATGATGTGCACGGTGCCGCCGGCATGCAGCACGGGATTGGCGTACAGGTTCAGCCCGCCGGTATGGAAGAACGGCAGCACATTCAGGAACACGTCGTCACGCGTGATCTTGTTGGCCAGCATGGCGTTGACGGCGTTGAAGAACACCATGCCATAGGTCTGGATCACGCCCTTGGGCCGCCCCGTGGTGCCCGAGGTGTAAAGCAGGTGCCAGACCTCGTGCTCGTCGCGGCACGGCATCTCGATGACGCGCCCGGAACTACCTGCCAGCATCGCTTCGTACTCGGTCCAGCCGCCCGGCACGTCCGCGCTCTCGTCGTCGGCCAGGTGCAAAACCGCGCGCAGCGGCAAGGTGTCGGCAAGCGCGGCGGCGGTGGCAAGAAAGCCATCACCGGCCACCAGCACGTCGGGCGAGCAGTCGCGCAGGATCGGCAGCAGCTCCGCAGCCGGCAGCCGCCAGTTCAGGCAGACCATCACCATGCCGGCCTTGGCGCAGCCATAGAGCATCTCGAAATAGTCCGAGCTGTTGTGGGCCAGCACGGCCACGCGGGCCCCGGGCGCCAGCCCCAAGCGCTCGCCCAGGTATTCGGCGAAGCGGCTGGCGCGCTCGTCGAACTGCCGGTAGGTCACCGTGCGGCCGCTCTCCACGTCAACCAGGGCGACTTTGTCCGGCGTATGCAGGGCGTTCTTGTGCAGCCAGTCGACTACGTACATGGTCCGGGACCTCCGCTTGTGGATGTTCTTGTTATCTTGCTAGCCTTTTATTGCATGCGGGTCTACGACGCCACCTCATGCTCGGCGCGATCGCCGCGCAGCCGCCCGACGATGCCTTGCGGGAAGTAATACACGCTGAGGATAAACAACAAGCCGAGCCACAGCAGCCAGCGGTCCGGATGCAGCAGCCCCGACAGCAGCGGGATCGCCGCGGTGGCATCGCTCGCCAGCTTCATCACGTCCTGCAGGTAGGTCTGCGCCACCAGGAACAGCGTGGTGCCGATCAGCGCGCCGTACAGCGTGCCCATGCCACCGATCACCACGATCAACAGGATGTCGACCATGATCTCGAAGGACAACGAGGTGTCCGGGCCGTTATAGCGCAGCCAGAGCGCCATCAGCACCCCGGCCAGCGTGGCAAACCCGGCCGACAGCACGGTGGACACGGTACGGTACACCACGGTACGGTAGCCGATGGCCTCGGCCCGGAAATCGTTCTCGCGGATCGCCTGCAGCACCCGGCCGAACGGCGAGTTGACCACGCGCAGCAGCAACAGGAACAACACCAGCGCGCTCGCAAACACGAAGTAATAGGAAAACAGCTTGCCGTTGAGCGGCACGCCAAGCCACTCGGCGTCGCCCAGCGAAAAGCCCGGCGTGAACACCTCCGGCACCTTGAAGCTGATGCCATCCTCGCCACCGGTCCACTCGGAGAGCTGCGACACCAGCGTGGCAAAGGCGGTGGCCACCGCCAGTGTGATCATGGCAAAGAAGATCGCCCTGACCCGCAGCGAGAACAGCCCGATCAGGAAGGCCAGCAGCATCGACACCAGCAGCGCGCCCAACGTGCCGAGCGCCAGCGCACCCCACCCCGGCTCCAGCCGCGACATGGCGATCGCCACGCCATAGCCGCCAATGCCGAAAAACATGGTGTGGGCAAAGGAGACGATGCCGGTATAGCCGAGCAACAGGTCGTAGCTGGCCACCAGCACCACGAAGATGCAGATCTTGGCCGCCATATTGAGCGCGCGCGCACCGGGAAACAGGAAAGGCGCGCACGCCAGCGCCAGCAGCATGGCCACCAGGATCACGGTCAGCACGCGGCTTCGTGGCAGGTCGCCGGAAAGCAGTCGGGTCATGGTTTTTTCCTAGGCGCTCAGCGCTTGGCTACCGGGTAAAGGCCCTGCGGACGCCACAGCAGGATCATCACCATCAGCAGGATGTTCGAGAACAGCGCCACCTTGGGAAACAGGAAGCCGGTGTAGTTGGCCATCAGGCCCACCAGCAAGGCGCCCACAAAGCAGCCGGTGGTGGAGCCGAGCCCGCCGATGATGATCACGATAAAGATCAGCACATTGACCTGGGCACCGATGGACGCCGTAATGTTCTGCTGGTACAGCCCCCACAGCACGCCGCCCATGCCGGCCAGCCCCGCCCCCACCACGAACACGCCGATGAACAAGAGCCGGATGCGGTAGCCGAGCGACTCCACCATCTCGCGGTTCTCCACGCCGGCGCGGATCAGCAGGCCGATGCGCGTGCGGTTGAGCACCAGCACCATGGAGATAAAAATCACCAGCCCGAGCACCACGGCGATGAGCCGGTACTTCTCGATGGCCGCGTCGCCCAGCAGCACCGCGCCGCGGAAGGTGGTGGGCACCTGCAGCGCGATGGTCTCGGCACCCCAGATGGCCTTGATCAGCTGCTCGGCCACGATCATGCCGCCCATGGTGATCAGGATCTGCTTGAGGTGCTGGCCGTAGACCGGGCGCACCACGATGCGCTCGAACAGGAAGCCAATGACGCCCGCCGCAGCCATCGCCGCCAGGATGGCCAGGCCAAACACCGCCAGGTTGAGCCACAGGCTGTCTGCCTCGACCCAGGCGCCCAGCGGCAGCAGCACGGATGCCGCCACATAGGCTCCCAATGCGATAAACGCGCCGTGCCCGAAGTTGAGCACGTCCATCAGCCCAAACACCAGCGTCAGGCCCGACGACACCACGAACACGATCATGCCCATGGCAAGGCCGGCGATGGTCAGCGTCAGCCAGGTCGAACCGCTGCCGATCAAGGGATAGGCCAGCAGCATCAGCAGCGGCGCCAGCGCAAGCGGGGTCCAGTCGAGCCGGACCTTGGGCAGATCGGCCGGTGTCGCCGGGGTGGTGGGTAAGGAGCTTGTACTCGCCATTGTCTCGGTCCTGACGATATCTTGTTATGTGTCTTGTTGTGTGTCTTGTCCTGCTGGCCGCTGTCGATGCGCGCTGATGTGCGCTGATGTGCGCTACTGGTGCGCCGCCAGCGACAATCCGAGCAGCCGCTGCTGCAGGCTTTCATCTCCCGCCAGCGCTGCCATCGTTCCCGTATGCACCACGCGCCCGTCATCCATCACGGCAACGGTGTCCCCCACCGACTTGGCCATGTGGAAGTTCTGCTCCACCAGCAGGATCGATACGTCCGTCTGCTTGAGCTCGCGGAACACCGTGATCATGTTCTGGATGATGGCCGGCGCCAGGCCCTTGGTCGGCTCGTCCACGATCAGCAGCTTGCGCGGCTCGATGATGGCGCGCGCCACCGACAGCATCTGCTTCTGCCCGCCGGACAGCACGCCGGCGCGCTGGTGCCAGAAGATTTTCAGCGCGGGGAACATGCGGAACACCCAGTCAAGCCGCTGCCCGTCGATCGCGCCGCTGCGCGCGGCCAGCCGCATGTTCTCGGCCACCGTCAGCTCGGAAAACACACTCATGTTCTCCGGCACATAGGCGATGCCGGCCTGCGCGATGGCGGGCGTGCCGCGGCGCGTGATGTCGGCCCCGTCGAACACGATCCGCCCTTCGCTCGCCTGCCACAGGTTCATGATGGTGCGCAGCGTGGTGGTCTTGCCCGCGCCATTGCGCCCCAGCAGCATGGTCACGCCGCCGCGCGGCACGGCAAAGCTCACGCCGTGCAGGATGTGATACGGCCCGATATGCGTCTGCACGCCATCCAGGCTCAGGATGGGTGCGGCGGATGCCGCGGATAGTGCGGGTGCTGCCGGTGCCTCAGCCATGACTGCCCTCCTGCTGCGGGCTCTCGTCACCGGCAGCGATACCCAGGTACGCCTGCTGCACGATCGGCGAGGCGATCACCTCGGCCGGATCGCCATCGGCCATCAGGTTGCCGTTATGCAGCACGATGATGCGGTCGGCCAGCGAGCGCACCACATCCATCTTGTGCTCCACCAGCAGCACCGTCTTGCTCTTGTCGCGCTTGATCTCCTGGATCAGGCCGAGGATCACCGGCACCTCGTCCACGCTCATGCCGGCGGTCGGCTCGTCGAACATGAAGATGCGCGGCTGCAGCGCCAGCAGGATGCCCACCTCCAGCTTGCGCTGGTCGCCGTGCGGCAAAGAGGCCACCGGGAGGTGGCGCTTGTCGGCCAGGGCCACCCGTTCGAGACAGTCCTCGGCCTGCTCGCGGACCGCGCGGTTTGCGCTCCACACGCTCCACAGATCCAGCCCGATGCGCCGGCGCGACTGCACCGCCAGGCGCACGTTCTCGAACACCGACAGATTGGGAAACAGGCTGGTCAGCTGGAAGGCGCGGCCAATGCCGCGCAGCGCCTTGTGCGGCACCGGCAGGCGCGTCACGTCCTCGCCGTCGAGCAGGATCTGCCCGGCGCTGGGCGGCAACTGGCCCGAGATGAGGTTGAAGTACGTGGTCTTGCCGGCCCCGTTGGGGCCGACGATGCAGGTCAGCTCGCCGGGATGAAACGCGCAGGACACCGCGTTGACCGCTACGTGGCCGCCAAAGCGGATGGTGAGGTCTCGCGTCTCGAGCGCGGGCGGCCCCGCCACCGCCCGCGAGAGCGCTGCCGTTGTATCGATGGAAGAGGCGCCCACTGTCATCACCGCTTGTTGCGGATCGGCACGTTCATTTCTTCCGGCTTGATCTCGCGGACCAGCTCGGGCACCCCCCAGGCGAACGCGGGATCGACCTTGATCTTGAAGTGGTACATCGACTGCAGCGCCTGGTGGTCTTCCTTGCGGAAGGTCATCTTGCCCTTGGGCGTCTCGAACGACATGCCCTCCATCGCGCCGATCAGTTTCTCGGTGTTGGTGTCGCCGTTGGTCTTCTTGAGCGCCTCGACCAGGGCGATGCCAGCCGTCATGCCCCCGGCGGTGAAGAAATCAGGCGGTGACTTGAACTTGGTGTAGTGGTTGGATACCAGCCACTCGTTGGCCTTGTTCTTGGGAATGCCGAAGTAGTAATACGTCGCGCCTTCCATGCCGGGGAAGTTCTTGTAGTTGTTCATGGCGGGCAGGATATTGCCGCCGGTGGCGATCTCGATGCCGTAGCGCTTGGGATCGAGATCGGCAATCTTGAACGGGTTGCCGGCGCCCGCCCAGATGATGAAGATGATCTTGCGGCCCGGCTTGTCCTTGAGCGAATCGAACAGGCGCTGCGCCCCGGCGGTAAAGTCCGTCGTGTTGGTCGGCAGGTATTCCTCGTGCACGATCTTGGCGTTCTTGAGCGCGCCCTTGAAGGCCTTCACGCCGTCACGGCCAAAGGCGTAGTCCTGCGCCAGGGTGGCGATCTGCACGCCGGGCTTGTCCAGCGCCACGGCGTTGGAGATGGCGTCCTGCGACGAATTGCGGCCCGTGCGGAAGATGTAGCGGTTCCACTTCTCGCCGGTGATGGAATCCGCCACGGCGGGCTCGACCAGCAGGATCTTCTTGTACTCCTCGGCCACCGGAAGCATCGCCAGCGCCGTGCCGGAGGACGTCGGCCCCACGGCGATATCCGCGCGATCATCGCTATACGCCGCGGCAAGCTGGGCCTTGGCCACGTCGGGCTTGCCCTGGGTGTCCTTCTCTATCACCACCAGCTTGTTGCCGTTGACCATCATGGTGCCGTTGGTGGCGTAATCCAGCCCCATCATCAGCCCGGTCTGGGTCTGCTTGGCGTAGGCCTCGAGCGCCCCGGTCTTGTCGTAGACGTGGGCGATGCGGATGTCCTTGGCAAGGACGCCGCCGGCGGCCAGCAGGCTGGCCAGTGCGATGGCGCCAACGGCTCGGTGCTTGAATTGCATTCTTGTCTCCTCTGAGGGTGTCGCTTGTCGTTGCAAGTGCAGATCCTGCCTGCTTGTTGCTGCTTCGCTTTCCTGTGCTCGTTGCTGTGCTCGCTTTTTGTGCTCGATTTTGTGCTCGTTCCTGCCGTCCTGCCTTTCCGTTTGCTGCCTTAGCCTGTGCCCCCGTCGCCAAGGAAGCGGCGCATGCCTGCCGCCGCCTCGGCGCTCGTCACCTGCGCCACGAACGCCACGCGCTCGCGCTCCAACCCAGCGGCCAGCACATCGGCATCCCAGCGCAGCAGCGCGCGCGTATGCGCCACGCTGCCAGGTACCTTGTCCTTCAGGCCAGCCGCCAGGGACAACGCCATCGCCTCGGCCTCGCGGGCCGGCGCGAGATGCGTCGCCAGTCCCAGTGCCACGGCCTGGCTGGCCGTCAGCGTAGTGTTCTCAAGCTGGATCGCCCGCGAGCGCGCGGCGCCGATCAGTTGCGGCAGCATCGCCGTCCAGCCACCGTCCGGGCTGAATCCCACCACGGTGTAGTAAGGCGCAATGCGCGCGCCCTCGCCCAGCACCGTCATGTCGCAGGCCAGCACCAAACCCAGTGAGCCTCCCGTCAGCCAGCCCTCCACCGCCGCGATCACCGGGCAGCGCAGCGCCGCCAGGCGCAGGATGGCAGCGTTGAGCAGACCGAGCAGGCGCTGCGCATACTGCGCCAATTCCGCGCATTGCGGCTCGAAGGCGGCAAAAGCACCGACATCGCCACCCGTGGAAAACGAGCGCCCCGCATGGCTCAGCACCACGGCGCGCACATCCGGGTCCGCCTCCATGCGCTCCAGCGCGGCCAGCAGCGCTTCGAGCAGTTCCGGCACCAGGCTGTTGTGCCGCTCGGCGCGATTGAGCCGAAGCACGGCCGTGCTGCCAACACGTTCGACCAGCACCAACGCGCTCATCGCGCCGCCAGCCCGTGCGAGATCATGTCGAAGGCCGTATCGACCACCTTGTCCATCGACGCCGGCCGCTTCCACAGTGCATAGCGCATGCCTAGGAAATTGCTGATGCCGATCAGGCACCACGCCCGCACTTCGGCGTCGCCTGGCGAGATCTCGCCCTGGTCCTCGGCCTTGCCCAGGCGCCGGCTATAGACGTCGGCGAACACCTGGAAGTAACTGCTGTAGATGGTTTCGTCAACCGAGTAGGAATCGAGCACGATGCGGTACAGATTCTTGTGGCGCGACACAAAGGACAGGAAAGCCTTGAGCCCGAGCCGCTCGGCTTCGATCTGCGTCTGCGCCGGCCCCACGTGCTTGCGCAGGTGGGCCCGCACCAGTTCCAGCATGTGCTGCACCAGCGCGCGGAAGATGTCTTCCTTGTCCTTGAAATAGAGATAAAAGGTGCCCATGGCCACCTCTGCCTCCTGCGTGATCTCGGAGATCGAAGCCACGTAGTAGCCCTTCTCGCCGAACACTTTCTCGGCGGCGCGCAGCAGCGCTTCGCGGGTCTTCTGGCCGCGCGCGGTCTTGGGCTGGCTTACGCCGGATTCGGTAAGGGACATCGGGGCTCCGCAGTGGCTGGTCAGGCCGGAAACAGCAGTCAGGCAGCGGCATTGCACCGCGGAAACTGCGTCCTCCGGCGACCCTCAAAACATGATAACTGATTCATGTTTCATGATATAAAGTTAGCGATCCGTATGTCAATACATGGCTTACCCGGAGCGTTGGCCGCGCACGTGGCCAGGCCAGATGCCCAGACTGCAAGTTCGCCATTGGATGCTTCGCACGCGATGACTAACGCCGAGCCCGCCCCCGCCTTCGACAGCCACCCTGCTTCCGGTTCGCGGCCCGGCTGGCGGGAGGCCGGCGAAGGCCGGGCACTGCTGTTGCTGCACGGCTGGTCGCTATCCGGCGAGGCGTTCGACGGCCAGCGCGCGCTGGCGCGTGATGGCTATCGTGTGATCGCCCCGGACCATGCAGGGCATGGCTTGTCTGCTGCACTGCCGCACGCCGGACAAGCCAGCCTGGCGCAGCTTGCCGCCGATGCTGCCGGGTTGATCGGGCACCTGGGGTTGCGGGACGTGGTGGTGATCGGGTGGTCGATGGGCGCCATGGTGGCCTGGGAATTGATGCGCGGGGACCCCGTCCTGCCCCTGGCGGCAATCGGCGCCATTGACATGACACCGCGGCTGGCCAGCGCGGCGGACTGGCCGCACGGCCTGCATCCGAATTACGACGCCGCGCAGGCCGCCCACATGGCCGCGCACGTGCGCCGGGACTGGCCACGCCTGATCGATTCGGTGCGCGCCGGCTTATGGGCCGCCGGCAGCAAGCCCGATGCGCACGAGACGGACCGGATCGCCGGCATCATGCGCCAGTGCGCGCCGGATGCGCTTGCCGCGTTGTGGGAAGACATGGCCCGCCAGGACTACCGCCCGGCGTTGCGCCAGGCTCGCCTGCCTTTATTCCATCTGGTCGGGGAGCGCAGCCGACTCTACTCGCCAGCAGTGGGACAGGCCACGCTGGCACTGCAGCCGGCTGCCCGGCTTGTCACCATCGACGGCACCGGCCATGCCCCGCACATGGAACGGCCAGCCGCCTTCAACGCCGCGCTGGCGGAGATGCTTGGGTGGCTGGACTCATTGGATTCATTGGATTCACTGGGGTCGTCAGGCTCGTTGGCTTCAACGGGCGCTCAGGCCAGCAGCCGGTAGGTCCACAGGCCTAGCACGGTCAGCAGCAGCGAGCCGCCAAGGTGCGCCAGCAGGTGCACCGCCGCCCAGCCATAATCGCCCGCCATCAGGTTGCCCACGACCTCGCTGGAGAACGTGGAAAACGTGGTCAGGCCACCCAGGAAGCCGGTCACCGCCAGCAAGCGCCATTCGGGTGACAACTCCACATGCGCCCCGAAGAATCCCACCGCCAGCCCGATGAGGTAGCCGCCGATCAGGTTGGCCGCCAGCGTCCCATAGGGCAATGCCGGGTTGGCGGCATTCCACAGCACCGAGAACGCCCAGCGCAGCCAAGCACCCACCGCGGCCCCGACCCCGACCGCTACAAAACCGAGCGCGCCCATCAGCGCTTGAGACCCAAGGGTTCCGGCGGCTGCGCCTCGCCGCTGGCATTGAGCGAGCGAATGCCCCAGCGCGCCAGCGCGGACGCATCGGTCACGCGCGCGTCAACCCAGCGCGCGCCCTGCGGCGTCTGCTCCTTCTTCCAGAACGGCGCCTCGGACTTGAGGTAATCCATGATGAATTCGCAGGCGGCAAAGGCATTGCCGCGATGAGCGGAGGCTACCGCCACCAGCACGATCTGGTCCAGCGGCAGCAAGGGGCCCACGCGATGCACAATGGTGACGCCAAGCAGCGCCCAGCGCTCCCGCGCCACCGCTTCGATCCGGGCCAGCGCCTTTTCGGTCATGCCGGGATAGTGCTCCAGCTCCATCGCGCTGACCGCGCTGCCGTCGTTCATGTCGCGCACCGTGCCAACAAAGCTGGCCACCGCGCCCACGCCTGGCTGGTCACGGCGCAGCGCCGCCACCTCGGCACCCAGGTCGAAATCCTCGCGCTGTACTCTGACGCTCATTTCAGCCTCCGGTCACGGGCGGAAAAAACGCCACTTCGCAGCCCTCGGCCAACACGCTGTCCGCACTGGCCACCTCGTGGTCCACGGCCATGCGCAAGGCACGGCCCTCGGCCAGCACCTCGGCCCAGGCGCCGCCGCGGGCTCCGAGCCAATGGCGCAGGTCCGCCACGGTAGCCACCTCGGCCGGCACCGCGACGCGCTCCTGCCCCAGGCCCAGCTGCTCGCGCACGCTGGCAAAAAAACGGAGTTCGATGTTCATGGCGGTCTCGCTCCTTATGCCAGCAGGCCATCGAAGCTGATGAACTGCACGGTATCGCCCCGCGCGATCGGCTGGTTGGGCGGGTTGTCGACCAGGCCTTCGCCCCACACCGTGGAAGTGAGCACACCCGAGCTCTGGTTGGGGAACAGGTCGAGGCCGCCGGCCTGGTTGAGGCGCACGCGCAGGAACTCGTTGCGGCGGTCGCCCTTGGGCAGGTCGAAATCGGCACGCAGCGGCAGCCGGCGCGGCATCACATCCTGCACGCCTTGCAGCCGCAGGATGAAAGGCCGCACAAACAGCAGGAAGGTGACGAAGCTCGATACGGGATTACCCGGCAGCCCCAGGAAAAAAGCCGGCGCCTGCCCAGCGCGCGCCACCTCGCCGAACGCCAGCGGCTTGCCCGGCTTGATAGCGATCTGCCACAGGTTGAGCCGGCCTTCGGCCTCGACCGCCGGCTTGATATGGTCTTCCTCGCCCACCGAGACGCCGCCCGAGGTGATGATCAGGTCATGCCCCTCGGCGGCCCGGCGCAGGGTGTCGCGCGTCGCGGCCAGGGTGTCGGGCACGATGCCGAAATCGCTGACCTCGCAGCCGAGGTTTTCCAGCAGCCCGCGCAGCGTGAACCGGTTGGAGTTGTAGATGGCGCCCGGCTTGAGCGGCTCGCCCGGCATGGCGAGCTCGTCGCCCGTAAAGAACACAGCCACCTTGACGCGCCGCACCACGTCCAGCGACGCCTGCCCCACCGAGGCCGCCAGGCCGAGCGCCTGCGGCGTCAGGCGCGTGCCGGCAGGCAGGATCACGCTGCCGGCGCGGATGTCCTCGCCGGCCCGGCGGATCCACTCGCCCGGCTGCGGCGTGTGATTGACGATCACATCCTCATCCTGCGCCACGCACTGCTCCTGCATGACCACCGCGTCGGCCCCCGGCGGAATCAGCCCGCCGGTAAAGATGCGCGCCGCCGTGCCGGCCGCCAGCGCCGTGCCGACATGGCCGGCGGGGATGCGCTGGGCCACCCGCAGGCGCGTGCCGGGCGCCGCCAGGTCGGCGCTGCGCACCGCGTAGCCATCCATCGAGGTGTTGTCAGCCGGCGGCACGTCCAGCGTGCTCGACACCGGCGCGGCCAGGACGCGGCCATTGGCGTCGAGCGTGGCGATGCGCTCTGCCTCGGCGAGCGGGCGGGCGCCGGCCAGCAAGGCTTCGAGGGCCTGGGCCATGGTCAACATGGGGGGACGGGCGGGCGCGGCGGCTTGGGTCATGAGGAAAACGGGTAAGTGAGACAGCGTAGTCAGCGTAAGCGTAAGCAATGTCAGGCCGCAAACCCATGACCATGCAGCGCCCATGGGAAACGGCCCGCGTACCGCCCCCGATACATCCGGAGCAATGCGAGGGCCGTGCGATTTCTGCTCGGCAAGTCTGATTGTAGCGAGTTGGCGCGCTGCCGGCAGGAACACCGCCGGCAGCGGCCGGAGCTTACAGGCCGGTGTGGCCGGCGATGTAAGCCTTGATCCGGTCGGCATCCGCCGGCATCACCTCGAAGCGCTGCGGCAGGTTTTCGATGCCTTCGAAGGCTGCCGGACGCGCCGGCTCATGGCCAAGCGCCTCGCGGATGGTGTCGGCGAACTTGGCCGGCAGCGCGGTCTCCAGCACCAGCATCGGCACGCCGGGCGTGAGATGCTCGCGCGCGACCTTGACGCCGTCGGCGGTGTGGGTGTCGATGGTGATGCCGTAGCGCTCGGACAGGTCGCGGATGGTGGCGAGGCGATCTTCGTGCGTGCTGCGGCCCGAGACGAAGCCGAAGGCGCGGATGCGCTCGAATTCCGGTGTGCCGGACAGGTCGAAGCCACCCTTGGTGTCGACGTCTTCGCGGAACATCTTGGCCAGCTTGTCGCCATCGCGGCCCAGCAGGTCGAAGACAAAGCGCTCGAAGTTCGACGCCTTCGAGATGTCCATGCTCGGGCTGGAGGTGTGATACGTCTCGGCCGACTTGCGCACGCGGTAGGTACCGGTGCGGAAGAACTCGTCGAGCACGTCGTTCTCGTTGGTGGCAACCACCAGCTTGTCGATCGGCAGGCCCATCATGCGCGCGATATGACCGGCGCAGACGTTGCCGAAGTTGCCCGACGGCACGCAGAACGAAACCTTCTGGCCCGGGCCGTCGGTAGCCAGCAGCCAGCCCTTGAAGTAATACACCACCTGGGCCACCACGCGCGCCCAGTTGATCGAGTTGACCGTGCCGATCTTCTGGCGAGCCTTGTAGTCGAGATCGTTGGAGACTGCCTTGACAATGTCCTGGCAGTCGTCGAACACCCCTTCCACCGCCAGGTTGAAGATGTTCGGGTCCTGCAGGCTGAACATCTGCGCGGTCTGGAACGCGCTCATCTTGCGGTGCGGGCTGAGCATGAACACGCGGATGCCACGCTTGCCGCGCATGGCGTATTCCGCCGCGCTGCCGGTATCGCCGGAGGTAGCGCCCAGGATGTTCAGCTCCTGTCCGGCACGCGCGAGCGCGTACTCGAACAGGTTGCCGAGCAGTTGCATGGCCATGTCCTTGAAGGCCAGCGTGGGGCCGTTGGACAGGCCCAGCAGCTGCAGCTGCGTGCCGCCCTCTTCGCCCAGCGTGCGCAGCGGGGTGATGTCGGCGGTGTTGTCGCCGGGGCGGGCGTTGCAGTACACCTCGGCGGTGTAGGTCTTGCGCGTCAGGGCGCGCAGGTCCTCGGCCGGGATGTCGTCGCAGAAGCGGGACAGGACTTCAAAGGCGAGATCGGCGTACGACAGCTTGCGCCAGGCTTCCAGCTCGTCGGCCGTGACCTGCGGGTACTCCCGGGGCAGGTACAGGCCGCCGTCCGGGGCCAGGCCGCCCAGCAGGATCTCGGAGAAGGTTTGCGGCATCTCATGGCCGCGCGTCGACTGGTATTTCATCGGTGCGTTCAGTTCAGTTCTTCCATGCGCAGGCGCGTGACGGCGGACAGCACGGTCGGCAGCGCCTCGATCTTGGCGATGGCGGCGTTGACCTGCTTCTCGAGCGTGAGGTGCGAGAGCATGATGATGTCGGTCTGCGGCTCGCCTTCACGCGACTCCTTCTGCAGCATGGCATCGATGGAGATGCCGGCGTCAGCCAGGATGCGGGTGATGTCGGCCAGCACGCCGGTCTCGTCCGCCACGCGCATGCGCAGGTAGTACGAGCTGGTGACTTCCTCGATCGGCAGCACCGGCACGCTGGACAGTTCGTCCGGCTGGAACGCCAGGTGCGGCACGCGGTGCTCGGGGTCGGCAGTGTGCAGGCGGGTCACGTCGACCAGGTCGGCGATCACGGCCGAAGCGGTCGGCTCGGCGCCGGCGCCCTTGCCGTAGTACAGCGTGGCGCCCACGGCGTCGCCTTGGACCAGCACGGCGTTCATGGCGCCTTCCACGTTGGCGATCAGGCGCTTGGCCGGCACCAGCGTCGGGTGCACGCGCAGCTCGATGCCGTTTTCGCGGCGGCGCGTGAGGCCCAGCAGCTTGATGCGGTAGCCCAGCTCTTCCGCGTAGCGGATATCCACGGCCGACAGCTTGGTGATGCCTTCCACGTAGGCCTTGTCGAACTGCACCGGCATGCCAAAGGCGATCGAGCTCATCAACGTGATCTTGTGCGCGGCGTCGATGCCTTCGATGTCGAAGGTGGGATCGGCCTCGGCATAGCCCAGCGCTTGCGCTTGCTTGAGCACGGTGTCGAAGTCCAGGCCCTTGTCGCGCATCTCCGACAAGATGAAGTTGGTGGTGCCGTTGATGATGCCGGCGATCCACTCGATGCGGTTGGCGGTCAGGCCTTCGCGCAGCGCCTTGATGATGGGGATGCCACCAGCCACCGCGGCTTCGAAGGCGACGATCACACCCTTCTTGCGCGCGGCTTCGAAGATCTCGTTGCCATGCACGGCCAGCAGCGCCTTGTTGGCGGTGACCACGTGCTTGCCGTTCTCGATGGCCTTGAGCACCAGCTCGCGGGCAATGCCGTAGCCGCCGATCAGCTCGATCACGATGTCGATCTCGGGGCGGGTGACGACCTCGTTGGCGTCGGCCACCACCTCGACCTGCCCACCGGTCAGCTCGCGGGCGCGTTCGGTGTTGAGGTCGGCCACCATGGCAATCTCGATGCCGCGCCCGGCGCGGCGGCGGATTTCTTCCTGGTTACGTTGCAGCACATTGAACGTGCCGCTACCGACGGTACCGATGCCAAGCAGGCCTACTTTGATGGGATTCATGGACGATCTGACTCTGAGTTGCTGAAAAATGGATTGCGCCGCAAGCGTGCCGGTTCAGGCCGCGCGGCCGTGGCGTTTGCGGTAGGTCTCGAGGAAGCGCCCGACGCGGCTGATGGCCTCGCGCAGGTCTTCCTCGTGGGGCAGGAACACGATACGGAAATGGTCGGGCTTGCCCCAGTTGAAGCCAGTGCCCTGCACCAGCAGCACCTTGGACTCCTGCAGCAGCTCATAAATGAACTCCTGGTCGTCCTGGATCGGGTACATCGACAGGTCGAGCTTGGGGAACAGGTACAGCGCGGCCTTGGGCTTGACGCAGGTGACACCCGGGATCTGCGTGATCAGCTCATGGGCAAGATCGCGCTGGCGGCGCAGGCGCCCGCCTTCGCCCACCAGGTCGTTGATGCTCTGGTAGCCGCCCAGCGCGGTCTGGATGGCCCACTGGGCCGGCACGTTGGCGCACAGGCGCATCGAGGACAGCATGTTCAGCCCCTCGATATAGTCCAGCGCGGGCCGCTTGTCGCCCGACACCACCATCCAGCCGGCGCGGTAGCCGCACGAGCGGTAGTTCTTGGACAGGCCGTTGAAGGTCACGGTCAGCACATCGGTCGACAACGCGGCGATGGACGTGTGGCTATGGCCGTCGTACAGCACCTTGTCGTAGATCTCGTCGGCAAAGATGATCAGGCCGTGTTCGCGCGCGATCGTCACGATGGACTTGAGCAACTCGTCCGAATACAGCGCGCCGGTGGGGTTGTTCGGGTTGATGACGACGATGGCCTTGGTATTCGGCGTGATCTTGGCGCGGATATCGTCCAGATCGGGCATCCACTCATTGGCCTCGTCGCACACATAGTGCACCGGGGTGCCGCCCGACAGGCTCACCGCCGCGGTCCACAACGGATAGTCCGGCGCCGGGACCAGCACTTCGTCACCGCTGTTGAGCAGCGCATTCATGGACATCACGATCAGCTCGGAGGCACCGTTGCCGACGTAGATGTCGTCCAGGCCCACGCCCTCGATATTCTTCTGCTGCGTGTAGTGCATGATCGCCTTGCGCGCGGCGAAGATGCCCTTGGAGTCCGAGTAGCCAGCCGAATTGGGCAGGTTGCGCATCATGTCCTGCTGGATCTCTTCCGGCGCATCGAAGCCGAAGACAGCCAGGTTGCCGATGTTCAGCTTGATGATCTTGTGGCCTTCCTCTTCCATCTGCTTGGCCTTCTCCAGCACCGGGCCGCGGATGTCATAGCAAACATTGTTGAGCTTGTTGGATTTCTGGATCGGTTTCACGGCGATGTTGGCAGGAGGCAAGCGCCGCCGGGTAGCGGCGGCTATCTAGGGAATCTGGGTGGAAATGGAGCGGCCCGGGTAGCCTGTGCGCTGCGTTGCAACGCAAAACGTGGCAGGCAGGGAGGCAAAAGCTATAATTTATCGGATTATGACAGACTTCGGCAGGGATTCTTGCATTGCAGCGTACGCCGCCGGTACCACGGGGCCGCAGCAAAGCCGCCCGGCCCGCCTGCCCCAAAAAGCTCTCAACCCGCCCTGCGCTGCCCCGGCCGAGTCGCCGCGCGCGCCGCGAAGGGCAGCGCCAGATAAGGTTCGCCCTTGAAACTCCACGCTGACCAGCCCAATGCCCTCAACACGGTAACGTCGTACGGCCCGGGCTATATCGAAATCAATATGGTGCGCCACACCCAATCCGTGCTGGTCATGCCCGAAGGCGAGATCCGGCCCTGGCCGGTGCAACGCTTCGAAGACCTGGAACCCGCGCACTTCGAGGGCCTGCTGGCGCACTCGCCCGAGGTGGTGCTGCTGGGCACCGGCAGCCGCCTGCGCTTTCCGCATCCGCGGCTGACCGCCTCACTGGCGCGCCTGCATGTTGGGGTGGACGCCATGGATCTGCAGGCCGCCTGCCGCACATATAACATCCTGATGGCTGAAGGCCGCAAAGTGGCGGCCATCCTGCTGCTGGAGGAGCCTGCCTGAGCCCGCCCGGCGGCCCGGGGGCCGGTTCTCGCAAGTTAGGCACACGCCACGCTTGAAGTTAGCCGCCCCGCCCCCATCTGCCGCCACCATGGTGGCCGCACTCACGCAGCCACCTCCTTCCTGTCCCTCCCAGGAGCCATAAGAATGACAACAGCCAGTCTCAGCCAGCCCGTACCCGATTTCAGCGCGCCCGCCACCGGCGGCACCTTCAGCCTCGCCGCCCAGCGCGGCAAGACCGTCGTCCTGTATTTCTATCCCAAGGACAACACCCCGGGCTGCACCACCGAAGCCATGAACTTCCGCGACCAGCATGACGACTTCGTCAAGGCGGGCACGGTGGTCTTCGGCATCTCGCGCGACAGCCTGAAGTCACACGAGAACTTCAAGGCCAAGCTGGAACTGCCCTTCGAGTTGATCTCCGATGGCGATGAAGCCGTTTGCCATCTGTTCGATGTCATCAAGATGAAGAAAATGTATGGCAAGGAAGTGCGCGGCATCGAGCGCAGCACCTTCATCATCGACGGCAAGGGCATCCTGCGCCATGCGCTGCGCGGCATCAAGGTGCCCAACCACGTCGACGAGGTGCTGGAAATCGTGCGCGGACTCTGATCCGGGGCTCGATCCACGGCGATTCGGCCCGGCGCTTTAATGCGGCGCAGCAACACCTTCAAAAGTCCTCTCGGCAAGCGATTGCAAAAGAGAAAACCTTCGGATACATTGACCTTTAATGAGTTCAAGATCCGGATGCCACGCTGCTTCATCGTCCCGGCCCAGGCGCACCCTGCCACAGGCCGGTAGCGGACCTGCCGTGTCTCCGGTCCGAAAAAAAGCCGCCAAACCTGCTACCCAGGTTGGCGGCTTTTTTGTTTGTGTGTTTTGTGCGCACAGGACACGATCCCCAAGTACGCGGCGCCATGCGGCCGCGCCAGTGTCCTGCGCCGTTTTCCAGCCGTCTTCTCCCCCTGAAAGGAAAGCCTAGCATGCCGCTGCCGACCATGCCCGCCAAGCCTGCCCAATTGCTTGACCCGAGCGAATTCGCCCCGGTGACCAAGCTGACTAAGGCCAAATCAGCGTCGCAGGGTAAGAAACCTGTGCCGGCGCTGGAGCGTGTGGCCTTGCTGGAAACCGGAACTAGCAAAGCGGAAAATGCACCGGCCGTGGTGGCCAGTGCCAGCGGTTCGACACGAGCGCGCACCAAGGATGCGCCGCCGTCGGCGCTGAAGTCCGTGCCATCGCTGGCCGCCGTGCCAAAGGCGCCCGCCAAGGCCCCCGGCACGACCAACCGTCGCATGCAGAAGCACACCGGCCCCAGCAAGCTGTTCGTGTTGGACACCAATGTGCTGATGCACGACCCGTCCTCGCTGTTCCGCTTCGAAGAGCACGACGTCTATCTGCCGATGATGACGCTCGAGGAGTTGGACAACCACAAGAAGGGCATGAGCGAAGTCGCGCGCAACGCCCGCACCGTCAGCCGCACGCTCGACGCGCTGGTGGGCGGCACCGACGGCGTGCTCGACGACGGCTTGCCGCTCGCCAAGCTGGGCAACCGCGACGCGCAGGGCAAGCTGTTCCTGCAAACCAAGCTCAATGAGATCAAGCTGCCCGACGGCCTGCCGCAGGGCAAGGCGGACAACCAGATCCTGGGTGTGGTCAGCGCCCTGCAGCAGCAGTTCCCGGAGCGCCAGGTCGTGCTGGTGTCCAAAGACATCAACATGCGCATCAAGGCGCGCGCGCTCGGCCTGCCCGCCGAGGATTACTTCAACGACCAGGTCCTCGAGGACAAGGACCTGCTGTACTCGGGCGTGATGCTGCTGCCCAACGACTTCTGGGCCAAGCATGGCAAGGGCGTGGAAAGCTGGCAGGACCCGAAGTCCGGCGCGATGTTCTATCGCCTGACAGGCCCGCTGGTGCCCTCCTTCCTGGTCAACCAGTTTGTCTACCTGGAACCCAGCGACGGCAGCCTGCCGCTGTACGCCCAGGTCAAGGAAATCAACGGCAAGACTGCGCTGCTGCAAACGCTCAAGGACTACACGCACCACAAGAACAATGTGTGGAGCGTGACCGCCCGCAACCGCGAGCAGAACTTCGCGCTCAACCTTCTGATGCATCCGGAGATCGACTTCGTCACCCTGCTGGGCCAGGCCGGTACCGGCAAGACCCTGCTGGCGCTTGCCGCGGGCCTGGAGCAGGTGCTCGACCAGAAGCTCTACAACGAGATCATCGTCACCCGCGCCACCGTGCCAGTCGGCGAGGACATCGGCTTCCTGCCGGGCACCGAGGAAGAAAAGATGCAGCCCTGGATGGGCGCCTTCGACGACAACCTGGAAGTGCTGCAAAAGAGCGACGACAGCGCCGGCGAGTGGGGTCGCGCGGCTACCCAGGAACTGATCCGCTCGCGCATCAAGGTCAAGAGCATGAACTTCATGCGCGGACGCACCTTCGTCAACAAGTTCGTCATCATCGACGAGGCCCAGAACCTGACGCCCAAGCAGATGAAGACGCTGGTAACGCGTGCCGGCCCTGGCACCAAGATCATCTGCCTGGGCAACATCGCGCAGATCGACACGCCTTACCTGACCGAAGGATCGTCCGGCCTCACCTACGTGGTCGACCGGTTCAAGGGCTGGAGCCACAGTGGCCATGTGACGCTGGCGCGCGGCGAACGCTCGCGCCTGGCCGACCATGCCGCGGATGTCCTCTAAGGGTCTAAGGGGCGCATCATCGCTGAAGACTAGGCTTTCACAACCTCTGGAACCATCGGATGCCTTGTAGGACCACGACCGGCAGATTTGCCTGCCGGCGTGGCCTAGCATCAAAGCATCCGGAGCGCCCGCCATTTCGGCATCTTGCGTGCCGGCGCTTGGCGGGCGCTTTTTTTTGCCCCTCCCGGCTTGTTGGATCGATGGAGACATTGATGGACAACCACCTGCACCACACACCGCTGCGGCTCGCGCTGGCCAGCAGCGTCGCAATTGCCGCAGCCTCGTTGCTTGCGGGTCCCGCGCTCGCCGCTGACGAAATGGTAATCCGCACCATGGGACCCGTCAGCTACATCTGCGGCGGCATTGCCGCGGACGAACAGCAGCAACTGGCCGCGCAGCAAAAGAACTTCAACATGGGCCTGCTGTTCACCCAGGGCGAGCGCGGCGAATTCCTCGCCGACGTGGCCGTCAAGATGATGCGCGAAGGCCACGAAGTGGCCAGCTTTACCGCTTCCGGGCCCAAGTGCCTGATCAAGGCCCCGCAAGGCAGCTACAATATCGAAGCGACTTATAAGGGACAGGCCAAGTCGGTCAACGTGAGTACGGGCACCTACAACGCGCAATTGCGCTGGTAAGGCGCCAGGGGAGGCACCCTCGCCGGGCGGCACCCTTCACGCCACGGCTCCTGGCCCGGGATCGGACCAAGAAGGATGCCTCTGCGCCAGATAGCCACTGCCGGAAGACGTGTGCCCAGCCTGGCCCACGTCTTCCACACCGCCCGCCTGCCCCTGCTTTGCTCGGCGGCATTGCTGCTCGCCGCCTGCGCTTCGACGCCGCCGCCTGGGCGCTATAGCGCCCAGCCGCGCCCGGCAGGCACCCCCATGGTGGATCCCAGCGCCGGGCTGGAAGAAGTCTCCATCCAGGCGATGTCGCTGGTTGGCACGCCTTATCGCTACGGCGGCAATACGCCTGACTCGGGCTTCGACTGCAGCGGCCTGGTTCGCTATGTGGTGCTGCGCGCCGCCAACGTCAACCTGCCACGCACCACCGAAGCCATGGGCGACCGCGGCGTCTCGCTGGAGCGCAGCCAGGTGGCCTCGGGCGACCTGGTTTTCTTCAATACCACCGGCCGGGCCAATTCGCATGTCGGCATCTATGTCGGGCAGAACCGCTTTGTCCACGCGCCATCCACCGGCGGCACGGTTCGGCTCGAAGACATGAGCAAGTCATACTGGGCCTCCCGGTACAACGGCGCGCGGCGGGTTGCATCGGGAATCAACCAGGCGCCGGCATCGGTCGCGCCCCCGGCCGCACCAGCAGCACCGCCGCCTTCCGTTGTACCCCCGGCCCCCGTGGATGACGATCCGATTGCCGCTTTCGCCAATCGATAGATAGCCATCGGCTCCGGCCTTCCCAACAAGCAAAAAGCCAGGCATTGCGCCTGGCTTTTTGCTTGCTTGTCGAGCGGGAATCCGATCGCCCGAAGGCTTAGAGGATATGCCGGCCAATCCACCATGCGATGGCGGCCATGAAGGCGGATGCGGGAATCGTCAGCACCCAGGCCCAGACGATGTTGCCGGCCACACCCCAGCGCACCGCCGACATCTTCTGCACCGAGCCCACGCCGACGATGGCGCCGGTGATGGTATGGGTGGTCGACACCGGCACACCCAGCGCCGAGGCGATGAACAGCGTGATGGCGCCGCCTGTCTCCGCGCAGAAGCCGCCTACCGGTTTGAGCTTGGTGATCTTCTGGCCCATGGTACGCACGATGCGCCAGCCGCCAAACATGGTGCCCATGCCAATCGCCACGTAGCAGGAAACGATGACCCAGATCGGCGGCTCCGCACCGCCCTGCGCCACGTGGCCGCTGGCGATCAGCAACATCCAGATGATGCCGATGGTCTTCTGCGCGTCATTGCCGCCATGGCCCAGGCTGTATAGCGATGCCGAGACCAGTTGCAGCCTGCGGAACCAGCGATCGACCCGCGACGGCGGTGTACGGAAGAATGTCCAGGCCACGATCACCATCATCAGCGAGCCGAGCAGAAAGCCCAGCAGCGGCGAAATGACGATAAAAGCCACGGTCTTGAGAAGACCGCCGCCCACCAGTGCGCTGGTGCCGCTCTTGGCCACCGCGGCCCCGACCAAGCCACCGATCAGCGCGTGCGAGGACGACGAGGGAATGCCGTAGTACCAGGTGATCAGGTTCCAGGCAATGGCACCCATCAGGGCACCGAAGATCACGTAGTGATCGACGATGTTGACGTCGATCGTGCCAGTACCAACGGTTGCCGCCACTTTCAGGTGGAAGATGAAAATCGCCACCACGTTGCACATGGCCGCCATGGCCACCGCGTGGTGCGGCTTGAGCACGCCCGTCGACACCACCGTGGCAATCGAGTTGGCGGCATCGTGAAAGCCGTTCATGAAATCGAACAGCAGGGCGAGAGCCACCAGCAGGCCAATGACCCACAGGCTCATTTGTATTGTTTGCATGCCGATTTGTGCCTCAGGCGTTTTCCAGGACGATGCCTTCGAGAATGTTGGCGACGTCCTCGCACTTGTCGGTAATGGTTTCGAGCTGCTCGTAGATCGCCTTCAGCTTGATCAGGCGCTTGACGTCCGTTTCGTCGCGGAACAGCTTGGACATGGCGGCGCGCATCACGCGATCAGCCTCGGACTCGAGTTGGTCGATCTGCTGCGCCGTCTTCAGGATGGCGCCGGCATTGCTCATGTCCTCGAGCAGGCCGACCGCGATCTTGACCTGGTCGCAACACTGCACGCAGATGGAGGCCAGCTTGCGCGCCTCATCGGTCAGGCTGGTCACGTCGTACAGCGAGATGGTTTCAGCCACGTCTTCCATCAGGTCGAGGATGTCGTCCATGGTGGTGATGAGCTTGTGGATCTCATCGCGGTCCAGCGGCGTGATGAAGGTCTTGTGCAGCAGGTCGATCGTGTCATGCGTGATGCGATCGGCTTTCTTTTCCGTGGCCTGCACGCGGCGAGCGTGGGCCTCTGCATTGGGCAGGTCGTTGACCAGCACTTCCAGCTCGCGGGCGGCGGTCACCGCGCAATCGGCATGCTGGTTGAAGTATTCGAAGAACTTGCCCTCAGTGGGCATGAATCGGCCGAACATGGAATGTTCCTTGTCGAAGCGCGGGGGCGCCGCGGGTAGTTACTGAATCAGGCGGATACGCA
This sequence comes from Cupriavidus sp. UME77, assembly GCF_014170355.1. Classification (NCBI taxonomy): domain Bacteria; kingdom Pseudomonadati; phylum Pseudomonadota; class Betaproteobacteria; order Burkholderiales; family Burkholderiaceae; genus Cupriavidus; species Cupriavidus sp. UME77. The sequence goes on from NZ_LZZU01000006.1 coordinate 291,851, forward strand.
TTAAACGACAGCCGCCCGAGGGCGGCTGTCATCAAAACGCAATATTTTACAGGTTTGTGCGGCGATGCCGGGGGACTTTGACACGCGGCAAGCACGATCGACTGTGGCCACCGAGCCACGAGGCCCGGCAAGCCGCGCCAGGACTGGCTTCAGTTGTCGTTGTCGAAGAAGGCGGGGCCACCGCTGAAGTTGTCGAACTTGGTGAACTGCCCCAGGAACGTCAGCCGCACGGTGCCAATTGGGCCGTTACGCTGCTTGCCGATGATGATCTCGGACGTGCCCTTGTCCTGCGAATCGGGGTTGTAAACCTCGTCGCGGTAAATAAACAGGATCACGTCGGCATCCTGCTCGATAGCGCCGGATTCACGCAAATCGGACATCACCGGGCGCTTGTTCGGGCGCTGCTCCAGGCTTCGGTTCAGCTGGGACAGTGCAATCACCGGGCAGTTGAGTTCCTTGGCCAGGCCCTTGAGCGAGCGCGAGATTTCCGAAATTTCGGTGGCGCGGTTTTCCCCGCCGCCCGAGCCTGACATCAGCTGCAGGTAGTCGATGACGATCAGCCCGAGCTGGCCGCACTGGCGTGCCAGCCGGCGCGAACGCGCGCGCAGCTCCATCGAGCTCAGTGCCGGCGTTTCGTCGATGAACAATTGCGCATCGTTCATGCGCTGGATGGCGTGCGTGAGCCGCGGCCAGTCTTCGTCAAGCAGACGGCCGGTACGCAGGCGGTGCTGGTCAAGCCGACCGACCGAGCCCAGCATACGCATGGCCAGCTGCGTGCCCGCCATTTCCATTGAGAACACGGCCACCGGCAGGCCCTGCTCCACCGCCACGTGCTCGCCGATATTCAGCGAGAAAGCGGTCTTACCCATGGAGGGGCGTCCCGCCACGATGATCAGGTCGCCGGCCTGCATACCACTGGTCATGCGGTCCAGGTCGATAAAACCGGTAGGCACGCCGGTGACGTCGGTGCTCGAGTCACGGTGGTACAGTTCGTCGATGCGCTCGACCACCTGGGTCAGCAGCGGCTGGATTTCCTGGAACCCCTTCTGCCCGCGCGAGCCTTCCTCGGCGATGGCGAACACCTTGGATTCCGCCTCGTCGAGCAGTTCCCGCACCTCGCGCCCTTTGGGGGCGAAGGCTGCGGTAGCGATATCGTCGGCCACGGTCACCAGCTTGCGCAGCACCGAGCGCTCGCGCACGATCTCCGCATAGCGGCGGATATTGGCCGCGCTAGGCGTGTTCTGCGCCAGGGAATTCAGATAGGCCAGACCGCCCACCTCTTCCGCCTTGCCAGCACCTTGCAGCGACTCGTAGACGGTGATGACGTCGGCCGGCTTGGTGGCGGCGATCAATCGGGAGATGCTCTGGAAGATCATCCGGTGATCGAAGCGATAGAAATCGGCTTCGTTCAGGAAGTCGGCGATACGGTCCCAGGCGGCATTGTCCAGCAGCAGGCCACCCAGCACCGATTGCTCGGCCTCGATGGAATGCGGCGGTACCTTGAGATTGTCTAGTTGGGGGTCTGCGACAGGCGCGTTCATAGGGGGGGATTATAACGGTCGGCGCCAGCGAGCCGGCGGAGAATTCGCAGCCGGCTGTTGGGGCATCCTGCCGTGTGACGGCGGGACAACCGGCCCCGCCCTGTAGCAATCGGGCAATCAGGCAAGCAAGGGGCACAGCCAAACAAAAAGGCAGGAGCGCGATGCTCCTGCCTTTTTGTTTGGTCAAGCAAGCGGCGCTGCCATCTGGCTCCCACCAGCCCGAAGGACAAGTGGGAACCGGCAGCAAGGCCGATGCTTAGACGTGTTCGCCCAGGACGGAAACCGTCACGTCGACCAGCACGTCGGTGTGCAGCGAGACGCTGACCGGGTGGTCGCCAACAACCTTCAGCGGACCATTCGGCAGGCGCACTTGCGCCTTCTCGACCTTGAAGCCTTGGCCAGCCAGGGCTTCAGCGATGTCGGCGTTGGTCACCGAACCGAACAGGCGGCCGTCCACACCCGACTTCTGGGTGATTTGCACGGTCAGGCCGCTCAGCTTTTCGCCTTCAGCTTGCGAAGCTGCCAGCTTTTCAGCGGCTGCCTTTTCCAGTTCAGCGCGCTTGACTTCGAACTCGCTGATAGCGGTCTGGGTAGCGCGGCGGGCCTTCTTGTTCGGGATCAGGAAGTTACGGGCGTAGCCGTCCTTCACGCGAACGATGTCACCCAGGTTGCCCAGGTTGATGACTTTTTCAAGCAGAATAATTTGCATCGTGTTTTCTCCTTAACGGACCTAGGGCCGATCAGTTCTTGTGCAGGTCGGTGTAGGGCATCAGCGCGAGGAAACGCGCGCGCTTGATGGCCGTGTCGAGCTGACGCTGATAGTGCGCCTTGGTGCCGGTCAGGCGGGCCGGCGTGATCTTGCCGTTGTCGCCGATGAAATCCTTCAGGGTGTCCAGATCCTTGTAGTCGATCTGTTCCACGCCAGCCACGGTGAAGCGGCAGAAGCGCTTGCGCTTGAACAGCGGGTTTTGCTGTTGGAAGCGCTTCTTGTTCTTGTTGTCACGTTTGACGAATGCCATGATTCAATCCTTTTCGAATGCTTTACATCCAGTGATGTGAAAGACGAGAGCCTTGCTGTTGCGGTGCCTGCGGGCCAGGAATCCTTCGCAGTCGAGCATCGCGCCGAGCGGGGTACGCTCAAGCCGCTGGCCGATCTGACCAATTCCCATGGCGGCGATGGCGAACTCCACCTGCCTGGGCGTTTGCGCCTCGACCGTCTCGCCCGCGTACTGCAAGATGCAGTTGACCACGGGGACCCCGGCCGGGGTGTAACGCAAGGCATCGCGTTCCGCGAGCGTTGCGCAGAGCCTTAACTGGTTCAACGCACTCTCCCGCACCGATGCCCGCACTTGCCGCCGCGGCGATCAACGCCGGCGGCAACCACAACAGTCCGCACTTAGGCGGCCTGGACTTCGCTGGTCTGTTGCGCGGCCTTGCGAGCTTCTTCGCGCTGCACTTCCTTCATCATCGGGGACGGTGCGGTTTCAGCCTTCTTGGTCTGAACGATGAGGTGGCGCAGCACAGCATCGTTGAACTTGAACGCGTGTTCGAGTTCAGCCAGGGTTTCCTTGCCGCATTCGATGTTCAGGCAAACGTAGTGAGCCTTGGCCAGCTTCTGGATCATGTAGGCCATCTGACGGCGACCCCAGTCTTCCACGCGGTGGATCTGGCCTTCCTGGGACGTGACCAGCGTCTTGTAACGCTCGATCATGGCCGGGACTTGTTCGCTCTGGTCCGGATGGACGATAAATACGATTTCGTAATGACGCATTGACGCTCCTTTTGGATAAGCTGCCCGAGCGCCATGTCCGGTGCAGCAAGGTTGAATAGCCTTAAAGTATAGCGTGCTTTTGCTATCGGGAGCAAGCCGCCTCAGTTTTCAGTGAATAGTGCCTGCAGCGCCGCCGGATCCTTTGCCAATCCTGGCTCCGCAGCCAGAGCCAGCGCCAGGAGCACGCGTGCCTTATAAGGATTGAGGTCGCCGGCCGAAACAAAAATTCCCGCCGCCGGCCGGGGAGATGCAGGAATCGCCACATGCCCTGCCCCTGTGCGCGAACTGCGTACCACTGCCACGCCCGCGCCAGCAGCGTCAGCTAATGCCTCCACCAGCGACTGGTGAACCGACCCGTTGCCAGCGGCCGCCACGACCAGGCCCGACACGCCCGCCTGCGCCAAGGCATCCACCACGATCCGGCCCGGCTCCGCATAGCTGGCCACGATCTCGACCTGCGGCCATGCGCAAGGGACCGGCCAGGCCCTGGCCGGCAAGCGGCCGGGGGTGCGCACAAAGCGCACCAGGTTGTCCTGAACAAAGCCAATCGGCCCGGATACCGGCGACACAAACGCATTCACCGCCGATGTGTGCGCCTTCATCACATCGCGCCCTGCGTGGATCTCCTGATTAATCACCAGCAGCACGCCCTTGGCCATCGCGCCGACATCCGCCGCTACGCGCACCGCATCCAGCAGGTTCAACGGGCCATCCGCCGACAACGAGGTCGACGGCCGCATCGCAGCCGTCAGCACAACTGGCACCGTACCCACGCAAGCCAAGTGCAGCAACATGGCCGTCTCTTCCAGGGTATCGGTGCCGTGCGTAATGACAATGCCTGACACATCGGGCTGCGCGGACCAGTACGCCACGCGCCCCACCAGCCTGGACCAGAGCGCGAACGACATGTCCTTGCTATCTACCTGTGCAACCTGCTCGGCCTCGATCCGCGCCACCGCGCCCAGCGCCGGTACCGCGTCGAGCAGCGCTGTCACCGGCACCGTCGCCGCCTGGTACTTCGCGCTGCTAGCTGGGTTGGAAGAAGAACCGGCAATGGTGCCGCCAGTAGCGAGCACGACGACACGAGGCAGGAGAGACATGGCGGGAATGTGGTCGGGAGCCAGAAAAGTTGAACAGCAAGCAGCGCAACACGCTTCAGGTGCCGCGGATTGTAACCCTCTGCCCGCTCATCACGGCACGCGCCAAGATCCGTGGGACGCACCTGTCAATGCGCAAACTCCCAAAAATTCCGCTTGCACTTCACTCGATACTGTATAAAATCACAGCATACTGTTTAAACATACAGTGTTTTCAAACACCGGCGACCATGGCGACCCTGACACCGCGACAGCAGCAGATTTTCGACTTGATCCGCAGCAGCCTCCAGCACACGGGCTTCCCGCCCACGCGCGCTGAGATCGCCGCCAAGTTCGGCTTCTCCTCACCCAATGCAGCCGAGGAACACTTACGTGCCCTGGCCCGCAAAGGCGTGATCGAGCTCACCCCCGGCGCCTCCCGCGGCATCCGCCTCAAGGTCTCCCGCAGCGACTCGGAGCTACCCGACCAGTTCTCCCTGCCTATGGCCGGCGTCATGCAGCTAACCCTGCCACTGGTCGGGCGCGTCGCAGCCGGCAGCCCGATCCTCGCCGCCGAACACATCGATCGCCAATACCAGGTCGACGCCTCGGTGTTCGACGTGCAGCCCGATTACCTCCTCCGGGTCCGTGGCCTCAGCATGCGCGACGCCGGCATCCTTGATGGCGACCTGCTCGCCGTCAAGCGCGCCAGCGAAGCCGCCAACGGCAAGATCGTTGTAGCGCGCCTGGGCGACGACGTCACCGTCAAACGCCTCAACCGCCGCGGCGACACCATCGAGCTGATTGCCGAGAACCCCGACTTCCCCAGCATCATCGTGCAAGCCGGCCGTGAAGAGTTCTCACTGGAGGGCATCGCTGTCGGCCTCATCCGCCCCGGCGCCTTCTGACGAGTGCGGCTGAGGCGGGCGAAGCCCGTACAAGCCGACACCCGATTGTGCCAACGCACCCGCGTAGCGGGTACCGCTAACTGTTGTTGCAAGTCACCAGGTGTAGCCATGCTGCCAGCCAACCGCCTCTCCGCCCGCCGCCCCGTCAAGCCCGTGCCCTTCCGCCAGTCCAAAGGCGTACGCATCTACCAGGGCGCACAACGACGCACCATGGTTGGCAGCATGGCCGCTATCTGCCGAATGCTCGAGTTGGAGGAATCCTCCAAGCTGGCTGGTTAAGCAGGTGGCACTAAAAAAATTTGTGCAGAGTACTAGCCATCCGGCTCTTTGCATTGTATGATCTTGTTCTTCGTCGTTCGGCACCAAGCAGAACGACATCGACGGTGGCTGTAGCTCAGTTGGTAGAGTCCAGGATTGTGATTCCTGTCGTCGTGGGTTCGAGTCCCATCAGCCACCCCAAGAATTTGCTTTACAAAACAGCGCCTTAGCCAAGGCGCTGTTTTTGTTTGTGCGTCCCAAAGCGGTGTTCTATTCCCGCCATATTCCCACGGTGGGAATACTCAGCACCCTCATCCCCACCCCGCCGCCTAACGGCAGGGCCGTCGATTCATGCTCTACGTCATGCCGCGTTCAGCCAGCGCCAGCCGGATCTGCGGCAGCACGATGCCTTCCAGCCCCGACACACCATGCCCCTGCCCCCAGATCTGCTCACCCACCGCCGCCAGGAAAAACGGTGTGCCATGGTTCTGCAGGATCGGCCTGCCGCCAGGCCGATCGCCACCGGCCCAGGACAGGTAAGGCGGCAGGTCTTGCGGCCGGACCACCCCACGAAAGCCGCCTAGCTTGATAGTGATGTAGTCGATCTGGTCGAACGCCGGCAGCGAGACTTTCATCTTCTCCGTGCGACCGAAATACTCAGCCTCATAGCCGCGGCACGCGGGGCAGTTGACCGCGCCAACATAGCCGAGCACGATGCGCGAGCCTGGACCGGCAACCAGGCGACCCTGTGCAGGATAGCGACCTACACCGCCCTTCCTTGGACCGCCCGCCTGCGTCGCGTCGGCACGCAGCGCATTGACCTCATCAGCCGACAGCCATGTGAGCCGCACCTCAGCCTTGCGGCCCTTGGCGTTGATGAAAGTGCCCAGGATGGTCTGCTCACCCACACGCAACTCCGCCTCGATCAACGAATTGGCATTGGTGTAGAACGCGATGCGCAGCGTGTCGCCGCTCACGCTGCCCCTGAAGTCGCGTGCCGGCGCGAAGGCCTTCGCATCCAGCCAGCAGTAGCGCAAGTCACCCGCACTCAGTTGCCCACCTGCCATAGCCGCGCCGGCAATCCGCAGCAGGCGCTCGCGCGCCTCGCCGGACACCGATACCAGCCAATCGCCGTTCAGGCTCTCCCCGATCAGGTCTTCCGCACCCGCGCGACCGGTAAGCAGCAGCACGCCGCCAAGAAGGGCAAGAAAGTCGCGGCGATCCCTGGTTGCCTCCTGGGCACGGGTTGGCGGGTGTAGATGTCGGCAGCTTAGTGGAACAGACAGAATAGAGGTCTCGGACGGAACCCAACATCAGCATTTCGCCCTGTCGCTATCCCAAGGAGGTGCCGATCGACACAATCATTCCCGATGCAGCGACACCTTTGAAGGCTACTTGGTTCTCTGGCGACCTCACGATTTCCCTGACCAATAGGCACAGGCACAGGCATTGGCATCTGGGAGAAGGGCTCCCGCTTGAGCATTAAAATCAGATGCCTTCCCGGGCTATCGCGCTGAACTGGACGCCGGACGCCATCACGATGAACGTCGCATGGGCGAAAGTGAACAACCAACTAATCGGCAAGAGGGAAGCCAAAGACATCCCGCGCCAGATCTTGCTCGAACGCTGCGGTCCACGAAGTCCCCGCCCTGTCTGGATAGCGCCGAACTTCGCCTCCGATTACACGGGCGACGGTGATTTCCCGCGGAGTATGACTCGGCCTGCCGGCTAGCGGAGTGCCCTCCTCTGCTGCGACATCGAAATCCTGCTGCACAAATCCATGCCGTGCGCAAGCGGACTCGAAACTCTCACGCTCATCCGCTGGCAATTCGTAGAACAGCTTTTGAACCATGGTCATCTCCCGGTGCCTCGCTGGGATCCTAACATGGCCAATCCGCGCATCCTTGAGCAGTTCGTCGGCGGTCTTTTTGCCGGATGCCGGGGTTGTCTCCATTTTCATTCTGAACTGTCAGATTGGCGATGGCCCACCTCGCTTGCGACGCCTGTGGCACAGTATCGGGCGTGATCCGTCTACATGACGAGGCACGCGTTCTCACCTGCATAGGAGCTTTGGATATGGCTGGCACCAGCCTGCTTCTGCTGATCGACGACATTACCTCCATCCTCGACGACGTGGCCACCATGAGCAAGCTGGCGGCCAAGAAAACGGCCGGCGTACTGGGCGACGACCTCGCCTTGAATGCGCAGCAGGTCAGCGGCGTGAAAGCCGATCGTGAGTTACCTGTCGTGTGGGCGGTCGCGCTGGGATCCTTGCGCAACAAGGTGATACTTGTGCCGGCTGCGCTGGCGATCAGCGCGACAGCGCCTTGGGCCATCGTGCCGCTGCTAATGGCCGGCGGTGCCTTTCTTTGCTATGAAGGCTTCGAGAAGATTGCCCACAGCGTCCTGCATAGTGATTCAGGGGAAGACGCAAGCCATGCCGGGAGCAAGTCCGAAGCTGCAAGCCTCGAGACCGATGGGGCTGCCTATGAGAAAGCCAAGATCCGTGGAGCGGTGCGCACGGACTTCATCCTGTCGGCAGAGATCATCGTGATCTCGCTTGGGACCGTGTCCGGTGCGACGTTCGGCACTCAGGTTGCGGTGCTGTCGACCATCGCCTTGATCATGACGGTCGGGGTGTACGGATTAGTGGCGGGCATCGTCAAACTCGACGATGCGGGCTTGTACTTGAGCCAGAAGACCTCGACGGCCGCGCGCGCCGCCGGGCGCAGTATCCTGCGCTTGGCGCCTTGGCTGATGCGCGCGCTTTCCGTAGTGGGAACCGTAGCTATGTTCCTGGTGGGCGGCGGGATTCTGGTGCATGGGATCCCTGCCGCACATCATCTGGTGGAGCCGACGACGGAAATACTGGCAGGCGTACCGCTAGTCGGCAGTGGATTGGGAATGCTGGGACCGGTATTGATCAATGCTTTAGCAGGCATCGTTGCAGGAGCACTGGTCACGGCTGTGGTCGCCGTTGCAAAACTTGGAATGCGGGCCCTGCGGCCGTCGACGAAATAGACCCCTGCTTGTCTTTCAAATCCACAGCCACAAAACCGCAGCCATAAAAGCAAAACCCCCCAGTACTTTCGTACTGGGGGGTTTCAAGGGAGAGCCTGGCGATTACCTACTTTCACACGGGTATCCGCACTATCATCGGCGTGGAGTCGTTTCACGGTCCTGTTCGGGATGGGAAGGGGTGGTTCCAACTCGCTATGGTCACCAGGCATAAACGGTGGCTGCGTTGAGGTGTGCTCAACGCAGCGAATAGGGATGTAGTAAATAGGTTGTGCGTATCGGCCAAGCTGCTTTTTGCTGCTGCAGCGGCACGCGACACTCACACCAGGTAGAAACACACTGGTTATAGGATCAAGCCTTACGGGCAATTAGTACTGGTTAGCTTAACGCATTACTGCGCTTCCACACCCAGCCTATCAACGTCCTGGTCTCGAACGACCCTTCAAGGAGCTCAAGGCTCCAGGGAATCCTCATCTTCAGGCGAGTTTCCCGCTTAGATGCTTTCAGCGGTTATCTCTTCCGTACATA